>NZ_JBPULM010000031.1:0-421443 GCF_055814915.1 Paenibacillus sp. R-74696
GTACGCAACGAGTGCCGATCAGGCCAGTAATGTAGGAAACTATGCAATTGAAGCAACACTGAATGACCCGAATAACAAGCTAGGAAATTACGAAGTAACGAAAACCGCAGGTAGTTTATCCATTACGAAAGCGTCACTTACAGTAACCGCAGACGATGCGACTCGTGAATATGGTACGAGCAATCCGGTTTTCACAGGAACGATAGTGGGCGGTTTGTCGTCAGATGGAATTACAGCTACGTACGCAACGAGTGCCGATCAGGCCAGTAATGTAGGAAACTATGCAATTGAAGCAACACTGAATGACCCGAATAACAAGCTAGGAAATTACGAAGTAACGAAAACCGCAGGTAGTCTATCCGTTACGAGAGCGCCGATTTCAGTAACGCCTCACTCCATATCACGTTGGGTAAACAATGCGAATCCCTTCCTGGACGGTATTGTAACAGGTGTGCTGAACAACGACGATATATCCGTGAAGTATGTGACGCTTGCAGAGCAAAGCAGCCCAGTTGGCAATTATACGATAGAGACTGAAATCATTGATCCTAATCAACGTTTAGGTAACTATGAAGTTACGAGCAATACTGCGAAGCTCAACGTGTATGATGTTCCGAAATTAACTTATGCTACTAACGATACCGCTTCATCAGTTATTGGACCTCTCAGTCTTCCAGCAACCGATGATGAAGGTAGAAGCATTCAATGGGTTTCCTCGAATAATCAATTTGTAGATGGTGCGACAGGTTATGTACAACGTCCGTCCTATACAGAGGGGAATAAGAGCATAACACTTAAAGCGACGATAACAGCTGATGGTGCTACTTATGAAGCCATTTATCCGCTAATCATTATTGCAAACAGTAACACTAGTTCTGGAAGTAACTCTAGTTCTGGGAGTAACACTAGTTCTGGAGTATCCAATTACATTGAGGTTATGTCAGCTAATGGAAAACAACGAGTTGAACTAAAACTTGATGATTTGAAAAAAGGATTTGTTACAATCAAATCAGATAGTGAAGTCGCAGAGTTTATGATTAGTAAAGCGACATTAACGCAGTTAATGGCCATTTCACCATCCATGAAACTGCAATTCATTACAGTAAAAGATGAAATTACCATACCCATTCAAGAGATGGCGAATGCAGGGGATAATCATGATCTAACCATTAAAATAGGCAGAGCAGATACGACAACAGAATTTGTTGAAGATAAGAAGAGTCTTGGCGAAAATGTTTGGGCAGGGCCAGTCGTGTTCAACGTTAATAGACTAGATGATCAAGGTAGAAGCTCTGAGATCTCAGCGTTCACAGCCTATGTTGAAAGAAAGATTGAGCTTAATGGCCAAGAGTCCGATTTTGCTACAGTCGTATTTTGGGATGAAGAGAAGCAAGCGTTCACCTTTGTTCCTGCACAATTCATAAATGAGAATGGTAAAGTCACAGCAATTGTGAAGAGTATGCGGAACGGCTACTTTTTCGTAATTGATCGTCGAGTTAGCTTTGTAGATTTGCAGAATCATTGGGCAAAGTCGGATATAGAGTTACTTGCAGCTAAGTTCATCGTTCAGGGGCGTAGCGAAATGAATTTTGATCCGAATGGTATGCTTACCCGAGCAGAAACGGCTGCATTACTTGTACGTGCAATAGGGATTCCGTTGAATAACACTGAATTTAGCTTTTCTGATGTGGGTGGGAAATGGTATGAAGCAGATGTTATCGCAGCTGAGCAGGTGGGAATAATCAAGGGATATAGTGACGGGACTTTCCGTCCGAACAACCATGTGACACGTGAGGAGTTGGCGGTTATGCTTACCCGAGCTATCGCTTATGCTAATCCTTCTTTGCAGACAGCTAATAGGGAGTTAGCTTTAGAAGATGTAGAATCCATTTCATCTTGGGCGGAGGATTCTATTTATCAAGCGCTTAGTTTAGGTATCATTAAAGGCGATCAGCAAGGTAATTTCAAGCCGCAAGCAGAAGCAACTCGGGCAGAAATGGTTACACTTCTCTCGCGTATGCTGAAACTATTAAATTTTATATAGGATTGGATTTTGGTTCGAACTGAATAATAGCTGTAATTTGTTCTAAAAGCCACGTTCCACCATGCGAATCCACAACCGAAATAATCTGCATCCCACTTGTTAGATGGTGTCTAGTAAAGGGAGGTGTTGTTTAAAAAAGGTTGTGGATTTTTTATTTTTTTGACTCCATCTAATGATCAACCAGACGATGTAAGGCGACCAGTTCTTCTCAAATAATGAGCTATTCCACTAGAAAGAAGGTTAGTATTTTCAAGGTGGGAAAGATAGCTGAATAACAAATCAGTTGGTCAAAGAGTAAGCGTGTGGAGTGAGCGGATCAAAATCACAACAAGCACAAGCATTCAAGGAGGAGATCCATGAAATTTTGCACAAAAGAATGGTATGAAGAAATGCAGATTGCCGGGATAATGTGCATATATGAGACAGAAGAGGAATGGGAGGAGTACCTCGCCTATTTTCGCTCAGAAGGCAAAGACCCTCTACAATCGCAGCGCGAACTGCTAGAAGAAAAGAAAAATCATCTATTAAAATACCTCCCAGAAGCCTTTCACCCCTACATACACGATGGTACGTTGAATACGATCTACCCGCCTCCTGAATTGAAGGAAATGGCGAAGCAGTGGAAGCAAGACTATGATAATCGCATGCGTAAAGTGGCCGAGACGTATAACGGCTATTATAAATCGATTCAAAACGAGCTTCCGCCCAATGCGATCAAGCTATTCGAAAATACCCTTCACGATGCCAAATTCACCTCCTATGATCGTCCTGATGAAGCAACGTTTATTCTATATTTGGACTGTCGCGGCTCTTATTCTTATTTTACGGATATTAAAATTACGTTTCACGGAGTCAAGCAGTTGGAGCTTCCGGATCTTCCTGAAAATACGTGGTGGTTGTACGATGAAATTTACACGATTGACGGTGGCTTTGAGCTCAGAGTGCTGCTGGATTCACTAGAAGCGTTCATTATTTCCGCTGTCGATGTAGAGATTGAAGTATTAGGCGAGCTGCAAAGCCAATAGCCAAGAGAGCCTATTTAATATCCCAAAAAGGATCGTGAGCGCATGAACACGATATATCTAGTCCGTCATTGCCAAGCAGAAGGCCAAGAGCCTGACGCTCCATTAACCGTAGCGGGGATAGAGCAAGCGCAGCAATTAGCTGTATTTTTGGCGAAAAAGCAGATAGAAGGAATCATTTCGAGCCCATATGAGCGGGCTTACCGCACGATTTCTCCATTAGCTGACGCCACTGGCCTGCCCATAAAGCGGGATGAGCGGTTAACCGAGCGCATTTTATCGGGTCAAAATCATCCCGACTGGCGCGAAATGCTTCGCCGAACCTATGAGGACATGGATTTATGCTACGAGGGTGGGGAATCCAGCCATACCGCTACCAGTCGGGCCGTTCAAGTCGTTAATGAGGCACTGAAAAGCGTCTGGAAAAATACCGTAATCGTCTCACATGGCAACCTCATTTCGCTGCTGCTTAAGCATCTGGATCAGGCAGTCGGATTTCATGAATGGGAAGCGCTGTCCAATCCCGACGTTTTCGAGCTATCCTTCACCGATGCGGCGTCCAGCTTCAATCGAATTTGGAGGCCATAGCAAGACAAGCTCAGGGCAGTTTCTGCTACTACCTTCCATCCTATATTCGGTTCAATTTTAAATTCAGAGAGGAGCAGCGCCATTATGGATCAAAATATGAAACAAGCGATAGTCAGGGGGGAAACCTCGCTTGGCATCGAATTTGGCTCTACACGAATCAAGGCTGTACTGGTTGATTGCCATTTTCAAACAATCGGTTCCAGCAGCTATGAGTGGGAAAATAAATTGATCGACGGTTATTGGACCTACGATCTCAATGAAATGATTAACGGGCTGCAAGAAACCTATCGCCAATTAAAGCAAGAGGTTGAGAATAATTATGGCGTAACCCTGCAAAAAATCGGATCAATCGGGTGTTCTGCCATGATGCAGGGCTATATTGCACTTGATCACGCAGGGGAGCTATTGGTTCCGTTTCGTACATGGCGCAATGCCACAACGGGTACAGCTGCATCGGAGCTAACCGAGAAATTCCAGTTTAAAATTCCACAACGCTGGAGCATCGCACATTTGTATCAAGCGATTTTGAACGAGGAAGATCATGTCACTAACCTAGCTTATATGACGACTTTGTCGGGTTACATACATTGGCTGTTGACTGGCAGCAAGGCTCTTGGTATCGGGGATGCCTCTGGTATGTTCCCAATCGATGAATCTGCAAAGCAATATAATGAAGCTATGGTGAAGCAGTTTGCCGATTTAATTGCCGATAAAGACTACCCGTGGAAGCTTAAAGATATTTTACCTAAAGTTCATACTGCAGGTGAACACGCTGGATATCTAAGTGGAGCTGGTGCAAGGCTATTAGATCCAACTGGCAGCCTGCAAGCAGGTATTCCGCTATGTCCTCCAGAAGGCGATGCCGGAACGGGAATGGTCGCTACGAATAGTGTCAAAAAGCGTACCGGCAACATTTCCGTAGGTACGTCGATTTTTGCCATGATTGTACTGGAGAAAGATTTATCCACGGTGTATCCTGAGATTGACATCGTGACTACACCTGATGGCAGTCCTGTCGGCATGGTTCTTGCCAACAACTGCTCCAGCGATATTAATGCATGGCTCGGCTTGTTCCGTGAATTTTATGAGGCAATGGGGCAGAAGCCCGATATGAACCAGTTATTCAGCGTCCTGTTGGGCAAAGCGCTGGAAGCAGACGCTGATGGCGGCGGCTTGCTGAGTTACGGCTACTATTCAGGCGAGAACATTACCGGGCTTGCAAAAGGCCGTCCACTGTTCGTTCGTTCTCCAGAAAGCCGCTTCAATCTGGCTAACTTTATGAGAGTACATCTGTTTAGCGCGTTTGCTGCCCTAAGGCTCGGGATGGATATTTTGACACAGAAGGAGCATATAGCGGTTGACCATATTTTGGCGCATGGCGGATTGTTCAAAACACCGCTAGTCGGTCAAAAGATGTGTGCCGCAGCACTAAATGTTCCTGTTTCGGTCATGTCTACGGCTGGTGAGGGCGGCGCATGGGGGATGGCCATTTTGGCATCCTATATGGTTAATAAGGAGCAGAATGAGGGCTTGGCTGATTACCTTACCACTAAAGTGTTCAAGGATGCAGAAGGACAAGAGGTTTATCCTGACAGCGCAGATGTGAATGGCTTTGCTTTGTTTATGGAGCGTTACATGGAAGGGCTGGCAATTGAGCAGGCAGCGGTAGATCATTTTGTGGAAAATGGAAAGAAATAAGAGGCGTGAAATACGAAATGGAATAACGGGCGGGGATATATATGAAATTGGAGCGTTTGATCTCTATGATCTACAAGCTGCTTAACCACGAGATTTTGTCTGCCTCCATGCTAGCTGAAGAGTTCAAAGTTTCTCAAAGAACGATTTATCGGGATATCGATGTCCTATGTGCTGCGGGCTTCCCGATCATATCGCAGCAGGGGAGTAAAGGCGGATATGGCATCATGGACGGGTACAAAATGGATAAAAGCTTGCTCCGTTCTTACGATGTCGCTTCCTTGATCACCGTGCTTAGAAGCTTCTCTACCGTGTTTAAAGATGAGCGTGTTCAGGGAACCATTGAACGGCTGCAAACGATCTCACCCGAGCATCAGACCCCGAGTCTATCCGTCGACTTTGAAACGCTCAGGATGGAGCCTGACGCCCTTCGTCATTTACGCATGGGCATTACGAAGCGAAAGATTGTCCGCTTTGATTATATCAATGTCAATAATGAACGTACGACCCGTGACATAGAACCGATGTGGCTGCATTTCAAATATAGCAATTGGTATGTGCATGGATTTTGCCGAACACGGCGGGACTATCGGGAGTTTCGACTATCGCGGATGATGAATTTGTTTTTGACACAGGAAGACTTTCAGCCGCATCACAGGGTGCCGAAAGAGGCTGCTTTCTTAGACAAGGAAGGCTCCGATCAGCTGAAGGATGTGGTGATTCGAGTAGGGCCGAAGGCTTTGGCGGAAGCGATGGATCAGTTTCACCAGGCTGATAAGCAATTTCATGACGATGGAAGCATGACGATGCGTATTCCAGTCTATAAACCATTAGAAGCATGTCCGCCGCCTCGAAAAGCTGGGGTTAATGAGTGACGAAGGAAGAAAGGTACTTCCTGCTATGGATGATGTTTCTTTTAAAATAGACAGGGTTATAGAACAAAGGCTGCAAGAGGAAAGACAGGTATATGAGAATTTTAGGGCATTTCCAGCGCTTTATAGAAGGGTTCGGATCGACACGATCCAAAGCAATAAAAATCAGCCGGAAATATTTATCAGGAGATTAAATAAATTTATAACAAATACGAAAGAAAATAAAATGTACGGCCAATGGCATGATAATGGACGCCTTCTAAATGATTAATCTCTCTTTTTTAAAAGCTAAAAATCCCCTGAGCACGCACACAGAAGCGCTCAAGGGATTTTCTCGTTTAAATCGGGCCATCCCGCTGTGCTAAGGTCAGCGGGAAGCCGCCTTATTTTTTCGCGTAAAAGCTTACGGTTCCCGTGCTCTCATCCGCGCTGACGAACAAGCTGCGTCCTTGTACGCGGTGAATGCCTTCCGGCGATTCTCCAGCTGTTGGTATCAAGCCGAGGTAGACGGGGCTGGCAGCATGAGCGACATCGAAAAATAAAATCGCATCCGAGCGTTCCGACGCTACTGCCGCAAGCGCTGTTCCGTCAACTGTTGCGACGGTCAGATTTTCCACCTCACTGCCTTTGTTCGGGCTGCGGTCATCGGGATACAAGCCGACCTTCGCTGTCGCCTCGTCAATCAGGTTCGCGCTGTCGTATACCCGCTTGCCCTCCAAATCCCATACGGCGATGTTGCGGCCACCGGCCTTCACGCCGTCTTTGAATTCATTTTTGCCCAAATCGCCTTCATTGGCGGTCAGCACATATTTGCCATCCGGCGAAAAAGCAATGCCATCCGGTTCATAACGAGCGGTCAAATCCTCCGTAAATCGCACATTCCCATCGTCCTCCAGATCGGCTTTATGCTGCGTCGTGCCGAGCGAGAAAATTTGAATGAGCTTCTTCGTCTTTAAATCGACAAGCGCGATGGCGTTGTTTTCCTGCATCGTTACGGCTGCTGTTGCGCTGTCCGGGCTGATTGCCACGTATTCTGGCTGTGGATCATGCGGATAAATGGCTCCCTCTACACCGTCCAACGGAGTAGCGATGTTCACAACCTCGCCCTTCAGCGGATCACCGCCTGCAAAAGAAACAATCATAATGCTGCCAGGACGCTTCGCGTTCGCATAATCGATTTCATCCGCGGCTTTATCCAACTCCTCATCCTCAATCGCGATCACAGCATTCAGCCCGTCTGGCGAAAGCGCGATGGAGTCGGGACCGATGCCAAGCTCATACGTTTTTACCGTTTCATAGGTAGCTAAATCGACTACGGCGAGCAGCCCTTTGCTCGCTTTGTTCACATCATCGCCCGTGCGGATGACCGCAAGCCCGTAGCGACCGTCCTTGGATACGGTGACGCTGGTCACTTCCGCCTCTGGGGAAAGGTCGTGGAAGCTGACGGTTTTCAGCACGCTGACTTTGTTGATGTCTGCGATGTCGAGCACGGAAATGCTGCCGTTGTCGGCTTCGGTAACGAGCAGGCGTTTGCCGTCTGGCGTGGAAGCGGCGATTTCGGCTTTTTCGCTTGGCATTTGGAAGGAGGCGGCAAGCTCAAAGCCGCTTTTATTTTGCTGCTGGACGAGCTGCGCTTTCAGGCTGTCCAGCGCTTTTTTGGAAACATAGGTTGTGCTTTTCGTCAAAAGGGAAGGGCTTCCAATCTCGGCTGCAGCACCGTTAATCGTAGCGGACGAAGAGCCGATCGGGAACGATGCTTTTAAACCGCTTACCGTAATTTCAGCGCTGCGGCTGGCGGCGTTCCAAGTTACTTCGCCTTGCATATTTTCGATAGCCTGGCGCAGCTTCACATAATCGCCAGCAGGCGCATCAGCAGCGAGAGCGGCAGGAGCAAAAGCGCCTGTACCGGCAGCGAGCATCGTTGCGACTGACATCATTTGAACAAGTTGCTTGACCGTTTTCATAAGCCTGCAAATCCCCTTTATCCTTTTTTAAGATCGTATGAAGAATCGTTCTAAGTATATAAATAGATTGTTAAAGGCAGATCAAGGGACAGAGCTAGTTTTGTAAAAACGACGAAAGATCAGCTTCCAAATAAGGGGAGAAACGATATAATAGAATGACTTAGAGGGCGAAGGGACGCTGGCAGCAGGATGGGAAAAGCGTTATCGAATAAGCACAAGATAAGAGGCTGGAAGCGCAGAGTCAGGCGAATAGATAAGTGGAAGCAGCGCTATATGCAGCTGGATATGGAGTATCTCTCCCATCATCAACGGGATTATGTGAAGCTTTGGATCGACCCATTCTATAGGCTCGTTCGCCGTAATCCGCCTGTCTGGTTTTCACGGCTGCTGCTGGCCGCGCTGATTGATATTTATGAAGCGTGGCATCAGCAATTGAAGCAGCGAAACGAAGCATTTTATTTGAAAATATGGCTGTTTGAGCCGGATTTCATCTCCTCGCAGGTGGTGGCGGCGATTGGCGAGCAGCTTCATTTTTATAATCATACGTTTGAGCAAAATACGATGATGCAGGCTAAAGCAGACGAGCGTCTCGCTAAGCTTCCGCTGCTGCACAAAATCAAAGGCGTAGAGCGTTTTGTCTGGCAGCTCCATATAGATGCGGAGTTTCATTATGAATCCGAGCTAGCGGATGATCTGGCATCAGGATTCCGAACAGAGCGGGAAGTTAAACGGATCAAGAGCAGAGCTAATGATGTGGAGAAGCAGCAATGGGGCGGACAAGCAGACACTGTATACAAGCTGCAAGCTGGTGACGTATGGGTGGGAGGAAAATGAACGAGGCGAATGTCAACCATAAGTTGACATTACAAATTCATATATGGTATATAAAAATTAGGATTAGCACTCAGGCGTGAAGAGTGCTAAACTAGACGTAGCCTTACGCAGCCTAATAATGATGATTATTGAAGGGAGATTTATTCGTGGCCAAGAAACAGTTTAAAGCGGAATCGAAGAGATTGCTGGAAATGATGATTAACTCCATCTATACGCAGAAGGAAATCTTTTTACGCGAGCTGATCTCCAATGCTAGTGACGCAATTGATAAAATCTACTACAAAGCATTATCCGATGATCAATTGGTATTCAATCAGGCGGATTACTATATTAAAGTAACGGCGGATCAAGAAGCGCGCACGCTGACGATTGCCGATACAGGTATCGGAATGACCAAGGAGGACCTGGAGAACAATCTCGGCATTATTGCCAAGAGCGGCTCGCTGGCCTTCAAGAACGAGAATGAAGCGAAGGACGGCCATAACATCATCGGCCAGTTCGGCGTTGGTTTTTATGCGGCGTTTATGGTGGCGGACGTTGTAACGGTAACAAGCCGTGCCCTCGGCAGCGAGGAAGCGTTCAAATGGAAATCCGAAGGCGCAGATGGCTACACGATTGTGCCGGCTACGAAGGATACTGTCGGAACCGAAATCGTGCTGAAAATCAAAGACAATGCGGAAGAAGTCAGCTACGACGAGTTTTTGGAGCAATATCGCCTGCGTGCGATCATTAAGAAATATTCCGATTTCATTCGCTACCCGATCAAGATGGATGTAGCCGGACAACGTCCGAAAGAGGACACCGAAGGCGAATTCGAAGAGTATTCCGAAGAGCAGACGATCAACAGCATGGTGCCGATCTGGCGCAAAAATAAAAACGAGTTGACGCAGGAAGACTACGACAACTTCTATATGGAGAAGCGCTATGGCTTCGACAAGCCGCTTAAGCATATCCATATCAGTGCGGATGGCGCGGTTGTGTACAACGCTATTCTGTACATTCCAGAGCATACGCCATTCGATTATTACACGAAGGAATTTGAAAAAGGCCTTGAGCTGTATTCTAATGGCGTGCTCATTATGGACAAGTGCTCCGACCTGCTGCCGGATTATTTTGGCTTCGTGAAAGGGATGGTTGATTCCGAGGATCTGTCGCTGAACATTTCCCGCGAGCTGCTCCAGCATGACCGCCAGCTGAGCCTCATTGCCAAAAACATCAAAAACAAAATTAAAAGCCAGCTGATCAGCCTGCTCAAAGACGAGCGCGACAGCTATGAGAAATTCTACAAAGCTTTCGGCAGACAGCTAAAATTTGGCGTTTACAACGATTACGGCGCAAACAAGGATACGCTGCAGGACTTGCTGCTGTTCAGCTCCTCCAAGGAGAAAACGCTCGTATCGCTCGATGAATACGTAGAGCGCATGCCGGAAGATCAGAAGTACATCTATTATGCTTCGGGCGCATCTATCGACCGCATTGAGAAGCTGCCGCAAACGGAAATGGTATTGGACAAAGGGTATGAAATCTTGTACTTCACGGACGATATCGACGAATTTGCGATTAAAGTGATTTTGAAATACAAGGATAAAGAGTTTAAATCCGTGTCCAGCGGCGATCTTGGCATTGAAGCGGACCCGAGCGAGGAGCCGACAGAGGCGGAAGCGACTGACAACAAGGAGCTGTTCGAGAAGATGCAGGGCATCCTCGCGGGCAAAGTATCCGGTGTTCGCGCCTCGAAGCGCTTGAAATCGCATCCGGTATGCTTGTCCTCCGAAGGAGAAGTGTCGATCGAGATGGAGAAAATTCTCCAAGCGATGCCGGACAGCCAAAATGTGAAAGCGGACAAGGTGCTCGAAATCAACGTCAACCACGAGATATTGCAGTCGCTTAAAACCGCATTTGCCAGCGATGAAGAGAAGCTCGGCCTGTACACGAACCTGCTGTACAACCAAGCGCTGCTCATTGAAGGTTTGCCAATTCAGGATCCGGTTGAATTTACGAACGCAATGTGCAAAATCATGGTGTAACAGCCACAAGCATGCTTAAGAGGGCTTTCCCTAGAGCAGCGTCAAGCTGCTTTAGAGAAAGCCCTCTTTTTGATAGAACCGTTGCCTAATCTCAAGTATTCCGTTATAGTTAAACTAATTTCATACGAAATGCGGGTGCTGGATAAAGTCTGGCTGAGATAGGGAACTTGTTTTCCTGACCGTTAATCTGATCCAGGTAATGCTGGCGTAGAGAACATAACGAAACCTAGCCATTCGTGTATTCTCGAATGGTTTTTTGTATTTCTCCGCTTAAAAAAGTGGTTTTGTCTAGGGCGAGATTTTGGATGAGCTGCGAGCATTGCTTTCCTTCAGGAAAGGGGAGAAAGTAAATGACAGAAGCGTGGATTGAGGCATTGCAGCAGCAGGTGGATGAGCGGCAGGATGAGCTGTTTGCGCTGCTAGCCGAGCTAGTGGCCTATCCGACCGTCAGCCCTCCAGCACGCAATACGCTGGAAGCGCAGCAGTTTTTGGAGAAGCAGCTGCAAGCGAGCGGTTTTGCAACGGAGCTGTGGGAGGTTTACCCGGGTGATCCGAACGTGACGGCGGTAAAACGGGGCACCGATAGCAAGCACTATCGCAGCCTGCTGCTCAATGGGCATATGGATGTCGCCGAGGTGGGCGACAGCGGGGGCTGGAAGCATGATCCGTTCAAGCTGGTGCTGGAGGATGGACGCGCCTATGGACGTGGAACCGCCGATATGAAAGGCGGGCTTGCGGCATTGCTTTTTGCAAACAAGCTGCTGACCGAAGCCGGTGTGGAGCTGAAAGGGGATTTGCTGTTCCAAGCCGTTATTGGCGAGGAAGCGGGCGAGGCCGGCACTCGCGCTTGTATGGAGCGCGGCTGTGAAGCGGATTTTGCCATCGTCGCTGATACGAGCGGGCTGGCGATTCAAGGACAGGGCGGGGTTATAACCGGCTGGGTCACTTTGCAAAGCCCAGAGACGTTCCATGATGGCATGCGTTCGCGCATGATTCATGCCGGGGGCGGCGTTCAAGGAGCCAGCACAATTGAAAAAATGGCCAAGCTGATCGCCGGGCTTCAAGATTTGGAGCGCCACTGGGCAGTGAGCAAATCTTATGAAGGTTTTCCTCCCGGCTCGAATACGATAAACCCTGCGGTCATTGAGGGCGGGCGTCATGCCGCTTTTATCGCAGACCGCTGCTCGCTTTGGATCACGGTTCATTTTTACCCGAATGAAGATTATGAAGCGATTGCTTTGGAGATTGAAGAGCATTTGCTTGGCGTGGCGCAGGGCGATCCTTGGATGCGCAAGCATCCGCCAACCTTCCGCTGGGGAGGGCGCTCGATGATTGAGGAGCGAGGCGAGATTTTCCCTTCGCAGGAGCTTCAGCCCGAGTGGTCGGGGCTGAAGGCGCTGGAGCAAAGCCATCAGCAAGTGCTTGGCGTGCTGCCTGCGGTTGGCATGAGCCCAAGCGTAACCGATGCGGGCTGGATCGGCAGGGAAGGCATCCCGACGGTCATTTATGGTCCAGGGCAGCTGGAGCATGCCCATGCGGTGGACGAGAGCGTCGACATCAACGAGCTGATTTATTATACAAAAGTTATACTGGGCTTCATCGCCGACTGGTGCAACCGTCCGAAAGAGGAAGCAGAGGGCGGCGAGCAGGGCTCAGGCATTAGCGATTTACGAGTAACGAGTAGTGAATAGTGAGTAGTGAGTAGTGAGTAACGAGTAGCGAGTGGTTGTCGAGCGGACAGAGAAGCCGTTAATTTGCGAAAATCAACGATTTTGCCTTGTTCGCGGACTCAGATGCAGTTATTGGCAGCAAAAAGCCTATAAAGTCCCCATTAATCACGGAATAGCGGATTTCCTGTCCGCGAACACGATTAAAGTGGCCAAATCGCTGAAATAGCGGCTCTCCTGTCCGCTGGCACGACTAAATCGTCGATCAAATCGACTAAATCGTCGACTAAATCGTCGGCCAAATCGACCAAATCATCCAAATCAACCAATCGCGGATATAGAGGAACGTCAATCCTCGAACATAAGTCGGATTAATGAGAGTAATGTTAAAGTAGCGTTAAAGCAGCAGCTTTTATTAAACATAGAAGTATTTGAATAAACGAGCTGAGCATATAAGAGAGAGCGAATCACTCTCTGTTAAATAAAAAGCCAGATGAAAAAGGGCTTCGCTGCGTGAAAGGTTTGAGCTGGAGAGGCGCAGCAGCCCTTTTCCATCCGGCGCCAGGAGGATACGATGAGCAAATTTAGCGATAGATTATATCAAGCAAGCCGCGAAGTATGGCAGAAAAGCCATGAGCATCCTTTTCTCGTGGAAATGCGCGAAGGAACGCTGGATCCGCAGCGCTTCATCTATTATCTCAAGCAGGACTACGTCTATTTAATCGACTATGCGAAGCTGTTCGCCTACGGCAGTATAAAAGCTGGCGATATGGCAACAATGGTCAAATTCGCCGGGCTGTATCATTCCACGCTGCATGTGGAAATGGAGCTGCACCGCCAGTATGCCGACCGTTTTGGCGTTACGCGCGAGCAGCTTGAAGGCATGCAGCCGGCGCCAAGCAATATCGCCTATACAAAATATATGCTCGACGTCGCGGCGAATGGCTCGCTCGCAGAGGTTGTAGCAGCGCTGCTGCCGTGCATGTGGAGCTATCGCGAAATCGGCGTAACTTTCGCCGAATATCCGGGTGCGCTGGATCATCCGCTGTATAAGGAATGGATTCTTATGTACAGCTCGGAGGAGTTCGGCGAGCTGACCAACTGGTGCATTGGCCTGATGGACCAACTAGCAGAAGGGCTTCCGGAGCGGGAGCTTGCGAAGCTGGAGGAGCATTTTGTCATAACATCGAAGATGGAATATTTATTTTGGGATATGGCATATCGCATGGAGGAGTGGCCAGTGTGAGCATAAATAAAGGTCTGCCGGGAGAGCAGGGGCTTGAACGGGCGGCGGGGGCAAGCAAGTCAGCAGCAGAAGCAGCGGCAACGACCACTTCTGCACATAGCGAAAACAACGAGCCAGCAGGCCTTAGCGTCAGCGGACTGACGTATGCTTTTCCCGGCGGGCCGCCGCTGATTGAAGGGCTTGACCTGCATATTAGGCAGGGTGAGTTCGTCAGCGTGCTTGCGGCGAGCGGCATGGGTAAGACGACGCTGTTTCGGCTGCTGGCCGGACTGCTGGAGCCGCAAGCCGGCACAATTACGATCGGCGGCGTAAATCGCCAGCAGCAGGCGGCGAAGCTTGGCTATATGCCGCAGAAGGATTGCCTGATGCCGTGGCGGACGGTGCTGGATAATGCCGCGCTCGGTATGGAGCTAGCAGGAACGCCGAAGAAGGAAGCGCGCCAGCGGGTGCGGGAGCTGCTGCCGGATTTCGGCCTCGCCGGAACCGAGGCGAAGTACCCGCATGAGCTGTCGGGCGGCATGCGCCAGCGGGTATCGTTTCTTCGTTCGCTGCTGGGTGGCGGCGAGCTCTTTTTGCTCGATGAGCCGTTTAGCGCCCTTGATGCAATGACGAGGGTCAGCATGCAGGAGTGGCTGCTGGAAATATGGGAGCAGCATCGCAAAACGATTGTTTTTATTACCCATGACATAGATGAAGCGCTGCTTCTATCGGACCGGGTGCTGGTTGCTGCAAAGGCGCCGGTTGCCGAATTGGTGGAATATCCGGTGGGACTTGCGCGTCCGCGCACCTACGAGACGATGCTGAGCGAGCCTTTTGTGGCGTTAAAACGCCAGCTGCTGGGGCATTTCGGGCATGCGCATACAGCGGCCAGCCTAGAAGGGGGAAGCCGATGAAGCGTTTTTTCAATAAGCATATGCCTGTCGTGCTGTTCATCCTTCTGCTCGCTGTATTGTGGGAAGTGGGAACGCGAATATTCCAAATTCCCCATTATATTATCCCTAGGCTGTCTGATGTGCTCGTCTCCATGGCGGAGAACAGCGGGCTGCTGGCGCGGCATTTCGTCATCACGTTAGGCGAGGCGCTGCTTGGGCTGGCGATTTCAATCGTGCTTGGCACGTTGTCGGCGATCTGGATCGACAGCTCATCGCTGGCGCGCAAGACGCTGTACCCGCTCGTTGTCGCCTCGCAGACGATTCCGATTATTGCGCTGTCGCCGATTATGGTCATGTGGTTTGGCTATGAAATCGGCAGCAAAATCGCCGTTGTCATGCTGTTCACCTTTTTCCCCATTGCGATGAATACGGCGGACGGCTTCCGCTCGGCGGACCCGGATATCGGGGAGCTGCTGCGGACGATGGGAGCAAGCAAGCGCGAGCTGTTCCTCAAGTGGAAAATCCCTTCGGCGCTGCCGGAGTTTTTCACGGGGCTGAAAATGGCAGCGGCGATCAGCGTCGGCGGCGCTACGCTTGGCGAATGGCTGGGCGGCGAAGCGGGCCTGGGCATGTACACAAAGCGGGCGGCGAATATGCTGCGCGGCGAAAGTGTTTTTTCCGGGGTGCTGCTGCTGTCAGCGATGGGCATTATGTTATTTTTAGCCGTATTGGCAATTGAGCGAATCTGCTTATCCTATCGGAGAGAATCGAAGGTAGGCCAGTAAGGGGGCACCAAGGCGGAGTGCCGCTCAAGCTTTATCGCATTTTATATACTATAATAGAACAAGAAAGAGGTAAGTTGTCTATGCGTAAGGTGAATGAAGGAAATCATCATTATACGAAAAATAAAGCTTCCAAATGGAAACGCAGCTCATGGATCGCAGCATGTCTGGCTTTGACGCTAGTCATTATGGCGGGCTGCTCCTCGGATAACAAAAACACAGCAAATGGCACCGAAGGCGCGCAGGAACTGACGGTGCTGCTCGACTGGTATCCGAATGCGGTACATACTTTCTTGTATGCAGCGGAGGAGCAGGGCTACTTCAAGGAAGCAGGCCTCAATGTAAAGCTGCAGGTGCCGGCGGATACGAATGATGCGCTCAAGCTGGTTGCAACCGGCAAAGCGGATCTGGCGATCAGCTATCAAATGCAGGTAGCCGTTGCCCGCGCAGAGGAAATTCCGATTGTATCGGTTGCTTCGCTTGTGCGCCACCCGTTGAATCAGCTGTTCGTGCTGGAATCGTCGGGCGTGAAGACGCCAAAGGATTTGGTCGGCAAAAAAATCGGCTATCCGTCGATTCCGCTGGATGAAGCGTACGTGAACACAATGGTGAAAACCGATGGCGGCGATCCATCAGGGCTGAACTACGTCGATGTGGGCTGGGACCTGATTCCGGCCATGACAACGAAGAAGGTCGATGCCATTATCGGAGGTTATGTGAACCACGAGAAGCTGCTGCTGGAGAAGGAAGGCGAGAAGCTGATTGCGCTTAACCCTGCCGACTATGGCGTACCGGATTATTACGAGCTTGTGATGACAGCAAGCGAGGATGGCGTTGCCAGCAAAAGCGAAGTATTCAAGAAGTTTATCGATGCGGCGGCCAAAGGTCAGGAATATACGGCGAGCCATCCGGATGAGGCTTTGCAGGTGCTGCTCGACAAGCAAAATGCAGATTACCCGCTTGATGCCGAGATCGAGAAGCAAAGCTTGCAGGTACTGCTGCCGCTCATGGATGCCGGCTCCGAAGCTTTCGGAAGCCAATCGGTGGAGTCGTGGAGCAATGTCATTTCATGGTTGCAGGAGCATGGCCAGCTCACGAAAGAAATCAAGGCTGAGGATGCATTCCGCAACCTATAATAGTGGAGGGAATACGGCGTATGGACGAACGCTATTCAAGACAGATGTTGTTTACGCCAATTGGTGAAACAGGGCAGCGCAAGCTAAGCGAGAGCGCAGTGCTTATTATAGGAATGGGAGCGCTCGGCACCGTTCTGGCCAATCATATGGTCAGAGCGGGGGTCGGGCTCGTCCGTTTCGTTGATCGTGATTATGTGGAGCGAAGCAATCTCCAGCGGCAGATGCTTTACGACGAAGAGGATGTCGAGCATGGCTATCCGAAGGCAGTCGCCGCCGAGAGGAAGCTGCGCAAAATCAATTCCGATATCAAGATCGAAGCGATCGTTGCTGACGTCACCGTTCAAAATATCGACGCGCTGCTGATGGATATCGACCTCGTGCTCGATGGGACGGATAATTTTCAGACGCGTTTTCTGCTTAATGATGCTTGCTTCCGCAGCGGTATTCCGTTTACCTATGGTGGGGCGGTCAGCTCGCGGGGCATGAGCGCTATTCTTGTGCCGGGCGCTACGCCGTGTCTGCGCTGCTTTATTCAATCAGCCGATGCGGGCGGACAGACCTGTGATATGATCGGCGTTATTTCGCCAGTCGTGGATATTGTCGCTTCCTACCAAGCGGTAGAGGCGCTTAAATATTTGGTTGGAGCTGCGGATAAAAGAAGAAACAGCCTGATGACCTTTGACTTATGGCAAAATCATTCGTTCGAGATGAAGCTGGGCGAGCCTGCGAAGCAATGCCCTTGCTGCCAGCTGAAGCAGTATCCGGCTTTGCAGGTGGCAGAGCAGGACGCGGCAGTCTCGCTATGCGGACGCAGCACCGTGCAAATCTCTGGCGGCGCTCCGCTTAATCTGGAGCAGTGGCGTCAAAGGCTAGAACCGATTGCTGTGGAGCTTACGCATAACGCTTATTTGCTGAAAGCCGAGCTGCCGGAAGGTGAGCGGCTCGTGCTGTTCCCCGATGGGCGTGTGCTTGTGCAGGGGACGGAAGATATGGTCCGTGCCAAAACCTTATATGCCCGTTATATCGGAAACTAACAGCCAACAGCGAAGGGATTGTGTGAATATGAAGGATTTTCGTTTATATGCGATTACAGGCGAGGAATTTCATCCGGGCCGCGATTTGATCGAGGTGATGGAGGAAGCGATTTACGGCGGCGTTGATATTATTCAGCTGCGCGACAAGTCGGGCGACAAGCCAGCCATTTTGGAAAAAGCACGGGCGCTCCGCGAGCTGACCCGGAAGCATGGCGTAACCTTTATCGTCAATGACTACATTGATATTGCGCTGGAAGTGGATGCGGACGGCATTCATTTGGGCCAGGGCGATGTGCCGCTCGTGGAAGCACGCAAGCTTGTGGGCGATAAAATCATCGGCATTTCCACGCACGCCATTGAAGAGGCGCTGCTTGCCGAGGAGCAAGGTGCCGACTACATCGGCGTCGGTCCAGTATTTCCAACCAAGACGAAGGTCGACGTTGTTGATCCGGTAACGGTTGAATACGTGCGCGAGGTAGCGGATAAGGTGAAAATTCCATTTGTCGCAATCGGCGGCATTAAGCTGCGCAATGTGGATGAAGTGATTGCAGCTGGCGCGACGCGCATTTGTGCGGTTAGCGAAATTGTTGGCAGCAGCGATATTTCCGGCACCTGCCGCTCTTTTCTAGACAAGCTCGATAAATGGGGAGAGTCGTAATGGAACTAGTCATTAACGGTGTGAAGCAGGAGCTGGCAGCGAAGACGATTGAAGAGGTCATTGCCCATTTTGGCCTCGCGGGCAAGCCGGTTGTCGTTGAAGCTGACGGAGCAGTGCTGACCCAGGAGCAATGGGGAGCAACCGAGGTTCGCGAAGGCATGAAAATCGAGCTTGTACATTTTGTAGGAGGAGGCTAAAGCGAATGAAACCGGATGTATGGCATATTGGCAACCATGAACTAACGTCCCGATTTTTTATCGGCACCGGGCTTTTCCCAAGCCCTTATGTACAGAGGGAGGCGATTGAGGCGTCAGGCGCCGAGGTGCTGACGTTCGCTATTCGCCGCATTAACTTGGAGGCGACCGAGGACGATTCGATTCTTCAGCATTTGCAAGGAAAGTCGTATCAATATTTGCCGAATACTTCAGGGGCAAGCACGGCGGAGGAAGCGGTGCGGATCGCGCGTCTTGCACGCGCTTCGGGACTCAGCGACTGGATCAAGGTCGAGATTAGCGCCAATGAGCGCACGCTGCTGCCTGATCCGATTGAAACGCTGAAGGCGACGGAAATTCTCGTAAAAGAGGGCTTTATCGTCCTTCCGTACACGTCGGATGATCCGGTTATTTGCAAGCGGCTGGAGGAAGCGGGCGCTGCGGCTGTAATGCCGGGAGCGGCTCCAATTGGCACGGGCCTTGGCATTTTGAACCCTTATAATTTGGGCCTTATTGTAGAGGAAGCGAAGGTTCCAATTATTGTCGATGCGGGGCTTGGCTCAGTCAGCGATGTGACCCAGGCGATGGAGCTTGGCGTGGCGGGCGTGCTGATGAATACACCAGTTGCGAAGGCGAAAGATCCGGCAGGCATGGCGCGGGCGATGAGGCTCGGCATCGAAGCTGGCCGTCTGGCTTATTTGTCCGGCCGTATTTCGAAGAAGCGTTATGCTTCGGCAAGCAGCGGTTACGAGGAGTTTAAGCTGAAATAACAGCATCATTCAACAGGAAAGCTGGTTAGGACATGGGAGAACGAATTGTAATCATGGGCGGCGGCATTATTGGCTTATCCTGTGCGTTCGAGCTGCGCAGCCGCGGCCACCAGGTGATGGTGCTGGAAATTGGCAGCTGCGGGGGACAAGCTTCCGGAGCGGCTGCGGGGATGCTGGCTCCTTTTTCGGAAAATGTAGAGGGACCGGATGATTTTTTTCGCTTATGTGCGCAGAGCTTGCGGCTTTATCCTTCGTTTACAGATCGCGTGAAGCAGGTTTCCGACCTGCCTTTCGAATATACCGAATCTGGAAGCATGTATATCGCTTACCATGATGCGGATATTTTGGCGCTTGAAGGCAGGCTGCGCTGGCAGCGGGAGTATGGTTCATCGGGCAGCCTGCTTGATGGGGGCGACGTGTTTCGGATGGAGCCGAAGCTGTCAGGCAAGGTGCGGGCAGCGCTGTATACGCCGGAGGAAAGCCATCTGTATGCGCCGCATTATGTTAAAGCGCTGGAGGATGCCTGCCGCTTGATGGATGTTCACATTCATGAGCATTTGGAGCAGGTTGCGATTAAGGACTGGCAGAGCTCGGTCATGCTGGAATCGGCAGACGGGCGTGTTTTTGAAGGGGACCGGCTCGTTGTATGCTCGGGAGCTTGGGCGCAGCAGCTGGAAGCTGCATTTGGCCTTCGCATTCCGGTCTATCCGATTCGCGGACAAATTTGCGCCTATATGGCGGAGGAAAAGCCCGTTCATCATATGGTGTTTTGCAATCAAGGCTATCTCGTAGCGAAGGAAAATAATACGCTCGTATGCGGCGCTTCTGAGGATGTAGCTGGATTCGAGACGACCGTTACGGAGAAGGGCATTGAACGTCTGCGAAAATGGAACAAGCAAGCTTTCCCGTTTCTCGAAACGTGGACGCCGTTCCACACCTGGGCGGGCCTTCGCCCATCCACGCAGGATGGTTTTCCGCTGCTTGGTGCGCTCGCACAATCGGGCCGCGTCGTGATGGCGGTAGGGCATTACCGCAATGGGATTTTGCTCAGTCCGGTTACAGCACAGCTCGTGGCTGATAGCGTAGAAGGCAAGAAGCTGCCTGACTTCATGCGGGCATTCGCTCCTGAGCGTTTCAGCTAGGCAGAGATAAGCAGAGATAGGTACAGCGAGCTGGAGCTGGAAGTGGAAATCTGCGAAACCGAGAATCGGTGGACAAGCGTTTGATCTAAAATATAAGGATTTATAAGTTTCCTACTTATCATTAGGCTTATATTTCTCGGAGTGAAACGCGCCGCGCCGCTGAAGGGCGGTGACAGCCGTTTCACCTTGGTTCTGTATTTGATGAAGAGAGGGACGTGAGCAAAACATGAGCGTACATGAGAATGGGCAGGCACCACGCAGCGTCCCGACTGCTTTGACGATTGCGGGCTCGGACAGCGGCGGCGGGGCGGGCATTCAAGCGGATCTGAAAACCTTTCAGGAGCTTGGCGTATTCGGCATGTCCGCGGTGACCGCGATTACTGCGCAAAATACGCTCGGTGTGCAGGGCGTATTTCCGCTCAGCGTGGAAGCCGTTGTGCAGCAAATGCATTCGGTCGGCTCGGATATTGGCGTCGATGCGCTGAAGACGGGCATGCTGTTCAATAGCGAGATCATTACGGCTGTTGCCGCAACGATTGCCGAGCTTGGCTGGAAAAATGTTGTCGTAGACCCGGTTATGATCGCCAAAGGCGGAGCCTCGCTGCTGCAAGAGGAAGCTATCCGGGCGATGACGGACAAGCTGCTGCCTGTAACGACGGTAATTACGCCGAACATACCGGAAGCGGAGAAGCTGACGGGCATTGCAATTGTCACGGCGGAAGATAAGCGGGAAGCGGCGAAACGGCTCGCTGGATATGGAGCGGGCTACGTTATTATTAAGGGCGGCCACGATACGGGCGAGGAAGCTATCGATCTGCTGTATGACGGCAGCGGCTTTACCGAGCTCGCAGGCAAACGCGTTGCAACGGCCCGCACGCATGGCACGGGCTGTACCTTTTCGGCGGCGCTTGCGGCAGGACTTGCCGAAGGAGCGGATATGGAAGCGGCGATGCGCCAAGCGAAAGCGTTTATTCAAGCGGCCATCGAGGACGGCATTCAAATTGGCGGCGGGCATGGACCGACGAACCACTGGGCGTACCAGCGCAGCAAGCGGGCAATGAAAGCTCCCCTATAGTAGAAAAAGCTATGCGGCTTCCGGTTATGTTCAAACCGAAGGTTGCATAGCTTTTTTTACGTACTTGCTGCATATCTGTTGTCTAGCTGCGTCTACCGGCTAAGTCCAGCCCCAGAAAAAACCTTCACGGTCCCAGGCTGCCTTGCCGCCATGGCCTTTTTTGAACGCTTTTTTTACTTCCTTGTCGATCGACGTATTCCCTTGCTCATTCACGTATATGAACTGCTCTCCAAAATGCTCTGTAATATGGGCAACGGCCTTCTCCTGATGAAGAATGCCGGCAAACTTCAGCTCTCCGAGCATCCAATCGGCTACATCCTGTGCGGTATGGCTCAACATATCTCTTCCTCTCTATTTCACAGCTCTCGCCCACTATTATAATCAACGGCAGCGCATATGCCAAATTTACAGCAGGCTTACTTCAAAAGCATCCACATAAACGGCGGTGCCGGTCACTTCGATGAGCCGTTCATCCAGCTTCTGTTAGCATCATGTCAGAAGCTAAGTTATAAAACAATTAATTCTTTCTGTCATCATAAAGACTGCCGACAGTTGCCGACAGTCCATGCAAATGGTTAAACCGTTTGAAGCAGACGTATTATTTCACCATCTATTACTTCTTCACTAACTTTTTAAACCCTAAAGATTCATATAACTTTCCCGCAATTTGATTATCTGGTCGATGTCCAATCATTATTCTTATACCATGCGAAATACGCATAAATTGAATCAAAGCTTCCATTGCTGCCTTGCCATAACCTTTGCCTTGATGCGTTTCGTCAATCATTATGGCAGGAATCCAATAGTTATCATCCTTATTTGGTTTCGTACAAAATACGAGAAATCCGACTAAGACTTCTTCTGAGTAAATAGCACGCAATTCAAAATCATAAACATATTTTGATTCTGCAATCCAATAAACCACAGGTGCAGGAAAGACATTAAGCTGCTCTGGCTTAACTTTAAGCTGGGTACATTCATACCAATTCTCAATAGACACTGGCTTTAATACAACTGCCATACGAAATTCCTCCCAAATTTTACTCCGCAGAGGAATTCCACCTCTACGATTATTTCGTAACCTTCCTTAAAAAAATGGCAACATGGCTATGGTTCATACCACATCACTCCTCTCAAAATTAAAAACTCTAACGTAGACTATTCGTTTCTTATTTAATATATCCTTTTTTTATTAAGGAAGTTAAAGCTAGGCATGACAATCGGATGTCACAGGTTAACACTTTATCCCATTGATTCCTTGTCTGATGTAAGCCTTGCATCAACATTTGTCGAAATGAGGGAGGAATCTCCACCCACTGCGACTTTTCCTTAAGTTTTACTAAACATTTGACCGTCTATAACCGATATTTCTATTCATGAATAGTAATTAAATAAATAGGCGGGTGGGTCTCATGTTTTTTAAATTATTAAGTCCTTTCACAGCTCTTATGTCCAAGTTGAAGTATGCACAGAAGTTCATGGTCGTTAGTGCTCTGTTTATGATCCCGCTGGTCATGCTGCTTGTTCTATGGGTTAGCGAGCAGCAAGGAAACATTGAGTATATTCAAAAAGAACATGACGGCGTGGCTTATATTAAAGATATAATGCCGCTTATGCTCCAAGTGCAGCAGCACCGTGGGCTATCATCCGGCTTGTTGAATGGAAATCCTGATGCCAAGGCAGATGTAGATGCCAAATCACAGGAAATAGCTGGCTTGATTCAAACGATAGACCCAGGTATGAAAGCGTCAAACATGGCGGGGGTGCAGGAGCTGTGGGAGACCTGGAAGCAGCAGTGGACACAATTGGATTCGAGCAACGCTACGATGAAGGCTGATGACAGTTTTGACAACCATTCCACGCTTGTATTAGATTTAACCAATATTATGATCAAGCTCGCGGATGAATCTGGCCTGTCTCTTGATACGCAGATGGATTCTTATTATTTGGGTTCTATGTTTGTGCAGCAAATTCCTGCGCTCATGGAGCATGCGGCTATTATTCGCGGCAAAGGAAATGGTGTGCTTACCAGCAAAGCAATGGGGGATGACGAAGAAATCAAGCTTCGTTTGGAAGCGGAAATGATCAATTATTCCCTGACGAATATGAATAAGTCGCTGAGCAGCGCTTTAGGCTGGAACGAGGCACTGATACCGTCATTGGAGAAAAGTGGCGCGATGACGGCGACATCGCTCAAAAGCTTTGTGGCACTGCTTAAAACAGGTGTCCTTAACGGCTCTAACTTGACCATGGATGGGGCGGAGTTTTTCAAGTCGGGAACGGCGTCGATTGGTGTGTTAAACGACTTTTATGTTCAGGTGAATACAGAGCTTGAGCAGGTGCTCCAGCAGCGTATCAATGAGCTGACGGCGACTCGAAATATGCTGCTTGGCTTGACGGCTCTGTCCCTACTGCTCGTGGCTATGTTCTACATGGCTTTCTACCGTAATGTGATGGTAACGGTGGCCGCACTCCGTAATCGTGCGGATGCGATGGCGAAAGGCGACTTTTCCAAAGAACTCAATTTGGAAACACGGGATGAGCTGCGTCAGGTCGGCCTGTCATTTAATGAAATGATTCGCTCCTTGAATGGGCTGCTGCGGAGAAACCAGATCGTATCTGAGCAGGCAGCGGCTTCGTCGGAGGAGCTCACAGCCATTTCACATGAATCGACGCAGGCGATGAAGCAAATTGCCGAGTCGATTCAAGGGGTGTCCGAAGGAACGGACGTACAGCGCGTATCGGCGGATGAAACGTCGAAAGCGATGAATGAAATGGCGGTTGGCATTACTCGCATCGCCGAAGCAGCTTCAGAAGTGGCGGACGCTGCGGTCAAGGTGACGGGCAACGCTCAAGTAGGCGAAGAGCAGCTTGGACAGACGGTACGCCAAATGAACAGTATTCAAGCATCGGCTGTTCGTTCGGGAGAGGTCGTCTCCAAGCTGGATGAGCATTCGGCGCAAATTGGCCAAATCGTGCAAGCGGTAATGGCAATAGCCAAGCAGACGCAGCTTTTGTCGCTGAATGCGAATATTGAAGCAGCGAGAGCTGGCGAGCATGGCCGGGGCTTTAGCGTCGTAGCCTCCGAAGTGGGCAAGCTGGCCGAGCAGACGAGCGAGTCGGTGCAGACGATATCTGAGCTGGTCAGAGATATTCGGACGCTGGTGAGCGAGAATGTGAAGGCGATGAGCGACATGAAATCGGAGACGGCTTCTGGTCTTGCCTCTATTGAGCAGGCAAATACGACGATTGGCGATATTTTGCATGAGGTTCGCTCGATGAGCGATCAAATTCAGGAAGTGTCGGCAGCCGCCGAGGAAATTTCCGCAGGCATGGAAGAGGTCACGGCATCGGTTGGCGAAGTAGCGAACATCTCGAATAAAACGTCGGATGAGGCGGAAACGATGGCCGCAGCTACGGAGGAGCAGCTTGCGTCGATGGAGGAAATTCAAGCATCGGCGGAAGCGCTGCGCGATATGGCCCAGCAGCTGCAGGATGATCTCAGTCATTTTGTGCTGAGCAGCGAGGACACACAGCAAACGAAGGCTGGATAGCGCGGAATCATGGATAATGCTCGGGCTGTGCAGACAGTATGAGCATTATCCTTTTTTTGTATTTTGCTAGAGTGGGATGGTAGAATTGGAGCAGCATTGAAAAGGATGTAAAGGAGGGCAAGTAATGAGATTTGTGAAAAGAACATTGATTTATATATTGGTCGCGATTCCGCTCATATTTCTATTGAATTATTTAAAGGTTGAAGGGCCGGCAGCGATTGTCATTATATTTTTAACGTTTTTGGCTGTGACACTGGGCCCGTTATTTTATACGATTTTAGGGACGAGAAACTTGGTGAAAATCGAGAGGTTTCTGCTCGCGAACCGCAGCATACCCAGTTATTATATCAACTACACGGTAGCCAATCGTTTGGATGACGAGTTTGATGCGACGATGGCGAAGCTGCTCAAGCAGTACAAGCAAAAGAATAAACAGGCGCTGTTCAAGACGCTCCAAGCTCACTATAACAAGGATATTCAAAATGTTTTACACGAAATTGAGCTGATTCAGCCGGTGGAATATAGGCATTATTATCAAGCTTATTATGACATCGAGAGAAGAGAGTTCGCTGAGGCTCACGATCATATAAACCGAATCTCTAAGGCATGGATGAAGCAGTCGCTGCTATCTTACATGGAGTATAAACAGGGCAATCGGCCAAGGGCAATTGAGCTGGCGGAGGAAGCGATGCGGGCAGCAAGGGGGCTCCAGCTGTATGTAATGGTGAAGACATTCGAACGGGAGTATCCCGAGTTAAGGCAGCAGATGGAGAAGTGACGCTCGTTATGGTCGCGGGGCATTCTAGACAGATCGTATAGAAACGAATGAGCCGTAAAGGGGAAAAGATGCAGAACAGGCCGTTGCTAAAGCAGCAACGATGTCCGTTCTGCATTTTTTTTCGCTGGCAAAAGCGTTCGCGCGATTATAGATTTTTATAATCGACTAATAGATTATTTCTGGGCTGATGCCGATTGACGATTGGCTAGGGGTAACCTATACTTGCCTAAATACAAGTAAACAACTATGAATAATGAGTATAAAGTGCTATGCAGCTGATTACAAACAAGGGGGCCCGCAAACAAATGGTACAAGTAAAAGCACCAAATCAATATGTAAACGAGCCGAATGCATGGGCAGAAGGTGGAGCGAAAATTGCAGAAATCGGCAGCAAGCTCTTTATAATCGGCGGGGAAAAAGCGCTTGAAGCAGCGGCTCCGCTGCTTGCCAGTCTAAATGCGGTCGATGTCACTTATCAGGTGCATCGCTTTTCCGGGCAGGTAACGACGGAGCAGATCGCAGCCTACTCGGAGCTGGCAGCGAGCCAGGATATCAACGTGCTGGTTGGAATTGGCGGCGGTCGGGTGCTGGATTTGACGAAGGCGGTTGCGCAGCGGATAAATGTGCCGAGCGTGACGGTGCCGACGATTGCGGCAACCTGCGCGGCATGGTCAGCGCTCACCGTATTGTACGACGAGGAGGGGCGCTCGGCAGGCTACTTGCCGCTGAAGCAATCCCCGCAGCTGGTGCTTGCGGATACGGCGGCGCTTGCTGCTGCACCTAAGCGCTACCTTGCTTCGGGCATAGGCGATACGTATGTGAAATGGAACGAGACGGTCGTCAATGTGAAAAAGGTTCCGGCCGACCTTGATGTACGGCTTGGCGTCAAAACGTCAGAGCTGGCGGTCGAGGTGCTGGACCACTATGCGCAGCAGGCGTATGCGAACGCGGGCGACGGCATCGTGACACCCGCATTCCATGAGGTGAGTCACGCGATTGTCTGGCTGGCCGGACAAGTGAACACCGTATCGGCAGGAGGCGCACGCGGCGCTTTGGCCCATGCCATCCACGACAGCCTGACGCAGTTTGCGCAAACGCATGGCTCGCTGCATGGCGAGAAGGTCGCGTTTGGGCTCGTTGCCCACACGCTGCTGCAAGGGCAAACGCCCGCGGAGACGGAGCGGCTTGCTGCGAAGCTGGATGCGCTTGGCCTGCCGGTTACGCTGGCGCAGCTCGGATTTGAAGAAAACGCGGATAAAATCGCTTATGACATTGCAGGTAAAGTGCCGCTTGCTGGAGCGAAAGCTGCCGAGCTGCCATTCGCCGTTCATCCGGCGGCAATCGCTGAGGCGATTATTGCAGCGGACCAGCTGGGGAAGCGCATTAGAAGCAAGGCAGCTGCTGCTTCGCAATAAAAGGCACACAATAAGGGGAAACCTTACACACGAGATCTAGAGAGGCGGAAACAACCGTGAAGAACAGAAAGAGACAGTGGCTAGGCTTAAGCATAGCAATCATCTTAGCGAGCCTGCTCGCAGCATGCGGCAATACAGGGGGGACGACGAACACAGGAGCAGCATCGGCGAGCCCAGCTGCAGCTTCTGAAAGCAGCAGCCCGGCAGCGGAAGGCGGGCCGGATTTGAGCAAAGTCACGCTGAACATCGGTCAGACGGGCTGGGAAAATCTAAAGATTGGCTTCAAGGAAGCTGGACTCGATGCTACGCCTTACAAAATCGAATTCAGCGTCTTCCAAGGCGGCAATTTGCAGCTGGAGGCCATGGCAGGCGGACATTTGGATGTCGCCTTGACGAGCGAAATCCCGCCCTTGTTTGCAGCACAGGCCGCAAACGGCGGCAATTTTAAAATTATTGCCATTCAAAAATCCAGCACGCTCCAGCAGGAGCTGCTTATTCCAAAAGGCTCGACGGTGAAATCCGTAGCCGATTTGAAGGGCAAAAAGGTAGCTTACGTCAGCAGCACAACCGCGCATTATTTTCTGCTTAAAATGCTTGAAGAAGCAGGGCTTAGCTGGACGGACATTGAGCCTGTAGCGCTGTCGACCTCCGATGGCCTCAGCGCATTGATCGGCGGCAGCGTGGATGCATTGGCTAGCTACGGCAACGCGGTCATATCGGCACGCCAAAATGGCGCAACGACGCTGGCGTCTGCCCAGAATATTTTATCCGGCAACTTCCCGATTGAAGCGAATCCGGCAGCGATTGAAGATCCGGGCAAGCATGCAGCGATTGCGGATTTCCTGAACCGTCTCAATCAGTACAATGAATGGATTCGTGCGAATCAGGAGAAATGGGCAGGCATTGTAGCTGAAAATACGAAGCAGCCTGTGGAGCAGGCGCTCCAAACGCTGAAGGACGGCGAAGCGCAGCAGCCGACTACGATTTTGCCGCCATCGGATGCAGCGATTGCTTCCCAGCAGGACATTGCCGATACGCTGCAAAAGGTCGATTTGCTTAAAAATCCGGTTGATGTGAAGACGATCTGGAGCGACGCTTTTGCGGACGCACTGAAATAATTCGGGGCCTGAAAGGAGAGCTATATTTTGCGAAAACCATCCTACAGCTTCTGGACATCCTCCTTCACGCCATGGCTGCTTCCGATTCTGCTGCTAATCGCCTGGCATGTGCTGACGGTTACGGGCATTATCGCCGCTAACGTTTTGCCGCAGCCGCTGCAGGTCATTGAGGAGCTGATCACTTCCATTAAGAGCGGCCAGCTGGCTGAAAATATTGCAATCAGCGCCCGCCGAGCCATACTGGGCTTTCTCATTGGCGGCGGAATCGGCTTCCTGCTGGGCCTTATTAACGGTTTTTCCTCAAGAGCGGAAATCGTGATGGATTCGTCGATTCAAATGCTGCGTAATGTGCCGCATTTGGCACTCATTCCGCTCGTTATTATTTGGTTCGGCATTGGCGAAGAGGTGAAGCTGCTGCTGGTCGCGCTGGGCGTCTTTTTCCCCATCTACCTCAACACCTTTCATGGCATTCGCTCGATTGACCGCGGACTTATTGAAATGGCGAAGGTGTATGGGCTGCGGGGCTTCGACTTGTATAAAGAAGTGATTTTGCCGGGAGCTCTGCCTTCGGTGCTGGTCGGCGTCCGTTATTCGCTCGGCATTATGTGGCTGACGCTCATCGTGGCGGAGACGGTAGCGGCCAATTCGGGCATCGGCTACATGGCGATGAATGCCCGGGAATTTATGCAGCTGGATGTGACGGTGCTGAGCATCATCATTTATGCGCTGCTTGGCAAGCTGTCCGACAGCATTGCGAAAATACTCGAGAGGCGGCTGCTCCAGTGGAATCCGAATTACAGCCGTGCGAAAGCATAGGAGGGGATGACATGACCGATAGCCGCAAAGGGGCACAGCTCCAGTTAAGCCGGGTACGCAAAGAGTTTGCAGGCAAGGAAGTACTCAAGGGCGTTGATCTGAAAATAGACCGTGGCGAATTTGTCGCCATCGTCGGCCGCAGCGGCTGTGGCAAAAGTACGCTGCTGCGGCTGATCGCCGGGCTGGATTTGCCGACGGAGGGCACGCTGCTGCTGGGCAGCGGCGAACAGCAAAGCGTAGGGACAGATATTCGCGTACTGTTTCAGGAGGCGCGCTTGCTGCCTTGGAAGAGTGTGCTGGACAATGTACGGATCGGCACGCCAGGCAAGGATAAGGCGAAGGCGGCGGAAGCGCTGGCGCAGGTCGGGCTTGCGGACCGCGCAGGCGAATGGCCGCATGTGCTTTCCGGCGGGCAGAAGCAGCGGGTTGCGCTGGCCCGGGGGCTGGCAAGCAAGCCGCGGCTGCTGCTGCTGGATGAGCCGCTTGGCGCGCTCGATGCGCTGACGCGCATTGAAATGCAGCAGCTGATTGAACGGCTGTGGCTGGAGCAGGGCTTCACGGTCGTTCTCGTCACGCATGATGTGAGCGAGGCCGTTGCGCTGGCAGACCGGGTTATTTTGATTGAGGAAGGCGTCATCTCTCTCGACAAGCGAATTACGCTAGACCGGCCGCGCAGCCGGGACAGCGGATTTATATATTTTGAAAACCTTATTCTAAATAAGGTGCTTGGCAAAGAGGAAATACCACTACAGAAGAAGGTTAGCTATACGATATAAACAGCAGTCAACAGGCGGCTGCAACCGAGGACAAAGACTTAGTTCATACGAACTAAGTCTTTGTCCTTTTATATTCATTTCAGTGGTTTTTCAGCCGATAAAGGAAGAAGAAGGTAAAAATAGAAAAATGAAAGTCCTTCTTGAGAAGGATTTCATAGGAGGCAGGAGTAGGATGAGTAGCATTCGTATTCGCATCATGCTGGCAATTATTATTTTTGCAGTGTTGTCTGGAACGATTGTAGGGTTTACGGGTTTGTATACTAGCAATAATATTCTGGAGCGCTACTCGCGAGATAATGCAGAGCTGACGGTCGACAGCGCCGCTGGCGAGCTGGATTCCAAAATCAATGCCATTCAAAATTCAGTCGATGGCTTGGCGATAACCGCTGTATCCCTGCTGAATGATTTGGAGCGCTTCAAGACAGATGGCGAGTACGTTACAGAGTATGAGGAGACGCTGCGCCCGATTGCTGCACAGTTTGCGGAAGAGACGGAAGGAGCAATGTCCTTCTATATTCGATTTAATCCTGCGTTTACTGCTCCGACCTCCGGCATTTTTCATGCGGACTCGGATGACAGCGGCAAGATGCAGCAGCTGACGCCAACCGATTTCAGCCAATACGATCCTAGCGATACCGCTCATGTAGGCTGGTATTATCTCCCTGTCCAGTCGGGCAAGGCGATGTGGCTTGACCCATACCGCAATGAGAATATTGGCGTCGATATGATTAGCTATACGGTGCCATTGTTTAAAAATGGAGAATCCGTCGGCATTGTGGGGATGGATATTCGTTTTGACCTTTTTCAAAGCTTTCTAGGCGACATTCGTACGTTTGATGATACCTATGCGCTTCTGATTAATGCTAGCCAGAAGCTGCTTATTGATCCTGTCCATACAGAGGCTGCTGTGCTGAAAGATGTGGATGAGGCCTTTTCGCAAAAGGTAGGGCAGGAGCCCAGAGGTGTCATGCTTACACAGTGGGGCGGAGAAGAGACGCTCGTTTCCTATGCGAATTTGTCGAATGACTATACGTTAATTGTGGCATCGCCCACCCATGATATTTATCAGGAGGTTAACCATCAGACGTGGCTCATTCTTTATTTGCTGCTGGGCGTCATTGTGCTCGCTGTGCTGACCGCACTCCTTGTAGGCTCGCGCATGGTGCGGCCGCTGAAGCGAATCGTAGCGGATATGGAGCTGGTCAGCGCCGGACAGCTGGATGTGCAGTCTCGCTATACAGGCAAGGATGAAATTGGACGCATTGGCAGCGGGTTCAATCATATGGTGCAGCAGCTGCGCCGCTTGACGGGCAGCATTAAAGAAACGACCGTGGAAATCGGCCAGTCGTCCCATACGCTGCTGGCCGTATCGCAGCAGACGACGGCTGCGGCGCAGGAAATGACCGCATCGGTCGCGGAAATTGCCAAGGGCAATCGGTCGCAATCGGCGATGCTGGCTTCCTGTGCGGATACCGCTACAGAGCTTGCGGATCAAGCTTCTGCGCTGCGCGAGCAGACGGAGGAGGTATGGCAGGGCATCGTGCAGATGAACGAGGGCAATGAGCAGGGGCTTGCCTTGATGCAGGAGCTGGGAAGGCGCAATGACAGCAGCAATGAGGCGACGCAGCAGATCGGCGAAATTATTAGCGATTTGCGTAGCAAGGCGGAAAGCGTGAATCAAATTTTGACGACGATTAGCGGCATTGCCAAGCAGACCGGCATTTTGGCGCTGAACGCTTCGATTGAAGCTTCCAGAGCGGGAGAGTCGGGTCGCAGCTTCGCTGTCGTAGCGGAGGAAGTGGGCAAGCTTGCCCAGCAGTCGCGTGAGGCGACGGAAGAAACGGTGGCGCTCATTTCAGGTGTGCAGCAGGATATCGGGAAAACCGTTGGCTCTATGGCGGATGTGAGGGAGCAAAGCAGCAGGCAATCCGAGGTGGTGAAGCAGATGGATGAAGCGCTGCGCCACATCTCACTGTCCGTATCAGGCAGCACGCGCCAAATCAAGGAGAGCAGCGAGCATATTGCTAAGCTTAGCATCGGTGTCGGCCAAGTGCATGAGCAGCTTGGCAGCCTTGCCGTTATTGCGGCGCAGAGCAGCGATTTGTCCAATCAGGTGGCTGAGGCGGTGGAGGAGCAGACGGACGGCTTCGAGCAGGTAACCGCCGCTGCCGAGCAGCTTGGCGAATTAGTGGAGCGGCTGGATAGTGCCGTTCAAGCTTTTCATGCAGAAGGTAACGGATTGGCAGGGAGCGAGCGGGAAGGAAGCGCTGTGTAAGCTGATTGCATCGTATTAGCAGCTGGTACTAAGAGAAGATGGTACTATTTATTCCAGCGAAAACAGGTAAGATAAGGCTATCAAACAAATAACCGCAAGGTTATACGGGAGGACGCCTATCATGGAAAATCAAATGCCTGTTCGCAAATCAATGAACTTTTACCGTCGCCGGAATACACCAACTTATACGTTTATGGCTTGGGGAGCTTTTGTACTCGCATTCGCCTTTGAATTTATCGGCATTTATACGCTCAATCAGCCGCTTTCGGTTCAGGGCTACTACGCCGTAACAGGAATCTTGCTCGTCATTACTTCTTTTACGCTCCAGAAGCTTGCCCGCGACAATGATGAGGATAAATTTCTGAAGGAACAAAATCCTTCCTATCGCAATCGCAACACGCCAGCCTTTACATTCATGGCTTGGATCGGCTTTATCATTGCTGTGCTTGCGCAATACATTGGCTTGTACACGCTGGAGGAGCCATTCTATGTAAAAGGCTACTATGCTATTGCCGGAGCTTTCCTGATTGTAGCTTGCCTCGTGCTTCAGAAAACGGTTCGCGATAATGAAGAGGACAAAGTGCATTTGGGTCCGGAAGAGGAGTAAGACCGGTGCATTCTAGGGCATGTATGCAAATAGCATGCAAATAGCATGCAAATGTAAGCGAGCCAGCTCATGATCCTATTATTTGGCGGACCCAGCAGCCGCTATTTCAACGGAATTACGAGTTAAGGAACAGGCTCCGGACCCAGAAGCCGCTAATGCGCTGCTGTTGGCCATTTTGACAAGAAAATGAGGGTGATAACGGCTTTCCTGTCCGCCTACGGCCGGAATTCGGATTAAAAGCCAGAATAGCGGAACCTCAGTCCGTCAAAAAAAGAGGGAGCGTCGCGAGCTGTATTTCTTCAGCAAGACTCGGATGCTGCGGTTCTCAAGTGGGCAGGCTGCATGTAAATGAAAAGTGCACTTCTCAGAATTAGGTATTGGAAAAGTCTGCGTAAGCTGGCGCTAATCCAAAATCATTCTGGGAGGTGCACTTTTATTTTTTTATTACCCGTTAATAATTTCCCCGCCGTTGACATGCATCATCTGTCCGGTGACATAGCTGGAGTCATCCGATGCGAGATAGACGTAGGCGGCGGCAAGCTCGGCAGGCTGGCCGGGACGTTTCATCGGCGTATCACCGCCGAAGGTGGCGACCTTCTGTGCGTCGAAGCTGGACGGAATAAGCGGCGTCCAGATGGGGCCCGGTGCGACGCCATTGACCCGAATGCCTTGGCCTGCCAAATTGGCGGATAGGGCGCGGGTGAAGGAGACGATCGCGCCTTTGGTGGCCGAATAGTCGATCAGCGTCTCATTGCCGCGATAGGCGGTAATCGATGCCGTATTAATAATGGATGCGCCTTGCTTCAAATGGGCGAGCGCCGCTTTCGTCAAATAAAACATCGCGAATACGTTGGTGCGGAACGTAGCGGTAAGCTGCTCCGCCGTAATATCCTCAAGGCGCTGCTGCACATGCTGCTCTGCAGCGTTATTGACGATGATGTCGAGCTTGCCGAATGCCTGAACCGTCTGCTCGACCGCTTGTTGACAGAAGGCTTCATCGCCGATATCGCCAGAAATCAGCAGGCAGCGTCTGCCAAGCTGCTCAATCTCCTGTTTTACAACCTTCGCGTCGGAGTCCTCTTCCAAATAAACGATGCTGACATCGCAGCCCTCCATTGCAAAAGCGATCGCTGCGGCACGTCCAATTCCGCTGTCCCCTCCGGTAATAATCGCCGCTTTGCCCATCAGCTTTCCAGCAGCCTTATAAGTTGCGGATTTATAGACAGGCTGCGGATGCATAACGGATTCCAGTCCAGGCTGCTGATCCTGATGCTGGGGCGGCAGCGTCTGGGCTGGCGCTTGTGTTGTAGATGGACTCATCCTATAACCTCCTTGTAATGGCGCGGCATGCGCCTGTAACAAAACGTTCTTATTGTGGAATAAACGTGCAGAGGTTATACATGGTTTTCCGTCATTTTACAGCATGCTGGCGATACCAGTCATTTGCTTCCTGCAGTACCTCCGTTCCGCCCGCCTTCATAAACTCATGGACGAAACGATCAAAGTCTTCTAGCGGCTTCTCGCCGGTAATAAAGGCGACATAGGCTTTGTTTTTTAACTTGATTAATTCAGCTCCGTTATGGATTAAGGAGGGAGTCGCAACCTCCAAAGCGTTGTAGATGCCATCTTGATCAAGGTTCAAGGTTGAGGCCCATCGCTCTCTTCGTTCTTTAGGGACCAAGGGTACCGTCATGCCTAGATTGGCGCCGATTGTATTTTGATAGTTAAACATGGTGTCATAGGGAGGCAGCACAATGACATCCTCCTTCACGTTTCCTGCCCATGTCCAGTGTGTGCCCTTGATCCCATATTTCATTGAGGCATATTCATCCGGGTCGGGACTCGCGCTCACATAGTCAAGTATTTGAAGGATCGTCTCCATCTTGCCTGGATCAACAGCTGCGTCAGCTCCGATAGCGGTGAAGCTCATCAGCATATCATAGGCTTTGGAGCCCCGTTTTCCTTCCGGTCCACGAAAGGGCTGGCCGAACACAATTCTGGCCTGCGGATTGCCCGCCGTTAGTTCCTTTGCGTTAAATGTAGCTTCTACCGGAATCTCCGCGCCATTCGCGCCGCCCTCATCCTCTAAGGCTAAATAATCGCCAGCTTGAATCCAGTGATAGTAATTGCCCATGGAGGTCATGCCGATTTTGCCATTGATAAAGGCATGGGACAGATGCTTGTAGCCGCCTTTATTTTCGCCGGTAATAAACTCGGGATCGATGATGCCATCAGCGTACCACTTACGAAGATAGTGCAGCGCCTCCTGCATTTCTGGCTCCAATGCGCCGATGATGAGCTTTTCATTTTTCACCCCGAAGTAAAGCTGGTCTGCGAAGACGATTTGCCCGAAAGCGCCGAAAACAACATTCATTCCTTCTCTGGACAAGCCGTACGTATCTTTCTTGCCGTTGCCATCCGGATCTCCATTCGCGAATGCATAGATGACCTTCTCAAAATCAGATAGTGTCTCAGGCACCGTCAGGCCCAGCTTATCGAGCCAATCCTCTCTATATACAACAGGTATGCGATAAATGTTTGTGGGATTGACGACAGGAATGCCATAATATTTGCCGTCGATTTTGCCATAATCCTGATAGGCGGGCGCATTTTCTCGAATGGCCTTCATAATGTTTGGAGCGTACTGATTAAGCATTTCCTCGGGAATTTCGGCCAGCAAGCCTTGCTGTTGATATTTCAGGAGATCCTGAGTCTGTCTGATTCTGAATAAATCGGGAATTTCGCCCTGCGCCAGCAGCATATCCAGAAGCGCTTCATATTTGTTATTTTCTAAATTCCAGACGTCCAAATTGACATTGAATTTATTTTCAAGGAGGCGCACCATCTCCGCATTTTCTGGAACAGGCAGATTGAGATGCATCGTCCAAGAAATGCTGTGCTGCGGGCTGTCAGAAGCTATCGGGGTTTGCAAATCCTTGGCAGCAGACAGGTGCACAGAGCTTGTTTCGCACCCGCTGACCAAGCTTAGACATACGACGGCTATAAGGGTGGCGATACGCTGTAATTCCTTCATTTTCATGATGAAACCTTCCTTGAATCGTATTTCTGCATGCACGCTATGGCTGAAGCGGCTACGCTTGAAATATAGGAAAGTATATGACTTCGCCATACTTTCTCTATATTTCTACGCGAAACGGAAGCTTTGCCGCCAAGGGACGGCGACAGCCGTTTACGCTTGAAATATAGGAAAGTATATGACTTCGCCATACTTTCTCTATATTTCTACGCGAAACGGAAGCTTTGCCGCCAAGGGACGGCGACAGCCGTTTACGCTTGAAATATAGGAGAGTATATGACTTCGCCATACTTTCTCTATATTCTACGCGAAACGGAAGCTTTGCCGCCAGAGGACGGCTTCAGCCGTTTACGCTTGAAATATAGGAAAGTATATGACCTCGCCATACTTTCTCTATATTTCTACGCGAAACGGAAGCTTTGCCGCCAAGGGACGGCGACAGCCGTTTACGCTTGCTTAACGGTATGGCGCAAATAATTGCCCGGCGTACACCCATGCCGTTCCTTAAATTTCTTAATAAAATAAGCCGCAGTCCTATAGCCGACTGTACTGGCAATTTGCTCAACAGACATATTATTGTTCACGATTAAAGCGGTCGCTTTTTCCATTCGCTGGCTGGTAACATAGTCGGTATAGGTGATGCCGCTCTCTTCCTTAAATAGCTTGCTCAAATACTTGGGACTAATAAACACCTGGGCAGCCACCGTCTCAAGCGACAGATCCTCCGATAAATGGTTGCGAATATATTGCTTGGCAGCGTCAATGCTGGAGACAGCTCGATCGTTATTCCGTTTCTCCATTTGCTCAAGACATGCCGATATGGAGCTAACCAGCCATTCCTGAAAATGATAAATATTACGTGTCTCGTTAAACTGATTGTATAAATCCAGATGGCCTTGATCGTGCTGCTGGTATCGAACGCTTTTCAAATAATCGGAGTAGACGTATACGGTGTTCGCCAAAACAAAGCGGCAATAATCGGCAGAGTACATGCCTTCCCGCATCGTCACAACCAATTGCTCAACCGCTGTCGCAATTTCGGGGGCTTGACGGGCATGCAATTTATCTCTGAACCTCATAAGCATCGCTTGCGGGATTTCTTCAAGGCTATGCTCGCGATCGAGTAGAGTACGATCATTCAAAATGGATCTATCCGGTAGGAAATAGCCGTATTTTATTAAGCTTTGGGCTTCCATATAGCTTTGGTGAACCTCGATGATATCCTCTACCCAGCACCCCTGTGAAATTTGAAAATCCAGCTGAAACTGCTGCTTGGCTTCCGCTAATACAAAACGGGACAGCTGCTCTAAAAATAAGTCGCAGGTTTCGCTCGCGCAAACAAGGATAACGATCGTCTTGTCCGGCAGCTCCTCGGCAATGATATGCGCCTCCGGCACAGAGGCCCCCTCCAACTGGCTGATCATTCGGTACACGACATACTGCATATCTCTGGAGCTTAAATGGGCATAGGCTTGGCCCGTATTTACAATCATGCTGCAATAATGACTGTAGGCCTGAGAGATGCCGAGAAAGGGGAGCTCTTCCGCCAATTTTTCTCTTGTATTGCTATTGTGGAGCAGGTTCAGCAATACATTATGCCTGATAACCGAGCTATTAGCCTGAAGCGTCTCTTCCAGATTGCTGACCTTATCGTTCAGCTTAATGAAAGCGGTATCAATAAGCTTGAATTCATTCGTCACATTTTCAGGCGCATGCCCGGATAAGTCCTTTATTCTTCCCGCCAATCGCTTAATTGGGCTGTAACTTACTCTAGCAAAAATCCCGGATAATACGATTCCTATCAATAGGGCAGCTACACAGATGACAAGTACAAGCTTTTGTACGAAAATCAACTTTTGATAGAAGAAGCTGGCAGGCATGGCGCTGTATATTTTCCAGCCGGTCGATGGCAGCGTTTGGTAGGAAACCGCATAAGGGGCATCATTAATCGTGTCTTTAAAGCGGCCAGACTCCGCCTTGGACTGCAAGGTCTCGGTGATGCTGGAGTCGGTAGCGTTGTGCAGACCTAGGCTTTCATAGTCTGAACCCGTGATCAGGCTCCCGGAACGATCTAATATAAACGTGCTTTCATATTGCGAGGGCATCATATTCCGAATAACCCCGCTAATCGCACTTTCCTTCAAGTCAATCGCAATCATCAGATCACTGTTTTCGCCAGAGGCTTGAAAGGGATAGCTATGCGTGTAGGTGATCAAGGCTTCGCTTTTGCTATTCGGCAGGCTGGAATAAATATCTTGTGGAATCAATCGGGTTGTTGTCCAGAGCTGGTTTTGCTTATTGCCTCGCATCCCATTCATCCAATCGGCAAAAAATACGGCGCTGCTGCCTTGGTCGGCATTGAATTTCAGCCCATAATTGGAGGAGAGCATGACATTTTGCTCCGGATAATACAAATGCGCCGCATAGATGAGGTCTGAATGGGCAGCCACTTGTGACTGGAGCAATTCCTGCAGATCAATGGCTTTGCTAAGGTTGCTTTTATAGGAGGAATCGGCAAATAAACGAATATCTGCGGTTTTATCGAGAGATAGATTCAGATAGATTTGCTGCACGCTCTGAAGCACCGTGGCTTCAATCGTTTGGGCTGTGTTGTCTATGATCAGCTGATTTTTGGAGTGCAGCTCCTCTTCATAGCTTTTTGAGAAATAAATATAGAAGACGGAGCAGAGCAAGAGAACAATGACCAGCACGATGGAAATATAAGATACAGCCAGATTAGCAAATACAGAGTTCCACTTTTTCACGGTCTACGCCTCCTCACCGCCTCGATTATACACCACCGGATGGACAGACTTATACCCATTAATCAAATCTTAACATTATTCGGCTTGAGGAAGATATGCAGCAAAAGACTCTATAGCATAGAACCTATTTCTCATCCTTTCTCCAGCCAGAACAGGGGGAAAAGCATGAATTTGAGAGGATAGGATACGATTTTTATACATTTCAGAAATTGTTATATTGAGGAGCAGCAGGGCCAAATGTTACGCTCGAAATCGATTCGGAAAACAAAAAAACGAAACGATGGGAGTAGACTCAACTTGAAAAAGAATTCTACCAAAAAGGTTGTATCTGTTGCATTGGGCCTCTTACTGCTTTCTAATTCCGTAGTGGGGAATGCTGCAACTGCAGCATCAAACGGAGCTTCAATTGAACTGCCGCCAGCTCCGGCATGGGGACATTTTGTAGACAACTACAAAAACAGTATTTCTGCTAATCAGTCGGTATATTCCAATCCGGTCATCGGCGTGCTTTCTGGGTTTCAGGAGCTCTGGGAGCCTGGTACTTCGTGGAACAATGGCACGAAACTAAACAGCAGCGTGCTGGACTATAACATTCAATATGTAGCAAACATTGCTGCCACTCGTACGGCGGAAGATGAAAAATTGGCTTATTTCGTTGACCGGACAAATCAATCGTATGGAGCGACTGAAGGTCTTGGCGCTCTGGCAGATGTGTATCGCGACAAAACAGGAACCTTCACGACGATTACGAGCATCCCTGATGATGCCACTACGGTCAAATACAACGACGGCAATGGCTCCAATAAAGCGGGCGATTCGAATTCCGAGCTTGGTAAAATGGTAGACTTGATCGGGACGCTGCGAGGCAATTACGCATCCAGCAATCCTTCTAAAAACTTCTACAGCTATATGCGTCCATACCGCTGGGCTAATGATACAAATCTGATTGTGCCGACGCTGGTTCCTGCAATCAGCACAACGCCGGCTACGGATGGCGGCTTCCCAAGCGGTCATACGAATGCTTCGTATCTCGCTTCTTATGCACTGGCTTATGCTGTGCCTGAGCGCTTCCAAGAGCTGCTGACCCGTGCTTCGGAAATGGGGAACAGCCGGATTATTGCAGGCATGCATTCACCACTAGATGTTATAGGGGGACGGGTTATGGCAACGGCGCTAGCGGCTGCTACCTTGTCTGACCCGGACCATGCGGCACTCAAGCAGGAGGCTTATAATCAGGCCCATGCCCTTCTGTTGACCGAAACAGGTACAGCGGAAGACCGTTTCACTGACTATGAGAAAAATAAAGCGCAATTTACCGAGCGTTTGACCTACGGCTTCGATCAGATCCATTCGACAACCGAGCCGATGATTGTGCCTAAAGGGGCGGAAGTGCTGCTGGAAACGCGCCAGCCTTATTTGACGGGCGAGCAGCGCCGTGCGGTATTGGCTACTACCGGCATTTCTTCCGGCTATCCGGTGCTCGATGACCCAGAAGGCTGGGGACGTCTGAATCTCTTTGCAGCAGCAGACGGATATGGCGCTTTTGACAGTGACGTAACGGTGTCGATGGATGCCAGCAAGGGCGGCTTCCATGCAGTGGACAGCTGGAAGAATGATATTTCTGGCGTTGGCAAGCTGACGAAGGAAGGAACCGGCGCCTTGAAGCTGCTCGGTACCAACACGTATTCCGGTGGTACTCAGATTAACGCGGGTACGCTGGAGAGCGGTTCGGCAACAGCTCTTGGAAACGGCGATGTCGTGAATAACGGCGGTACGCTTACGGAGAATGTAGCTGGAAAAATGACGATTGACGGAGATTTCACGCAAGCTGCGAGCGGTACGCTTGAGCTTAACGTTGCGAGCGCTAGTGATGTGCTTGAAATTAAAGGTGCGGTAAATGCGAACGGAAAATTGCAGGTGAATTTTCCAAGCAGCTACGTGCCAAGCAATGGCTCAGTCACACTTGTGAGCTACGGTGCTAATCAGCAAAGCGGACAGTTCTCATCGGTCGAGATCAGCGGGGTGCCGAGCCAGTATAATGCTCAGGTCGTTTATCAAGCCGATAAAATCTCGCTGGAATTTACGAATAAATCGAGTTCTGGAGGCTCTGGTGGTTCTGGAGGCTCGGGTAATTCGTCAACGCCTTCACCAACACCTGCTCCAACGCCTACTCCAGCTAACCCTGTAGATCAGAATTCTGGTGTAACGGTGACAGCAAAGGCAGACGCTAGTGGAAATGCAGAGGCTGTCATTGACGATGCTCAGATTAAAACCGTAGTGGAGCAGGCTCAGGCAAAAGAAGCGGGAGCACGAATCGTCACGCTGACCGTTGAATCGGCAGATAACGCCAAATCAGTCGGTATCTCGCTATCCAAAGCCGCTGTTGCCAACCTGTCTGCTGGCAAAGTGGATAAAGTGGTCGTGGTGACTCCATTCGGCACCATTACCATTCATTCAACTACGCTGAATGCAATTGAGAAGGCTGCAGGCAATAACATTCATGTCAAGGTAACACAAAGCGGAGCAGACACGCTTACACCAGAAGCCAAAAATGTAGTTGGCGCAAGACCAGTGCTGGATATAGCGATTGAATCCGGAACTACGAGTCTTTCTACCTTTGGCGGCAGCAGCATTCAAATTGATATTCCTTATACGCCTGCACAGGGGGAGGATACAAGCGCCATTGTTGCTTATTATATCGACAATGACGGGAAGCCTAGCATCATGAGCAATTCCAGCTATAGCAACGGCAAGGTTACTTTCGTAACGAATCACCTCAGCCATTATGCTGTTGGCTACAATAAGATCAGCTTTAACGATACAAACAGCCATTGGGGAGCTTCATTCATCTCCTATTTAGCTGCCCGTGATATGATTGAAGGCAGCGGCGGCAACCAGTTTGCACCGAATAAGAACATTACGAGAGCAGAATTTGCTAAAATACTGGCTGGTATTGCAGGCGCAGATGTGTCTGGAAATACGACCTCCGCATTCGGAGATGTCAAAGCCGGAGATTGGTACCTGCCTTATGTAGCTTGGGCAGCAGAGCATGCGATTGTCCAAGGATCATCGCGCAGCACATTCAAGCCAAATGAGCCGATTAGCCGTGAGGAAATGGCGGTTATGCTGAAGCGATTTACGGATCAGGCTGGCTTCACGCTGCCTAAGTCGGCTAGCGGAGTTACTTTTGCTGATCAAAGCAGCATTAGCTCGTGGGCAACAGATGCAATCGTTTCGTTGCAGCAGGCCGAAATCATCTCCGGCAAGGGCGGCAATGCCTTTGATCCGAAAGGCGGCGCAACAAGAGCCGAAGCGGCGAAGATGCTAGCTGTGCTGCATCAAAGCATGAATAAACAATAATAGCGTCAAATATTCGAAAAAATAAGCTTTAAAGTGTGAGATTCAAGGGAACAGAAACAAGAAACAAGAAAACATGGAACAGTGAGAACTCGAAATTGGGGTTCTCTTTTTTTCGTTTGACACAAGCGATTTAGCTTGGTCTACCGAATATAACACCAGTGATGAATCATGCTTGAAGCTGCTTAGACAAGGAGGCTCTACCCCAACTCCAAGCTTTACTTGAAAATGGCTGCTGATAGCCGTGTCCTAGCGGACTGCACAGACCTTATTTTTTGAATTGAGATCATATATTCCTATTGGCGGACTGTGGGGCCGCTATCATCCGATTTCTGGTGGCATTTCACGGTTTTTGGAGACAATAGCGGCTTCTGAGTCCGCGAACTGGATAAAAAGGGGAAATGTTCAGTTTTAACGGCCTCTCGGTCCTCTCACCCTCCGATTTCCTTTAGACAAGACTGACAGTAAGTTAGTCAGTCAGGACTCCAGTTCGATGGCTGCTCTTTCTTCCATTCTCTAGTTCAACTTATATTCACGATATCCTTTGAACTTACGAAAGGAGAGGGGCAAGGGAGTATCTTCTAACGATAGGAAAAGACGGTTATTTAATGGAAATACTCTGTTTTTTTCCTAGTGTCGCCAAATAGGAATCTATATACTAAAAAGGGATTTACTGCGCTAAATAGGTGTCGGAAAAAGGAGGCTAGATCGTTCAACCTGTATTTTGTAAGCGCAACCAACTGATCTTCAAATCGAAAGGATGCGATTGATTCATGTTCAGCAACCACTCCAACTGGCTTAAAAGGACGGCTGCCACGCTAACGGGGCTTACGCTGCTATGCGGCAGCGCCGCAGGCGCAACTGCTGCGGAAACGACAGCCTCAGAGCAAGCAGGGACAGCTTTGAGCAAAGTACAGCTGGAATATTTGGATAGAGGACTTGTAGCTGTAGCTTCTTCGGGAAACGTATTTCTCAGCTGGCGGCTGCTAGGCAATGAGGTGACGGGCTATTCCGAGGGTGGAATGACCGGAGCAAATTTCAACGTTTATCGGGATGGTACGCTCATTGCAACGGTGACGGACAGCACGAATTACTTGGACCCGCAGGGCAGCGCTTCATCGCGTTACCAGGTAGCGGCTGTGGTGAATGGGGAAGAGCTGGCACGCAGCAGTGAAGCTATACCGTGGGGAAATGGCTATTATGATTTGCCGCTTAATAAGCCGGCTGACGGGGTTACCCCTGTGGGCGAAGCTTTCACATATTCGGCTGCCGACATGAGCGTCGGCGATGTGGATGGCGACGGGCAATATGAATATATCGTCAAATGGGACCCGTCGAACGCCAAGGATGTGTCGCAGAAGGGCTACACCGGCGAGGTTATTATTGATGCCTACGAGCTTGATGGCACGCAGCTGTATCGCATTGAGCTAGGGCCGAACATTCGCGCCGGCGCGCATTATACCGAATTTATGGTGTATGACTTTGACGGTGACGGCAAGGCGGAAATGATGTTCAAGACAGCGCCGGGCACCAAAATAACGAAATACGACGGCAGCGGAGGAATCGCGTCCGAAAATTATATTACGATGCCTCAAGAGGATATTGCAGCTGGCTACAGCAATAACGACGATTATCGCGTGAGCAAGCAGGGCTATTACGAGCATGTCGTAAATATGTTCATGAACTGGGACAAGCATGAGGAGGTCGTAAACGGCAATTGGCCGGCAACGCTGGAAGAAAGCTTCGGTATTGCGCCGAAATATGCCTATCCTCTGTCCCGCGAGGATGCGGAAGCGCTGACGGATTATTTTATGGATGTGTATGCGCCGGCGCGCAGCGGCAACAACAAGCTGCGTGATTTTGAAGGCTTTATTTTGAGCGGGCCAGAATATTTGACCGTGTTTGAAGGAGCGACAGGCAAGGAGCTGGAGACGATCCCCTACAAGCCGGGCCGGCATGACGATGGCCTCATGTGGGGCGACTATGCGATGGGCCGGATTGAGCCGGGCAACCGTGTAGATCGTTTCCTTGCAGGCGTAGCTTATTTGGATGGCACGAAGCCTTATGCCGTATTTGCCCGCGGCTACTATACGCGCTCGACGCTCGTTTCCTATGAATGGGACGGCAAGCATTTGCGCGAGCACTGGTTTGTCGACAGCGGCTGGGTGCCGATGACGAATCCTTTCAACGATGGGCCGCATGGCAGACCGGGACTGAATCCGGCCTTTGCAACGCTTACGACGCAGGGTGCGCATTCGCTAAGCACGGCGGATGTAGATGGCGATGGCAAGCAGGAAATTATTTATGGCTCCTCGACGATTGACCATGACGGTACACTGCTCTACAGCTCGGGCGATATTTTGCCGCCGGGCAGCGCAAATCCGGGGACGTATGCAGGTCTTGGACATGGCGATGCGCTTCATGTCGCAGATATTGATCCTGACCGTCCAGGCTTAGAAATTTTTATGGTGCATGAGGGAGGGCCGTATGCCCCTTATGGCTACTCGCTGCGCGATGCTGCGACAGGCGAAGTCATTTATGGCGGCTACACCGGCAAGGATACCGGACGCGGCATGGTAGGCGATATCGACCCGAATCACAGAGGGCTGGAGACATGGGCGGTTGGCACATGGACAGCAAGCGGGACTCAAATCAGCACTACCTCGCCAGGAACGAACATGAACATCAAATGGGCGGGCAATATGACGACGCAAATTGTGAATGGCTCCTTGGAAAACACGCCGACGATTGATGATTGGAAACGCGGCAGATTGCTAACGGCAAATGGAACCCGCACGAATAACCATACGAAGGGAACGCCTTCGCTCGTAGCGGATATTTTCGGAGACTGGCGGGAGGAAATGCTTGTGCGCACCGTGGACAGCTCGGCTATCCGCATCTATACGAGCACGGAGCTGACAGATCGCAAGCTGTATACGCTGATGCATGATCCGCAGTACCGTACAGGCGTAGCTTGGCAAAATACGACGTATAACCAGCCAACGTACACAAGCTTCTATTTTGCATCGGACACGAATTTCGCCAATGTGCCGATTCCGAATTTTTGGACACCCGTTGTGGATGATCGAAGCTCCATCGGCGCAATGCTCATTGGACCTAATGCAATGGCGAAGGGACAAAGCTTCGATGTCGTTTATGCCCTGCAAAATGTGCCAAGAGGCATTGCGGAGCAAAGCATTCGAATCGAATATGATCCGACTGTATTGGAGCTTGTAAGAACACCGGAATCGCTGGATACAGGCAGATTTGTAATCAATGAGCATGTGGACGCTGTAGGCGTTATCAGCTTGAAGGGCAGTCATGCGGGCGACGGACTGAATAATCCGCTGGGCAATTTGTTCAAGCTGACCTTCCGCATAAAAGCGAATGCGCCAGCTGATGTGACCGCGCTTGCGGTAACCAGGCTGATCGGCACGGACGGAGCAGGCGTGAAAACGCAGCTTGCGGGCGATGTGCTGAATATTAAAGTTCACTAATGGTATAAAGGATAGAGTAGACCCGTTTATATGGCTTGTGGCGGCTAGCGCAAATGCGCATACCGCTGCAGAGCACCGGAAAACCTTCAAGGCTGCGTTTTAGCGCGGTCTTGAAGGTTTTTTTGCGATGAGTCTGAAAAGATGCTGCTAAATCGTTTATAGTAGAGTAGAAATCAACTGCTAACATAAGAGGGGAAGAAAGATGCGAAAAAAAGTGGCGATTGCCATCACGATTTTTTGTGGGATATGGATGGTCATTATGGCGTTCCCCTTTGCGACGATTGCCAGCGACGTTCCAGAAGCTGTAAACGGGGAGCTGGATTTGACAAAATGGGCTTTCTCCGAGAAAGGTATAGCCCGCCTGGACGGGGAGTGGGAATTTTATCAGAATCGGCTTCTGGCCCCGGCTGATTTTAAGCTGGAGAAGCAAGGCAGACAAGAGCCGGAGAGAACGGGCTACGTCCATGTACCGGATAGATGGGAGCAATATGAAGTGGAGGCAGATGAACCCTCTCCCTACGGCTATGGAACCTTCCGCTTGCGTGTTAAGCTTCCGGATGCAGGCGAGCATGTTTTCGGCATCAGGCAGACGAATATTAAAACAGCCCATAAGCTGTTCGTGAACGGCCGGGAGATTGGCGGCCGCGGGATTCCGGGAATGAGCAAGGAGGATACCGTTTCCGTGAATGCGCCTTATGTCCGTTTTTTTACGGTGGAGGGCGGCGAAGCGGATATTGTTGTGCAGGTTGCCAATTATCGTTATTCGCAAGGAGGCATTACCCATTCCATCCTTTTGGGATATCAGGAAGACATCTTGTCCGTACGGGAGTTTGCGGTGGCCAAGGACTGGTTTGCTGCAACGACCTTTCTGTTAATGGGCATCTATTTCATTATATTGTTCCAAATGCGGGGGCATGACCGATCATGGCTCTATTTTGGCCTGTGCTGTATAGCGATCTGCTTGTATTTTATGACACATGGCGAAAAAATGCTTTTAATGCCGTTCCCGGGAATTCCCTACGAGCTGTTTACGAAAATACAAGACCTTTCCGGTGGGCTCGCGGTGCTGTTTTTACTGCTGTATACGAGATATTCCTTGCCCCATCTGTTTCATAAAATCGCGCTGCAATCATCCGGGGCGCTGATAGCGTTCACCGTGCTCCTTACTGTGGTGACTCCGGCCTCCGTCTTTACACGCTTTACACTCGTTAATTTCGCCTTGGCGCTTGTTGCCGTTCTCTACGTCATTTACGTCATGCTCATTGCTGCCGTGAGGAGGATGGAGGGCTCGGTGTATATGCTGGTCAGCGTCGTATCGCAGCTGGTCATGACAGTTGCCTCCTTGATGGAATTTCTAGGCGTACGGTCATACGTATCGTTTCAAATGGCGGCTTGGCTGTGCTTTTTCATGGCGCAGGGTCTGCTTTTATCTCGAAGGTTTGTAAATGCGTTTGATTCGGTTCAAAAGCTGTCCCAGCGGCTCGGCTCGATGGACCGGCTGAAGGATGAATTTCTGGCGAACACCTCGCATGAGATGAAAACGCCGCTGCACGGCATTATCAATATATCCCAATCGCTGCTTGAGGGAGCAGCAGGCCGGATGACACCGCAGCAGGAGGAAAACATGGCGATGATTGTAGGCATCGGCAAAAAAATGAGCAATCTGGTCGGCGATCTGCTCGATTTCTCGAAATTGAAAAACGGCGAGCTTGTTCTGCACCAGCAGGCTGTTGCTCTACGTCCGCTTGTGCGCATTATATTCGAGATGTTTCGCCATTTCGCCAGCGCAAAACCGATACGCTTCACAGACCGTTTGAGTGATCAGCAATATGTTTATGCCGATGAAGACAGGCTGACGCAAATTTTGAACAATCTAATCGGCAATGCGCTCAAATATACAGCTGCAGGGGAGATTGCCGTTGCAGCGCATGAGGATAACGGCTGGCTCGTGGTATCGGTCTCGGACACGGGAATTGGCATTCCTAATGATAAGCTGGAAGTTATTTTTGAATCCTTCGAGCAGGCTGGGGGAGCGCTGACGAAGGAACGAGGCGGAACGGGGCTGGGGCTCAGCATCGCCAAGCGGCTTATAGAGCTGCATGGCGGGAGCATTTGGGCCGAGTCGGAGCTTGGCAAAGGCTCGGTCTTTACGTTTACCATTCCACTCGCAAATGGCATGTACGTGCAGCCTGGCGAGGCGGGAATAGACAGGATCCACGCAAGGCTGGAGAGTACAGCTCAGCGAAGCTACCCGGCAGATCCGATTAAACTGGAAAGCTTCGGGGCGGTTACGATTCTCGTTGTGGATGACGATGCCGCCAATCGGCAGGTGCTGCTCAATCTTTTGTCCGTAGAAAAATATTCGGTTATTGCCGTATCTAGCGGCAAGGAGGCGATGCGGCAGCTGGAGCAGGAACGCCGAATTGATTTGGCCGTTATTGATTTGATCATGCCGGAAATGTCAGGATACGAGCTGTGCCAGAGTATTCGCAAAAAATACTCGCTATCCGAGCTCCCGGTGCTGCTGCTTACGGCAAGAAATCGGCCAGAAGAAATGCTGGCGGCGTTCGACGCAGGAGTGAATGACTTTCTAGGAAAACCGGTCGAGGCTGGCGAGTTGAAAGCGCGCATTCGAACACTGCTGGAAATGAAAAGGTCCGCGAGCGAATCGGCACTTGCCGAGATGGCCTTCCTGCAAGCGCAGATCAAGCCACATTTTCTCTACAATACGCTTAACACAATCTCGGCTTACTCACTGGATGATCCTCAGGCTGCACGGGATTTGCTGGCTGCGCTCAGCGACTATCTGCGTGGCAGCTTCGATTTCAGAAACCTGGAAGAACTTGTTCCGCTGCATAAGGAGCTAGAGCTGGTGGAGGCTTATTTATCTATTGAAAAAGCCCGCTTTGGGGAGCGATTGCAGATTAGGTATGAGATAGACGGTGATGTGGATTGCCTTCTGCCGCCGCTTGTCATTCAGCCCTTGGTGGAAAATGCGGTGCAGCATGGTTTGGCGAGCCGCAAGCAAGGGGGGAGCGTTAAGATTTCCGTTTGCGAGGAGGAGCAGGATGTCGTCATTACTGTAGAGGACGATGGCATAGGTTTTCAAGATTCCTATTATGCAACACGAATCGGGGATGGCGTTGCGCAGCGCAGCGGCGTGGCTCTGAAAAACATCCAGCAGCGTCTATATCGGATATACAGACGTCGTTTGGAGATTGTAAGCAATAACGATGGGGGCACAGCAGTAAAGTTTAGTATTCCGAAGGGAGACCACTTGGATGATTAAAGTAATCGTGGTTGATGACGAGCTTCCGGCTTTAAAAATGGCCGAGAGTGTGCTGCGGACGTTGGGCGATGTGGAAATTTGTGGGCTTTTTGACGACGCTGAGGAGCTAGTGGCGTGTTTACATACGATAGAGGTGGACCTGATTTTTGTCGATATGAAAATGCCGGGCATGAATGGGCTTGAACTGGCTGAGCAGATTCAGAAGCATAGACCTGATGTAGGTATCGCTTTCGTAACGGCCTACGACTATTATGCAGTTGACGTTTTTGAATCGGAGGCGTTCGATTACGTGATGAAGCCCATGACGGCGCAGCGCATCAGCAAAACGCTGGAACGATTCACGAAAAAGAGAGGGATAGGGAAAAAAGCGGAGCCCATAGAGATCCTTGTCCGCAGCTTTGGGCAATTTTCCTTGGAAACGAGCCAGGGAAAGATACTCAAGATGCGCAGAACCAAAACGGAAGAGCTGCTTGCCTTCTTTCTCCACCACCGGGACCAGCCTATTGTGATGGAGAGCATTATGGATGCGTTGTGGGGGGATCGGAATACGGAGAGGGCACAGGCGATGCTCTACACGACGGTGTACCAGCTCCGCAAAGAGCTGGAAGCGCTCGGTCTATTTGATGTCATTGAGCAGACCCGCGCCGGAGGGGGACGCTACCGCTTGTTATGGGAGCCGAAGAGCTGGGATTGCGATGAGTTCGAAAGCAGCTATCGGCGGTTCAAAAACGGCGGCAGCATGGATGAAGTGCAAAGGGCGTTGGAGCTGTACCGAAACGGCTATTTAACGGACAATGGGTACGAATGGGCGGAGACGAGACGGACGGAGCTTGAACTCAGATATATCGAGCTGCTGGAATGGGCAGTCGATGTGGAAGTACGGCAGCAGCGCTACGAGTTTGCTTTGCTGTATTTGCAAAGATGGGAAAAACAGCAGCCGTTTGCAGAGCGCATTCACGCTAAAATAATCGCTTTGCACTTGCTGATGAGCAACAAGGAAGCAGCCGCGGCGCAAGAGAGAAAGCTGCGGGACTTGTTTGCTGGCGAATTAGGTGCTTTACCGGATATAGATACAAGGGTGCTTGCTCTAAATCCCACGTCTGTTTTTTAAAATATAAGCATTTATAAGCTTCACCTTTATAATCGGCGATTACGAGCGGCTTCCCTGTCCTAAGGACGGTGGGGGCCGTTTTGTTTTGTTCAAATTCGGTTCAACAACGATAAAGTATAATGTCGAAATAAGGCATAATTTGAAGTTAAAATGCGAGAGGATGAATACACGAGTGAACACACGAAAAAAGAAAAAAATGCTATTGATATGGACATCATGGTTATTGATTATCTCCAACTTATTTTCAATAACGGCATTTGCCGGGCCCGCACCTATTTATAATCAGAGCGGCTTAGGCTACAGCGGTACAATCTTCGCATCCCCAATTGGCGATACGATTGAGATGACTGGGTATAGCGACTGGCCTGCCGGATTTACACAAAACAACAGCTTTTCGGGCGGTATTTTTGATGGAGAGAGCATTTGGATGCTTCCACTTAATGCTGAAGGTTTAATCAAAATTGATAAAGCTACGGGAGCAATGGACGGTTACACGGCATGGCCAAGCGGATTTTCAAAATCCCAATCGATGCCGAGTTTCTCAAGCGGTGTCTTCGACGGCCAGAGCATCTGGATGATTCCTTTCGGGGCGGATCGAGTAATCAAGGTGGACAAGGATACAGGAGTAATGACCGGCTATAGCAACTGGCCAAGCGGTTTCATTTTGCCGAGTACTACGATATCCCCTAATCCTTTGTATAGACCGATGGCAAATTTCTCTGGCGGCGTCTTTGACGGCCAGAACATTTGGATGGTTCCTGCTGGAGCGAACTATGTCATTAAAATCGACAAAGATACGGGAACGATGACCGGCTATAATAACTGGCCGAGTGATGTTCAGTTACCGAGCCAAGGTGTGTCTACACCTAATGGTTTTATACTTAATAACAACTTCAATGGCGGCATCTTTGATGGTCAGAGCATCTGGATGGTTCCTAGTGGAGCAGACCGGGTAGTCAAAATTGACAAAGACACTGGCGCGATGACGAGCTACAGCGATTGGCCAAGCGGTTTTACGAAAGATTTCTCTTCTTCTCAAGGCTTTAACGGCGGTATCTTCGATGGTCAGAACATTTGGCTAGTTCCTAACGGAGCAGACCGGGTCATCAAGATCGATAAAGACACCGGCGTGATGACGGGGTACAACAATTGGCCGAGTAGTCTGCCCGCTGGCGGCAAATATTTCAGCGGTGTCTTTGACGGTAGGAGCATCTGGCTGATGCCTGGTTTGTTTACGGATCAGCTTGTAAAGATTGACACAGACACGGGGGGAATGACGGCTTTCAACAATTGGCCGAGTACGACAACGATAGGCATGGCTCCTTTTTATAGTGGTGTTTTTGATGGCGAGAGCATCTGGATGACGCCTGGGACAGCTAATCAAGTTGTCAAGCTTGGGGGAGCGACGGTGCCCGTGACGGGCGTGACGGTGAGCCCAGCAATTCTGACTCTTACGGAAGGAGGCAGCACGGGAACGCTGACGGCGGACGTATTGCCAAGCAACGCGACAAACAAGAAGGTAACGTGGACGAGCAGCAATCCGTTGGTAGCGACGGTGGACGAAGACGGAGTGGTCACGCCGCTGACAGCGGGAACAGTGACCATAACCGGGACGACGGAAGATGGAGGCAAGACGTCAACGAGCACCGTGACGGTTAATGAGACGGACGTGGCGGTGACGGGAGTGACGGTGAGCCCAGCGACGCTGACCCTTACGGCCGGAGGCGGCACGGGAACGGTGACGGCGGGTGTATCGCCAAGCAACGCAACGAATAAGAAAGTAACGTGGACGAGCAGCGATCCATCGGTAGCGACGGTGGACGAAGACGGAGTGGTCACGCCGCTGAGAGCAGGAACGGTGACGATTACAGGGACAACGGAAGACGGTGGCAAGACGTCAACGAGCACGGTGACGGTGAATGAGACAGACGTGGCGGTGACGGGAGTGACGGTGAGTCCGGGCATGCTGACCCTTACGGCCGGAGGCGGCACGGGAACGGTGACCGCGGGCGTATCGCCAAGCAATGCGACGAATACGATAGTAACATGGACGAGCAGCGATCCGTCGGTAGCGACGGTGGACGAAGACGGAGTAGTCACGCCGCTGAGAGCAGGAACAGTGACGATTACAGGGACAACAGATGACGGAGGCAAGACGGCAACGAGCACCGTGACGGTGAATGCGCCTGGAACCTCTGCGCCAACGGCACTTATAGCGACAGCTGGCAATGGAACGGTGACGCTGAACTGGACTGGCGTACAGGGATCGGTTTCTTACAGTGTATATCAGTCAACGACGGCTGGTGATTACGGGTCCGTTCCAATTGCAGTTGTAAGCAGTGAGAATTTCACTGTAACGGGACTAACCAATGGAACAACTTATTACTTTAAGGTTAAAGCGAATGACGAAGAAGGAGTAGGCAGCTATTCCAATGAAGCGAGTGCAACGCCGAGAGCAGGCTCCCAAGGCTCGGGCGGTGATTCCTCCAGCGGTGGCAATGGCACTTCTGGTTCTTCCGCAACTGGCGGACAAGTGGCGCTGGAAGGTTTCCGAGTAATCGTGAACGGCAAGGAGTACGATCAGATTGCTACAGGGAACACGACGAAACAAGACGGTAAAAGTACTCTGACCGCAACGGTGGATACGAACAAGCTGACAGCACAGCTCGCCAAAGAGGGCGGTAATTCGACCATCATTATTCCTGTTGCGAGCGTGAGCGCGGATAAAGTATCCACGGTATTGACTGGGGATGCAGTGAAAGCGATGGAAAACAACGAGGCTATTCTGGAAGTTCGGACGATTAACGGGAACTACAAGCTGCCTGCGTCAGAAATTGCAATCGATAGCCTGTCATCATTGCTGGGTGTTCAAGTGAAGCTGACGGATATCGTCGTACAAGTGGACATTGCGAAGAGCAATGATGCAAGCATTCAGTTGGTTAAAAATACGGCGGGAAAAGACGGGTTCAGCGTGGTGCTGCCGCCAGTTGATTTTACGGTGACCGCTTCTTACAATGGCAAAACTGTAGTCGTAGACAAGTTTAGCTCGTATGTTCAACGGGAAATCCCGCTTCCGGCTGGAATAGATCTGAGCAAGATTACAACGGCAACCGTGCTTTTGGAGGACGGAACGGTTTATCATGTGCCGACGTACGTTACACAGCACGATAAAAATTATTTTGCGGTCGTTAGCAGTCTGACGAACAGCACGTATACTTTGATCTGGAATCCCATTACGTTCGCGGATGTGGAAGGGCATTGGTCAAAAGATGCGGTAAACGATATGGGGTCGCGTATTATTGTGAAAGGCATCGACGAGACGCATTTTAATCCCAATGCAGCCATTACGCGCTCGGAGTTCTCGGCGATTATCGTTCGGGCGCTGGGACTGGCCGAAAACGGAAAAACAACGACCTTCCATGATGTGAAGTCCAGCGACTGGTTCATGGGCGCAGTAGCTAAAGCGCAGGAATACGGTATTATTAAAGGCTATGAAGACGGAGCATTCCGTCCGAACAAAACGATTACACGCCAAGAAGCGATGGTTATGCTTGAGAGGGCGATGAAGCTTACGGGCTTGAACACAACGGTGAGCGAAGCTGAGGCAGCGTCTGCACTTGCTTCGTTTGCAGATGGCGCGGCTGTAGATGCTTGGGCGAAGCAGGCTGTCGCTGCGACAATAAACAGCGGCTTGGTTCAGGGCAGAGATGCTGGTTTGAAGCCAACAAGCAACATAACTAGAGCAGAAACGGCAGTTATCGTTCAGCGCATGCTGATTAAGGCTGAACTCATTGACCTCGGAAATTCGAAGTAAACGAGATTCCAAGCACAAAAACCTTCAAGGCTGCATATTCGCGCAGCTTTGGAGGTTTTTTGCGTATGAGGGGGGCTGGGAATAACAGCTGCTGAGCGGTTTATTTTTGACAGGCAAGCTAGAAAATGGTTTATAGTAGAGAGGTAGAGTTGATAAGTGTTCATTCGTTCATGTTTGCGGGTAATTAGCATTAGAGTGTGGGGGCGAGTCATATGCGTAAATTAGTATTTTTTCTAGGCGGGGCGGGAGCGGGCAAGACGACGCTGGCCAAGGCGCTCGCACGGCGCAAGGGCGCTGCGATTTTTGATATGGATACGCTGCTGCGTCCGGCTGCCGAAGCGATTATGACGGCGTCGGGGCTCGATCCGAAGGACCGCGATTCGGAGCTGTATAAGGTGCGCTGCCGGGATCTCGGCTATCGGATTACGATGGATGCGGCTTTGGAAAATGTAGCGATTGGCACAGACGCGCTCGTCATCGGTCCTTTCACGAAGGAAACCGCTGATCCGCTATGGATTGAGCAGGAGCTGTCGGCAATCGGTGCAAGCCTGCGTGATGTGGCTGTGCGGGTCGTTCTTGTCTCCTTGCGGGATCAGGAGCTGCATCGCAGCCGGATAGAGGAACGGGGCCTAGAGCTTGATGAATGGAAGCTTGGCAATTGGGAAGCCTTCAGCCGCTCACTGGGGCCGCGCAAGCTGAACTGGCCGATTCCAGCGTCTTCGTTGCTTGATTTTGATAATTCAGGCGAGCTGAATGAGGCAAAGCTGTTGCTGCTGGAGCACTTCGTATATGGTGATGACATCGTAGAAGGGGAGTGAGGCTGCATGTCCTTATATTTCAGAGACAACTTCTTCAATTCCGGCAGTACAAGCATTATGAATGAGACGGGGCAGTCTGCGGGGTGGGTTAATCTGAAAAGTGCGTTCAGTACTTCGCTTGAAGTTTATAATGCCAATGATACGAAAATGTGCGAGGCGAGATTTCGATTTTTCTCGATGAAATGGGAGGTCAGCGACAGTCAGGGCACTCCGCTTGGCACGCTGCGCCCTCGGATGAGCTTCATGAACAAGCGGTTCGATTATGATGCGGGCGAGCGAGGCTTTTATTTAATTGAATCGCCGGCGTTTTCCAAGGAGTATATGATTATGAACCGCCGCGAGGAGTCGATAGCGAGCTTCGCGCAGACGAGCGGCTGGATGCAAAGCGGCGCTTATTGCTTATGGAATGAAACCCGCCTGCTTGGAGATTATGAGCTGATTGCCGTTATTATGGGCGTGAATGAAATTAGGAAGCGCCAGCGCCAATAGCGTGAATAGGAAAATGAACAGGCCGCCATGCCTTAATAATAGGTCTAAGTAAGCATGTGTGATTTCAACACATGCTTCTTTGTCGTTGTCCTCCTATCAAAAATATCATGCTTCGTAATACTTCCGCCATGTTCATAAAGGCTTGCTTCGTGGAAAATGAAGGAAGTAGCCAGGGGGGATAACATGTTTTTAACGATAAAAGCGCTGGGCGAGCATGCGGATAAGCTTTCTTTTTTACTATCCAAGCATCCGGACCATTTATATGAACGTAAGGAAAAAGAGGCGCGCGTGTGCCTCGTTTATACGATAAGCTCGCCAGAAGAAACGGAGGTTCTGCTGTTTGCAGAGCCCGATCCCATAGATTTGTACAAAGGAAGCCCGGAGCATTATGATATTACGCATTATATTAATGACCGCGAATTTGCGGTGAGCAGCTTGTTCTGTACCTACATGCGGTCCGCACTTGGGACAGCCTTGAATGGCAAGCCGAAGGAGGCTTATGCCGAGTGGGTGCAGCATGCTTTCCAGCTGGAGCTGTCCTTCGGACCGCTCGCCTCGAATTTGCCGGACCGGACGATTGAAGAGCTGTTCGGCGCGCTCGGCTATGAGGTCGAGATTGAAAGGGCGGACATCGCCTATCCGTTTCAATTGAAAAGCCGCAGCTCGGCGCGGACGATTCGGCTTGCCGGCAAGCAGACGCTTCAGCTCGCCTTGCGCCAGCTGTTCATTATGCTGCCGATGCTGGACGATTATAAGCATTATTTTATTGGCGAGGATGAAGCCGACAAGCTGCATCGGTATGGAGAAGGCTGGCTAGCTGGGCATCCGCAGCGCGAGCTTATTATTAGGCGCACGCTGCGCTTCAGCCCGCTGATTGCGAAGTTTAATCGCGAGCTTGCGCAGCAAACGCAGCGGCAGCCGGAGGCGCAGCAGGTAGAGCAGGGCATAGTAGCCGGAGTAGAAATAGAAGTGGAGCCGCCGCGCAAAGCAAGGCTGAACGAGCTTCGTTATGAAGCGATAGCTGAAGTAGTGGAGGCGCTGCCTCAGCATGCGTCTATCGTAGACATGGGCTCAGGGGAAGGCAAGCTGTCGGCGAGGCTCGGAGCCGTAACGGGCGTGAAGACGATTATGGCGGTAGAGCCTTCGGGCCGCTCGCAAATTCGCGCCTTGGAACGTTTTGCAAAGCTTGAGGGCAGGCAGGGCGCGGTAGTGCCGCAGGCCGTTATTGGCTCGCTTTTTTATTATGATGAATGGCTGTGTGGCAAAGATGTGCTGGTATTGTGTGAGGTCATTGAGCATATTGATGCCTTCCGGCTGGATCAGGCGATCGAAATGATTGTTTCGCGCTACAAGCCGCAGAGCTGGATCGTTACGACGCCGAATAAGGAATATAACACGCTGTATGAGCTGGACGACTATGAAATGAGGCATAACGATCATCGCTTCGAATGGACGCGGGAGCAATTCCGTGAATGGTGTGAAAAATGGGGCGAGCCATTCGGCTATGCAGTCCGTATATGCGGAGTTGGCGATGCGGATAGACAGTACGGACAACCTACACAGATGGCTGTATTTACAAGATTAGAGGGGGATGGGCGATCATGAGCGAACAGGATAAAAGGGTCATTCGGCTCCCCCATGCCGGTATTGTGTTATTGGTTGGCCCATCGAACAGCGGCAAAACGACGCTGCTGGACACGCTGATTGCAGCGGGTACGATCAAGGCGACTGAGGTTGTGTCTTCAGACCAGTTCCGCATGCTCGTTGGCGATGTGGAATTTATGGATTGGACCAGTCGCAGCAAGCTGGAATCCGATATTATTTACAAGCAGTATCAGCATATTTCGGCAAAAGCGTTCGAAGCGATGGAGGGCATGATCGCCATGCGCTGCCGCTTGGATAAACTAACGCTGATTGACGCTACGCATTTATATGAGGAAGACCGCAAGCGTTATGTGGAGCTTGCACGGAAGCAGCATGTTCCGATTGTTGCGCTGGTGCTGGATACGCCTGAAGAGGAGCTGCTTCGCCGGGATGGCAAGCGTGAGTTTCCTAGGGGCAAGCAGCGGGTGAAGAAGCAAGCGCATTTGTTCAAGCGCTCGCTGCGCAGCTTGAGGCTGGAAGGCTTTGACGCCAGTTATGTCGTGAAAGCGGCACAGCTAATGGATATTGCATTCGAGCGCAAGATTAACCCGCTCGTTCATGAGGTGGGGCAAGGAATCGATATTATTGGCGACATTCATGGCTGTTTTCAGGAGCAGTTGGAGCTGCTCGATAAGCTGGGCTATACACCGGATGAGGCAGGGTTTTTCCGCCATCCGGAAGGCAGATTGCCCGTATCGGTCGGGGATGTGATGAGCCGTGGGCCGGAATCGTTAGCGGCGATGGAATGGTGGCGCAAGCATGTGGAAGCAGGGCTTGCCTATATGACGGACAGCAATCATGGCTGGAAGATAGCGAGATTGCTAGACGGCAGGCAGGTTGAGCTTAGCCATGGCGATGAGAAAACCGCAGCGGAGCTTGGGCAATTTGAGCGGGAGCATGGTGAAGAAGCAGCACGTATGCTGAAGGAGCGGCTTCGGATATTTTTACTGCAAGCGCCCCCGCAGCTTGTCTTTTGCCGCAATGGCGTGAGACAGCTCGTTGTTGTGCATGCGGGCATTCGCGACAGCTATATTGGCAAGCAATCCACTAAAATTCAGGACTACTGCCGCTATGGGGAGCAGGGTGGTACCGATGCAGAGGGCAAGCCGCTGCGCAAGGAATGGTATAACGATCATGAGTCTGGCGAGCTTATCGTCTGGGGACATGATCCGCGAGTCGAGCCGACGATCATGAACCAAACGATTAATATTGATCAAGGCGCCGTATTTGGCGGGTATTTGACCGCATACCGTTACCCGGAGAAGCAGTTCGTACAAGTGAAGGCGTATGAGAATTATGCCGGGGAAGGTCGCAATCCTTTGCTAGAGGGACAATTGAATCGGTTCAGGCAGCCAAATTTGCGAAAATATATTGAAGGGTACTCGGTGCTGACCTCCGCTTATGGCGATATAACGGCCCGGGGCGAATTCGTTAAAGCGGCGATTGATACCGTATCGCATTATACGGTGCCGCTGGAGGAGCTGGTGTATATTCCGCCGACGATGAGTCCGCCGCCACAGACGGCTGAGGATGAGCGGTATTTGGAGCATCCGGCCGAAGCCTTCGCCTATTATCGTTCGCAAGGCGTAGAGAAGATGATCATGGAGAAAAAGCATATGGGCAGCAGAGCCATCGTGCTGCTGTTTCGAAACGAAGCCGCAGCTGCCTCGTATGTCGGCCGGCAGACACTAGGCGTCATTTATACTCGAACAGGCAGGCGGTTCTTCGAGCCTATGCTTGAGGAGCAAGTGCTGCGGAAGCTGAATAGCGATTTGACGAAGGCGAATTATTTTGACCGTTACGGTACGGATTTAGTGCTGCTGGATACGGAAATTGTCCCGTGGAATTTAAAGGCACGGGAGCTGATTGCTTCGCAATATGCCCATGTGGCGGAGGTTTCGCTGATGGACAGACGGGCCAAAATCGCCAAGCTGCGGGAGGCGAACGGCGCGGGCAAAGCCGTGCAGCACTGGATTGATGAGCTGGAAATCAAGCTGGGCAATGCCGAAACGTTCGAGCGGGCATTCCAGCAATATTGCTGGGATACGAATGGATTGGAAGGCATTCGAATTGCGCCTTTCCACACGCTGGCGCATAGTACATCAAGCTACCAAAGCGAACAGCACAGCTGGCATATGGAGCATGCGCGCGAGCTAGCTGCTTGCTCGGAGCTGTTCATGGAGACGGAATACAAGGTTGTAACGGATGAGGCCAGTGAGCTTGCGGCGATTCGGTGGTGGGAGGAAATGACGGAGCAGGGGCATGAAGGAGCTGTCATTAAGCCAGAGTATTTTGTCGCCAGACATAAAGGAAGGCTGATTCAGCCGGCCATCAAAGTCAGAGGCCGAAGCTATTTGCATATTATTTATGGCATGGATTATTTGCTGCCCGAAAACCTCCAAAGGCTGAAGCAGCGCAAAACAAGCAAAAAGGAGCGTTATGCGCTCAAGGAATTTGCGTTGGGACTGGAGTCGGTGGAACGGTTTATTCGCAAGGAATCGGTGGAACGGATTCATGAATGTGTGCTTGCCGCTTTATCCATGGAGTCGGATTCGGTTGATCCGCGGCTGTAGAGGATGAGGGAAGATGGTTATAAAAACGGGGCTGTCCAATAAGTCCCTAAAATAAAAAGTTGTACGGAAAAATGCAATGTTTTCCGTACAACTTTTTTTGTGCCCATGCTTTTGCAGAAGGTAGCAAGGCGAAGGCCTGCCACCTTCAAGAGATTGTGAGCCAACGCCACAATCCCAAACTCCGTGTGAACCTTGTCCAGCCCTCGCAGGGAGAACCGGCGGAACGACCGGTTGCCCTTGATGTGACCAAATACGCTCTCTACCTCGACCTTACGCCGAGCATAAATGGCGGATTTATCGTCATCCTCAAGGGCTTTTTTGGCCTTTGCTTTTAACTCTTCCCAAATCGTATTCCAGTGAACCTGGCGATTTCCCTTTGCTTTGCTGCATGCGGGCTTGAAGGGGCAGTTGCTGCAATCTTCACATTCATACAGCTTGAAGCTTTGTTCCAAACCAGAAGCATTCTTTTTTGTTTGGTATTTCTTAAAGCGAACGTAGCGGCCATTCGGGCATACAAAGCGGTCATCGTGCTCTTCATACGTCCAGTTCGAGGCGTGCCGGATGTCCTTTTGGTAACGACGCGTTTTTTCTTTCATATAGGTGCCGTAAGGAATGAGAAAATCAAAGCTCGGCTCTTTTTCCTGGCCCATCGCATACAAGTAGTTCGCTTCACTGCCATAGCCTGCATCGGCAATCACGGTTTTGGGTATAGGCAAAGAAGACGCCGCCAACTTTTCCATATGTGGAATGAAGCAGCGCGTATCCGTAGGTCGCTGATGAAGACTGTAAAACAAAACGAATTGGTTTTCCGTGGCCATTTGCACATTGTAGCCCGGTTTCAGTTGGCCATTTTTCATGTGATCTTCCTTCATCCGCATAAATGTGGCGTCCGGATCGGTTTTGGAGTAGCTATTGCGCTCGCCAAGGCAGGCTTTCTGCTGCTCATACCTCGCGAGCCTAGGAAGAAAATCCTCCCGAATCTGCTTCAGTGGATGCTTTCAGGCACGACGCGCTTTACGTAAGGCTTTCCTCCCTTCGCTGTCGTTTGCCCCAGCGATCTGTTCGGTTACGTTTGCCACTTTTTCTTCCAGTACGACAGCTGCTTCTTCGAGCTGACCCGAAAGCCCATCTGGATTCGCTGCTACGTACTCGCGAGCTTCTTGCTGCGTGAGGGTATGAATATGGGCAAGGGTCTCCTACACCTTCTCTTTCAGCTTTGCTTCAAAGCGCAGTGTGGATTTTTTCCACACGAACGAATACTTGTTAGCATCGGCTTCGATCTTCGTGCCATCTAAAAAGTACTGCTCCATCGTAATGTAGTTGCCTTCGATGAGCTTTTGAATCATCGTTTCAAACAACTCGTCCATGCATGCTTTCATACGCACGCCGCGAAATTCATTCAAGGTGCGGAAGTCCGGCTGCTGCATCGCCGACAGCCACATCGCTGGGAGGTTTTCGCGCAGCAGCTTCTCAATCCCTCGGCAGGAGTAAATCTTTTGCGAGTAGCCTTAGAGGATCGCCTTAAGCATCATTTTAGGATGGTAAGAGCTGCAGCCCCCACCAACATAGTGAGTAAACAACTGCTCGTCCGGGAGCGCTTCGATCATCTCATCAATGACACGCCCCACATGGTGGGCAGGGATAAATAACTCCAGATCCAAGATCATCTGAGCCTGCTTGTTGTCGTAGGGCTTGAAGGTAGGGGCCAGCTTTCGTTTCGACACCCCTTTTTCTTCAATATCCTCTAGAGGAAGTGAAAGCTGCATGGTATACTGTTCGGTAGTAGTCATCAGATTACGCAAAAAAATCGCCCTTTCTGTAGTGGTTGTGTGGTAACTCCCATTCTACAAGATTTGGCGATTTTTTTTTTGCTTATTTTTTACATGTCACGAAAATGGGGGGCCAGAAATCACTTTTCACTGACTTTCTGGACAGCCCCGCTTTTTTTGTGCGGAATACTATAGGTTGTGTTTATTGGGCAGAAAAATAATCCAATCAGGTGACGATAGGTTCGTTTTCTGAGGAATAGGTACGGGTGAGACACTTCAAACATGAGGGAGTCTTCATTTTTTCTTAATTGGTTTTAATGAACTGTTTTTATAAAAAGTTAATTATTTAACTTAAATTTCAAATAAATGAAAGGGTTGTATCCGATATAAGACTATAGGGATGAAAATGAGAAAATAGGATAGGAATCTTGGTTAGAATAAAAAGTAAATCTTTACGAAAGTCGAGGACGCAAAGCTGTGGGTCTAATTCATCGGTAGGAGAAACGATGTCATGACAGTCGGGCCGCTGGAGGGACCAAGGCTCCGCGTAGCTAGGATACTTGCGTATGGCGAAATAAGAGAACATAGCCACCATAAAATTATAAGCGGTGAATTCTCAAAACCTATTAGACCAAAAACAACAGAATTAGATTATGTACCAACACAATATATAACTGGATGGTTTAAAGACACAATCTATTCGTAGGCAACCCCGTGTGAAAATCAGTTATTTGTGGCTTTACCCGATTTTTTTAGTTTACCAACTCATTGTGTAACAGAAAATAAATACGATTGATCTCTACTGGGGGATTGTGATGAGATGGGTTTGAATGATCTTCAGAAACGAGTCATTGAAGAACTATACTTCGAGATGTTCAATTCTTTGTTAGCATATGCGCAAAGCGCATTGAAGGACCGAAGGTTAGCTGAAGAATCTGTACAGGATACATTTAGAATAGCATGTAATAAAGTTGGCCATATAATAACCAGCCCCAATCCAAGAGGCTGGTTATTAAATACACTGAAATATGTTATAAAGAATATGATTCGAAGCCGAGCCTCTTTAAGCAGCCTAGTAGTATCATCTTTGGTTTACGAAAACATCTTCTTGGGAGATACAAATTCGCATAATGTCGATCTGTTATACTCAGAACTAATGGATGCCGATGATTATAATTTGCTGAAAAAGGTAGTCATAGAGAAATATACTATGTTTGAGGCGGCACAGGAGCTTGGCATATCGGTAGAGGCTTGTAAAAAACGAGTTCAAAGAGCTAAAAATAAGCTGAAAAAGCTTCTTGAAAATGAGGCTTAATTTTATCCTAAATTTCGAAAGTAAGTATTCAAAATCATTAAAAGAATACGCTACCAAAGTAGTGCTTTATGGTGTTAAACAATGGCTCTTGATAGTATCAGTAGATTGTGTTTTCAAATGGACGAAGTACATGTTTAGTTTTACTGATTAGCTAGTGGCTTACTCTAATGGATAAACCTTAGTGGGTTCATGTTTTTGTTCAGTTATGCTGTATAAGGATTTAAATTGATCAAAATAGTATAAAGTATTGTTAAAGACTTGGAAATTGGTGACTCCCGGTATTTCTATATTAAGATGTCCGTCAGGAAATGAAAAAGACTGTAATAATCCAGATCTATTCAACGTTACGATTTCGTTATTTCCAAATACTTGGACAAACGAATAGTCACCATCTTTTAAGACAGAAAGTTTTTTAGTATTTATATTATATAAATAAATTCGATTGTCTTCAGAAGAATTTATGAATATAAGGGCATTATCTTTTTTTCTGTATGTTAAAGAATTTAACTGTATGTCGGAAAGTAGCTTTTGTTTGTTTTTCCCATCAAGATTGATTGAATAAAGGTTATTACCGTCACTGTAAAATATGCCATTGTCATGTAAGGTGAATTCCTCTACTGGTTCTTCAGCAAGCATCTTAAGTTCTGAATTTTTAATGTTAATTTTATAAAGATTTCCTCCACGTAGATTGGTGGCATATATCCAATCTTCGAAAACAACAAAGGGGTAGTAACTCATCTTTGATATCTGTCTCAAGAACTTACCGTCCAATGAGCGGACAACAAGTCCTCTTTTGTTTTCTTTGCTATTGAATGCATTATAATACAAGTATCCATTGACTACGTTGACATATCCAAACTCGGCAACAATATCCTGTAGTACTATAGAATTTCCGGTTTGTTTGCGTATTTCTATGACATCATTCTCTAAAGGAATATATATGTACTCGTCTGTGCTTGCCATTAGACCTCCTTGGTTTACATTGTCAGAAGTATTGCCGAACATTGCTGTAAAATCTTCCGTGTAGAAATCAGACTTCTGGCACCCTAATAATGAAAAAGATGCAACGATGACCAAAATTATACACATTATTTTTTTCAAAGTATCCTCTCCTTATCTATTATTTTGTTTTAGTGCAATATATATCATTTGTTTAAGATGTCTTATGCAAAAAATATATGAGTAGTGGGATAAGCGTGATGTAGATTAACAGTATTATAGTGTATTGTTCAACGATTAATGAACTGTTCGAAACAATTAATAACGATGTTTCAGTATACAATTTTATAAAATTTCCAGAAATCAAAGTTGCCGCCTTGTCAAGCTTATCTAGCGTGGTTGCAATAACCGTAAATGCCACAAAAGTTAAGCCATTGATAGAATACGCTAATCTACTGTTTTTAGAAAGTGAGGACAACAATAGCACTAGACAAGACATAAATACAGTATTTAGCATACCAATTATATAAAACTTGGTTAGAAACATGCCTATGCTATCATTTGTCAACACCGCACTGATGATGCTCCGGTAGGGACTGCTTACTGATCCAAAATCGGATAAGGTAAAAGTTATTAATAGATCGCAAATATAACCAATGTTGAATATTAACGTACTGACTCCTATTGTCAAAGCCAGTTTGTTTTTAAAGATTTTACCCCATCCCATCCCTGTAGCTCTAATTATAGACTGCATGCCTGTTTCGCGTTCTATACTAAAGATCGAGGAGAAGACTAGAATAATAATAATCGGTATAAAGTTCACTTCGTTCAGTTTAACGAAAAGCTGATAACCTAATACATTCACTATATCAGGTAAATTATTTGAAGCGTAGACCGATCTGAGTTTATTGAAATCAGGAGGCATGTTAAAGACGTAACTAGATTCTGTTTGAGCCACTTTTTGTACAATCTCGTAGTATTCTCGTTCTTTTAATTGCTCCAACACAGTATCAATTGCTTCTACTTCAGCACTATATTGGCTGAAATTCCCTCTAACTGCACTTAGTTCTTTTTCTACAATATTAATGTCGTGCTCTAGCGCGTAAGTAAGATAGTTGGAGTAAGTTTGTCTCCATTCTTTATCATGATCATTGTAATATGCAGTGGCTACTACTCCCTTGAACATCAACATAATAAGCAAACTAAGCAACAAAAATACAAGTGGAATTTTTCTAAGCTCAAAAAGCAGCAATTTGGTCATGATCATACCCCCTCGTATAGTAAGGCGTGCAGATGGTCGCATTCTTTTGTTAAGAAGAAACTACCATTCGCGAGATACGACGATTAGAAGTAATAATAATAGTAGAAATAAAAAGAGAGAATAATAAAATACAGGTGAATAAAATGGTTGTGTTATTAATAAGTTTAGAAAAAACTACAGAATATTCATCCAGCGCAACGAAGGTATTGTGTGAATAAAGATTTAGTAGATTGTATTGAAAAAAGATATTGTAAGGGTACGTAATTTGCACAAGTTCACTTATCAAAACAGATAATCCCACCAAAGATATCGAAGCGATCATGGAATAGGCCATTTTTCGGCAAAGCAAAGATATAAATGTAACAATCACAGCAATAAAAACATAAAAAACAGTTTTATAAGTTATTAGTAACAATATATAATCTATGACTGTTCCATTAAACAATGAATTACTCATATTTCCAATTGCTTGAACCGGCTGCAATAATGAGTGGAAATTTGTTGTATGAACAATTAGCATAGATAAGTTGATTATTATTGAGATAGCCGAACACAGCAACGCAACAAAGAAGGAACAAAGAATCTTATGTATACCGATTCTAATATGGCTGATAGGCATGCTGAATAACAACAAATGCCTGCTTTGCTCGTAGTCACTACAAAATACGGTTGAAAGTACCATTATAATTGTGAAGAGAAACATCCAATCTGTTGCGTAACTTTCCAAAAAAGAATTTACAGCACGCATATCATAGAACTCTACTTTTTGCAGGTTTTCACTTTTTTCCATTAAGAGACTCCAGTACTCCGTGTTACTGTTCGACCTTTCCATATTTCGGGCAATATTTCCCCGCATCTGAACATTTTTATCTTCCACCTGACTTAATTCGCGATAAGAGCTAATTAGGGTCGAAAGTATCAGCATGTCATCATATACGGTATTTCCATACTCGCCTTTTCCATTAAGAAATTTTTGAGATTTTTCCCATAATTCCGATTCAATATTGACCGTTGAATTTTTTTTGCTATTATTAGTGAATTGTTCTAACCAACTATTTTGTAAGTCATCATAAGCTGTGGAAGACATTTGAGCGTGCTTATAGATCAGTTCTTCCATCTTCTTATCTTTTTCAACGGAAATAGGTCCCGAAAATTGTTCGCTTAAACGAGTATACGTTTTTCCAAACTCTCTTGCAGGCGAGTATTGAAGGGCGATTATTACCGTTGAAATCAATATAACTGCAATATACACATACTTGAATTTATTGAATAGATCTTTTAAATAATAATGTGTTAACTGAATATTCATGTTAATACACCTCAATCATATATGTGGAGAAAGATTTCTGAAAGCGTCTTCGTGTCAGGAAATCTTTTTTTATGTTCGTCTATTATTTCGGAAACAGTGCCTTCATAGAGTATTGAAGAGCCCTTTAGCAACAAAATTTTGTTTGATATGTCCTCTACATCGGATACAACGTGAGTTGAGAATAATATCGTTTTAGTACTAGATGCTTCTTTTAGATATTCTATGAAGATCATTCGCTCTTTCGGGTCAAGTCCGACTGTCGGTTCATCCAAAATGAGAATCTCTGGGTCGCCTAATAATGCCTGCGCTATAGAAATTCGCTGCTTCATACCACCAGAATAGTTTTTGATTTTCTTCTTTGCATATTCAGTCATTCTAACGATGCTTAAGACTCTTTCTATTTCACATTGAATATGTTTAACGGGTATCTGCTTTAATAAACATATATATTCAAGAAACTCATGTCCGGTGTAGAACGGATAATAGGGAGGTGACTGGGGCACAAACCCCAAACAATTTCGATATTCAACTATTGACTTCTGAATTTTATTATTTTTATACAATATCTGACCACTATCAAAATCAAGCGAAGTAGCTATGATATTAAGTAGAGTTGATTTACCTACCCCATTTGCACCGAGTATTGATGTAATTCCAGTGTCAAAAACGGTTGTAAAATTTAAGATTACATTGTTATCGCGATATTTCTTGCTTAAGTTCCGAAGCTCCAGCATTTATTATTCCCTCCTCTAAGGATTCGGTGATTTTCTTGAAAGATAGGAAAGTATATGATTTCGCCATACTTTCTCTATATTTCTCGGACTGAAACGCCGCGCGCGGTCAGAGGACGGTGACAGCCGTTTCACCTTGAAATATAAGAAATTATAAGTTTCACTCTTATAATCCGGCTTATATTTCATCGCGAAATGGAAGCTTTGCCGCCAAAGGACGGCGAAAGCCGTTTACGCTTGGGATACGCATGTTGAAACACCTTTCGATCACTGTTGTGCCCCTGAATTTTTGAATTTAGGTACCTGTATTTGTGAATTTCGGAATATAAAAGCGAACGCTAACACTTCTCAAGGTTGTTTTCCGCCTATTCAGCCGCCTTTCACCGGACTTCTAATTCTGTTTCAAAGGTAGCTTTATTAGTCAGAAAGGGCATATAGTTTTCATTATCCAGTGGGAATATCAGAGCATATAAACTTCCATCAGTATCTTCGACTGATATTTCTATTTCCTTTGAAAGCATGTCGTCTCCATTTAACATAAATATATAGTTGCTTTCATTATTTGAAAAACGTATGGGTTTATTATTGCAGAATAACAGGAGAGAGTATACTCCTTTATCTCCAACCGTCTCTATTCGTATTCCTTTTCGTTTATCAGAATTGAGTTTAAGACTCCTATTGCTTATCATTTGGTATCGACTTGTTTCGATATCTTGTAATGTAGCAAATTGATAATTTCTGTACCTTTCAATAATTTCATCACTCTTGAGGTAATAATCGTTTTCATTGATTGCAATTTTGGGGATTTCGACTTGAATAGCATCGGGAACATTTATTTTGTTAGCAAAAGATACTTTGTTAAAGATCAAATCAGTATTCTGAACATTAGCGATCTGATTTTCTGTAATTACTGTAAAAACAAGGTAGTTTGATTCGGGCAGGAGTTGCTCTTCTGTTAATTGTACATTAACTTCCATTTCTGTAACGGAATCTGCTTCAGTGCTGTTGTTGTAGATGATATCAGCCTGTTGACCATCTACCTTAATAGGGCACAAAGTACCGTTTAACGTCACAAAAAAGGTATAATCAGTTTTATGATCTGTCAGGTTATAGAATTTAATTATCCGATCCTTATTTGGTGAAAACTCGTCAATGGCATTGGGCAACATCTCCATAGACCTGTCAAATACTTGGATTCCATAACTAAATTTATTTTTATACTCGTCTAAATTAAGCGTATCTTCACGGGTGCTGCAACTTGTGAAAAAAATTAAACTTATTGTAGCCACAAAGAGAATATGGACTCTGCATTTCATTTTCATCCCCCTATTATGTAAATAATAATTTTTTAGCAACTGCGTGCTTGCTTTCCATAAAATACAGCCTTAAATAGTTATCGGAGCATGGGGATTCCATGCTCCGATAACTCCAAATTAAGCCCCTATATTGTGTAAGGGAGAATTGAAAAGGAGTGCCGCGAGAATGGTATGTTTTCCGACCTTTTTGGGTCGAAGCCCCAAACCATTCGTTGAACGTGGGCAGTGCCCCGTTCAACGGGTGGTCAGTAATTAAGAGTAGTCTTTTGAAGTGCCTCCACTCCAAGATCCGCGAATATTGGAGGAATATGTGTGACCTCCAGTCCCACGGTTACCATTATCGTTTGGTGCTGTACTAGTAACAGATATCTCAGCTGTAGAATTGTTAACAATTTTGTCTTCGTATTTGGACTTCTCACTTGTCCCATCGTTATACCAAACAACTGCTGCAACTCCGTATGTACCGGTCGCGTCAGAAGTTGTATAAGCTGTAGCTGAGTCATTACTAAATAATCCACCTTGCGAGAGTGTTATTCTACCAGAGGAGTTAGCTATTCCTGATGATCCACCAGAAGATGGCCCTGAGACAGTGGGTGCGGCAAAAGCAGTCACTGTGTTTCCTAGTAACCCTAAAGCCACCAACAATGTAAATGTGCGGATTTTAAATTTTTTCATACATCTAGCCTCCATATCATTAGTATTTGTTTAGTATCATTAACCCAATCAGAATTCACTTGCATTTTATTATCTTATTTGCATCACCTCTTTACACATATATATGTGTGCAAAGAGGAAAAAGGGGACTTTTTATGGGAAATATTTCTGGAATAGATGTCTCAAAACCAAATAGGCGCTTACCTCACAATCTTTTCCTATTCAATCGTCTCCTTGTTTCTGGAGAAAATCAACCTCTTTTTGTTCCTTCGCAGGAGATCTAGAGTCTATGAAATATTTTGTGTAACTTGATAATGGGCTGTTCGATGTTTAAAGGGTTGACAAATCATTTAATAATGTCATAATGATAATATCAAACAGAAAATTAAATCGTAGCAGGAAGTGAAGCACTTGATCGAAAATGAATCCAATTATTCGCCGGAACATTACCGAACGCCGGACGGAGCGCCGACGGACATCGTGATCTTTACGATTGTTTCAACCGAGCGCAGCAAGGTTAAGAAAGCTTTGCCGCATCATGAGCTGCAGGTGCTGCTCATCAAACGTAACATTTGGCCTTTCGAAGGGCAATGGGCTCTGCCAGGCGGTTTTACATTGGAAACCGAGACGGTGCAGGAATGCGCCAGACGCGAGCTGCTCGAGGAAACGCAGGTTAGCGAGGTTCATCTCGAATATTTTAATGTATATAGTGCGCCCGGACGTGATCCGCGGGGCTGGATGATTTCACATGCGTTTCTGGCACTCGTGGGTGAGCAGAAGCTTGCAAATCGGCAGGCGGCGGTCGATGCAGCTGAGGTGCAGCTGTTTCCGGTAGCGGAGGCGCTAAAGCTCCCGCTCGCCTTCGACCATCGGACTCTGATCGAGGATGCGCTGCTCCAAATTCAGCGGAAGATGCTGACGACGACTATAGCAAAAGCTTTTTTACCGGATGAATTTACGATTGCCGAGCTGTATCAGGTCATTCAAGCGGTCGTGCCGGATTTTGCGGAACAAAACTTTATTCGGAAAATTACATCGACGCAAAGCCGCAGCGGCATTATTGAGAAAGCCGTGGACGCGGCGGGGGAGCCGAAGTCATCGAATTTGTATTCCCAGCGCCCGGCTCAGCTGTATCGGTTTACGGGACATGAACCGCAGCTGTCGATTTATGGATAGCTCCCAGAGTAAGGGAAACAGAGCATATCAGAGTGTGTCAGAGCGGAATGGCAGATTTAAATAGTAACTACGCAGCAGCGAGGAGAGTGAGTTAGATGATCAAGCTCAATGGCACGGAGCTAGCATTCAAGACGTTTCCCAACGGAGAAACGCTTGTGGATGGTGATGCGATTACGTCGCTTTTGGCGGAGCAGAATAGGCTTGCTTTTAAATATGAGACTGACAGCGACTTGATTAAGCTGATGTTTGTGAAGCAATATTTGGACAGCCGTAAGGTGCACACCGACTTGACGATTGCTTATATGCCCTACAGCCGGATGGACCGGATCGAGGGAGCCTCTGTTTTTACTTTGAAATATGTATGCGGCCTGATCAATTCTTTGGCATTTGGGCAGGTGACGGTGCTGGAGCCGCATTCGGATGTGACGCTAGCGCTGCTTAACAATTGCTCGGCGCGGTATCCGACGATTGAGCTGCTGGACCTTGTTGTTGAGGCGACGGGCTTTGACCGTGCGGCGGACTATTTATTTTTCCCCGATGCCGGGGCGCAGAAGCGCTACAGCAAAGTTCGCGGCTATAACGAGCTGGTCGGCTTTAAGGCGCGGAATTTTCAAACGGGTGAAATTGAACGGCTAGATGTGGTTGGGCAAGTGGCAAGCGTTGGCTTTAAGGCGATTATCGTCGATGATCTTTGCTCCTACGGGGGAACGTTTATGCGCAGTGCGGAGAAGCTCAAAGGCTTGGGCGCGGCGGAAATTTATTTGCTGGTAGGGCATTGTGAGCCTTCGATTCATAAGGGCAAGCTGCTTGATTCGCCGCTTATCGATAAAGTGTTTACGACCAATACGATGCTGAATGAAGCGGGACATGAGAAAATCCAACTTTTTGAATGGGGAGAGGTTTAAAATGACGACGAAGACAGCTTACCCTGCGACACTGCTATGCGATTTTTATAAAATCAGCCACAAAAACCAGTATCCGAAAGGGACGGAATTCGTCTACTCGACCTGGACCGCCCGTACTAGCCGGCTGGAAAGTGTAGAGGAAGTGGTCGCCTTTGGTTTTCAAGCCTTCATTAAGGAATATTTGATCGATTATTTCAATGAGCATTTTTTCGCAAGAACGAAGGAAGCAGTTGTGGAGGAATACTGCCGCGTGCTGAAATTTGCACTGGGAGACGCTAATCCGGATGCTTCGCACATCGCTGCGCTGCATGAGCTCGGCTACTTGCCCATTCGCATCAAGGCTGTGGAGGAAGGCTTGATCGTTCCCGTTAAAGTACCGATGCTGACGATTGAAAATACGCATCCCGAATTTTTCTGGGTGACCAATTATTTGGAGACGCTCATGTCGTGCCAGCTGTGGATGCCGACAACGAGCGCGACGATTGCTTTTGAATACCGTAAAATTTTGGAGCAATACGCTTTGCTGACAAGCGGCGATACGTCGGGCGTACCTTTTCAGGGGCATGATTTTTCGATGCGGGGCATGAGCTCGCTGGAAGCGGCGAAAGGCAGCGGCGCCGGGCATTTGCTATCGTTCACAGGAACGGATACGGTTCCGGCGATTTTGTATCTGGAGCAATTTTATGGCGCGGATATGGAAAAAGAGCTAGTTGGCACTTCGATTCCAGCAACGGAGCACAGCGTCATGTGCGCCCATGGCACCGATGAAATGGCGTCGTACCGCTACCTGATTAATGAGGTATATCCGAAAGGGTTCGTCTCGATTGTTTCGGATACATGGGATTTGTGGAGCGTGCTCGATGTGGTGGTCAGAGGGCTTAAAGAGGATATTCTTGCCCGTGATGGCAAGGTCGTCATTCGTCCGGACAGTGGCGATCCGGTCAATATCATTTGCGGCGATCCCGATTCGGAGCATCCGCTGGCGCGCAAAGGCGTTATTGAAATTTTGTGGGATATATTCGGCGGCACAGTGACCGAGAAGGGCTATAAGCAGCTCGACAGCCACATTGGCGCGATTTATGGGGATGCCATTACGATTAGCCGCTGCCGTGAAATTTGCGAGAAGCTGGCGGCGAAGGGCTTTGCTTCGACGAATATGGTATTCGGCATCGGCTCGTTCACCTACCAGTACAATACACGCGATACATTCGGCTTTGCGCTGAAATCGACGTTTACGATCATTAACGGCGAAGAGCGTAAAATTTTCAAAGACCCGGCAACCGATATCGGCAAAGTGAAAAAATCGCAAACCGGACTCGTACTCGTAACCGAGCAGAACGGCGTGCTGACACTCACGGACGATTTGAGCGTTCAAGAGTATGAGGCAAGGAAGCAGGAGGACGTAATGAAGCCGATTTTTGAAAATGGCAAGCTGGTGCGTGAGCAGGAGCTGGCGGGGGTACGGGCGAATTTGCTGGGGAAGCAGTAGGGGCGGTTTGCTACTGGAAATTTGTGAGTTTAATCGGTATAGCCGATATTAAGTAGTTATGGCGAATAGTTCAAGCGGTGATTAAGTTTCATACTGAAAAGGAAAGATTCTGAAAGGCACGGAATTGTTCATCCGTGCTTTTTGTATTTCAAAAGAGAATTCCAATTCCATATTGCGTTTGGTAAGGGGATGCTTATAAGGAATTTTGTCGTAATATGTAGTATAATATTGGAAACGATTTTATGAAGAAATAGCGGGGAGCGAGAGTAATGTCACTAGAAGAAACAGTAGAATACATCTCCGAAAGGGTAAGCAATGGTGAACTGTCAGATCACTATAAAGATATGGCACTTTCTTTGAAAAGAAGAGGTCAAATCATATTATATGGTCCGCCAGGCACAGGCAAGACTTATACGGCGAAAAAGTTTATTGAGTTCTGCTCAGTGAAAGATAGTGAGAAACCAAGATTATGGTTGTATTCTACTAGATTACATATGGAAGAAGAAGTACATTGGCGTGTTAAGGGACATCTTTGCATTAATATTGCTGAAGATGACATTGTGTTAATAGTACATGTCTCCGGTAATCAAAATACTATTATTGGTTTAGCAAAAGTAAAGTATTCAAAGGGTAAAAAATTTAAAAACAAAGAGGGGGCTGAATACTATAAAGACCATTTTGAGGATTTACATTATTTTAAACCTTCACTGACTGTATCTCTCCTCAACAAGTATTATAAAGGAGCAGAAGACGAAATTAATGAAGTATGTGCTAAACCCAATTCTGATCAAAAGCTTGCTTCAATTAATCTGAAAGAAGCAATTATTGCTTGCTTAAATGAAATTAGTGAACGAGATAAGACTATCGAAATGATTAAAAATATAGATAATGAAATAGTACCTCTGAAGATGTGTACTTTTCACCCTTCATTCAGTTATGAGGATTTTATTGAAGGCTACAAGCCTATTCAAACAAATGAAGGTTTAGTAGCATTTACATTGGAGGATGGGATATTCAAAGATTATTGTAATGAAGCGAAAAAGAATCCTGATACAGACTATTACTTTATCATCGATGAGATTAATAGAGGAAACACGGCAAAAGTTTTTGGCGAAATTATTACTTTGCTAGAATTAGATAAACGAAACACGTCTTTGACTTTACCTCAAAGTAAATCGAAATTTTCTATTCCAGATAATCTTTATATAATCGGCACAATGAATTCTGCAGATAGAAGTATCAGTTCCTTAGACGTGGCTTTAAGAAGACGATTTGCGTTAATAGAAATTCCATCCGAGCCTCAATCACTAAATAACATCATTAGCTACGAAAAAAATGGAACAGAATGCGAGGTAGAGTTAAGTGGTTTACTGGAAAAGATCAATAGTCAACTGAAAAATGAAATGGGCATAAGTGCAAATAAATATATTGGACATGGTTATTTCTATCAAGATGGTCAGGAAATTGAGGAGTCACTTGAATTGAGGGATATTTTGAAGTTTGAAATATTGCCGATATTAATGGAGTATTGTTCCTATGAGACGAACAGGTACACTGAAGTATTTGGTTATTTAGAGGAACTGTGTTCAGATCTTACAGAAGATTAGGTGCTGATGATGGTCATACAAAAAGAGCAAATTATTCTTATGGAGTATGGGAAAGAGGAACGGTTAAGTAAAGAAAGAATGACTGAAGAGGATGTTCGGTATTTGAAATCGCTCCAAAATCGGAGAAGCGATGGAAAATCCTATGAAGAGGATGATGGTTGTTTAGTTTTTAATGAGTGGACTTTTGGGATACGGGCGTTAGGATGGGTAGGAGTTATTGAGTTGAAAAACTATCAAATCACTATTCGTCCTAGGTTTAATAAGAATTTCAAATACTTTATTAATATGTTACAGGTAGCAGAGGGCTTGCCTAATCTTCAGGAAAACAGCATGGTTGAACCGGCTAAATTGCCTAAATTAATGCATAATTTTTTGGAGTTATTGGCGCAATTATATTTAAGTGAACTAGGAAGAATGATGCGTATTGGTGTGTATAAAAGTTACGTTACCGAGGAGGATAATCTAAATATACTCCGGGGTAGACCTGATTTTTATAAAAATCTTAAACATAACTATGCGTTACCGCCAAAAATCTATTGTAGTTACGATGAATTAACCACGGATATACCTGAAAACCAATACATTCTTAAAGGGTTAGACTACCTTACCCATGTATCTAGATACCTAAGCGAAGCAACTAAGCAACAACTGATGCATTTTTATAATGAATTTATTGATCTTTGTACAAATGTTGATGATTTTCAGGATTCATTTAACTATAACCCATTAAACAAACACTATAAAGAGGCGCATAGATTAACGCATCTATTAATTAATAGTATGACAGTCGTAAATCTTCATAAGCCAACAGATCAATTATTTACTGTTCTTTTTAATATGAATGATGTTTTTGAAAAGTTCACAGGGAAATTTCTCGAAGCATCACTCAAGGATTTGTATCAAGTGAATTTGCAGCCCGAAACATTTGGTTCGATACAAAGTGATGGTGGGACGATGAAGAGAAGAGCCATAATTCCAGATATCGTTATTTCATCATCATCAGAAAATAGTAGTGGTTTAGAGAAGAATCTTGTTCTCGACACTAAGAATAAGGATTACTCTAATTCAGCCAAAATTTCCAATGCGGATATTTATCAGATTACGTTCTATGCTCAGTTTTTTTCGCAAATGTCTGTGGTAGAGCAAGGTGAGGAATCTAATGAGTTTTATGCAATTATGGTCTACCCAATAAGAAATAGTGAATACTCTGGAAAAATTGTAGAGAAGAACTCCAATATTATCGTTCCTTTAATGAATGGTGGGATAGGAAAAATTCAAGCTAAAGGTATTCATGTGGATTCATTAATTGAACTTATTTATTCTCGGAAACAGGCAGAATTAGTTCATGCTGCTTTGGACTTGATAAGTCAGGAAATGAGTATTAGTACAAAGTAGAGATAGTGTAAAAGCGCTATTCTTCCAGACACTATATGCTTTACACATTTGGAATGCAATGTGTACTCTATTGACTGAAGTACATATACTTAAGACGAAGGGTTCAAGCGCTGGTACAGCATTTTGAGAAAATATGTTTGAAATACGATGGAGTTTTAATGCCTCGCATCTAAATTAGACGCGGGGCTTTTTTACGTTAGTAGAGAGGGGGCAGATGATTGATGAATAATTGCTCATATGTTAAGGTGAGGTGAGATTACTTCTCTTAGATGGGAAGTACAAGCTTTCGTGTGAAGCGCTGAAATTTTTATGAATTATACGGGGGGCATAGGCAAAGTGAAAAAGAAAAATGCGAAATCAAGGACATTAGTTTGGTATACCTTAGTCATTGTCGTTGTGTTTATTGCGCTGTTCGCCATTAACGAGATTTCCAAAAGCCGGACAGGCATCGAGCAGGAAACAGCAGTAGCACCGCCTATATCAAGTCAGCCTACATTGGGGGATAAAGCCGCCAAGGTGTCTATCGTAGAGTTCGGAGACTACAAGTGCCCGTCCTGCAAGGCATGGGGCTCCCAGATTTGGCCGCAATTGAAAAAGGATTATGTCGATACGAAGCAAGCCTCGTTCTCGTATGTGAATGTTTTATTTCATGGGGCAGAATCGGCTTTAGGCGCTTTGGCTGGAGAAGCGGTGCTCGAATCGAACCCGGATGATTTCTGGCATTTCCATGAAGCTTTGTTTGCGGAGCAGCCGGATGCAGACCATGATGGACTTTGGATTACGGTAGAGAAGCTGATGCAGGTGGCGGAGGGGGCTGTTCCAGGGCTGGATAAAGACCAATTCAAAACTCTGCTGAGCTCGGAGGAAGTGCAGGGACGCGTCGATCAGGATCAGCAGCTCGTGAAGGATTTTAATATTTTGCAGACGCCTACCATTATGATTAACAATAAGAGAATAGGGAATCCGTTCGATTACGAGGCCATCCGAGCTGTCATTGAACAGGAGCTGAGCGAGGCGGAAGCGGAATAAAGATTAGTGCTCGCAAGCCAAATTTACCTAATGGAAAGCCAGACAGCCCGAATTCTCTTGAGTCATTCCGCAGTAAAGCCTCGTGTGTCCTTGTTTCTCATTAGCTCTTGTTTTTATACTTGAGATAGTGGTAAAATTAAGCGGGAACATTTGTTCTTTTTTTACTGGATAGAGGGAATAGGCGTGGATAAAATCGTTGAAAAAGAGCTATTTTCGATGATTAGACAATTATAAACGGGCAAGCGAAATCCGTTTGTTTCGTTAAGGAGCTGACGCATACATGATCCAATTGACAAACCGTCAGGCACGGCAATTTCTGTTACTGAAGCACGGGCTGTTGGGTGAACATCAATTTACCGGAAAGCAGGGCGTATTGGATTTTGTGCGTCAGGTGAGCTGTATTCAATTTGATCCCATTGATGTTTGTGGAAAAAACGCCGAATTGGTGCTTCAGTCGCGCATTAAACCATTTTCCAAGGACATGCTCGACGAGTTGTTGTATAAAGATAGATTACTGATTGATTATCCAGACAAAAATCTGGCTATTATCCCTGTTGAGGACTGGCCGTACTTTGAACGGTACAGACATGCTGCCCGACAGCATGCCAAGCGCTATCCCGAAATGGAAGCGTTGACAGAGCAAGTACGAGTTTACATCCAAAATCACGGTGCGCTAAGTTCGAATGATTTAAAATTGGATGGGAATTTCTCTTGGCAATCGGTGATCCACTGGAGCGGCGGAAACAATGCATCGCGGTCGGTGCTGGAGCAGATGTATTCGACAGGAGAGTTGATTATCCATCATAAAAAAGGAACACGCAAGTATTACGATCTCGCGCAGAAGTACATACAGCCAAGCTTGCTGAATGCGCCAGAGCCGATAGAAGGCGAGCTTGAGCATCATAAGTGGCGGGTACTGCGTCGCATCGGCGCTGTTGGACTTTTATGGAACCGAACATCTGATGCCTGGCTGAACATATGGGGATTGAAAGCGGAGCAGCGCAACGAGGTTTTCCGCCAACTGTTGCAAGAAGCTCGCATTATTGCGGTTGTCGTGGAACAGATGAAGGATACACTGTACTGCCGCGCGGAGGACTTGCCGCTTATTGAAGCTGTCCTGCAAAATCCGGCACCGAAATGGCGCTGCGAGCTGATTGCCCCACTAGATAATTTCATATGGGACAGAAAACTGATCAACGAATTGTTTGGATTTGATTACACATGGGAAATTTACACGCCAGCAATCAAACGGAAATTCGGTTATTATGTGTTGCCTATATTATACGGAGAAAGTCTCATCGGACGAGCTGAGATAATCGCAGAGCGAAAATCCGGGACGCTCGTTGTTAAAAACATTTGGTACGAGAACGGCATAAAGCCAACAAAGCAATTGCGATCAGCCTTAAAGCAGTGTTTTCAAAATTTTGCAGTATTCAACGGCTGCGAGACGATTTCGGCAGAGTCTATGAGCTAATATTTTCAGAATCAGGCAATACCCCGAATGCTTTCTATGCGTCCGAGCGAACTAAACACGGATGGTCTTGTTAGAAACTTGTATCCGAGGTTCCACGGCCTTCATTATCTTTACCTGCTTTCCAGTCAGGTGCGGACTTTCGTTCATCGTCTATCTGTTGATTTGTGTTCTTTGATTTGAATATACGTAGCTGACATTTGAAATGTTTTGGTGGAAATAGTAAAGAGGGGCATAGGAGCATAGAGGGGCCTTTGCCCCTCTATTTCTTTATTTATGTCTTATTATTCAATCATTCAGAGCGTAAGATGCCTAAGTGACAGACGGCTTCGAATGTATACTATATCAAAACTTCATGCTTTGCTAACCTTTCAACAAGGATTGCGACGATGAAGGCGTGCTAGCCTATGACGCAAATTCTGGGTTTCATTTCACACACTCCATACGGAGTGCGACGGTGAGGGGGCATGGCAATGGTATGGCTACAGGGAGTTTCAATCCACGCACCCCATACGGAGTGCGACATAAAACAATTAACCGCGCTATTGGCGTGATTAAGTTTCAATCCACGCACCCCATACGGAGTGCGACGTCACTCCGGGATTAGCGCTAACGATCTGGAGCGAGTTTCAATCCACGCACCCCATACGGAGTGCGACATAAGGAGATGAATATAATTATGTTTTATTTATATGTTTCAATCCACGCACCCCATACGGAGTGCGACGACAAGCTGCTAGGATAAACATAGCCATAGATGATGGTTTCAATCCACGCACCCCATACGGAGTGCGACCGCCAAGACAACAAATGAGGAGATGCGGATGTTAAAAGTTTCAATCCACGCACCCCATACGGAGTGCGACCCTTGCCAGAGCTGCTTTTTCTGCTTCATCAAAGTTTCAATCCACGCACCCCATACGGAGTGCGACTGTATAGCCGTTGTTGCTCGCTACGCCGTAGGTGTTTCAATCCACGCACCCCATACGGAGTGCGACTTCCATAACCTTTCGCAGTAGCAGGCATGAATTGGTTTCAATCCACGCACCCCATACGGAGTGCGACAGCAAAAACAGTACTAATTAATCCCATCATGGCATTAATTGGCGCTATTTTCAACGAAATAATATCGAAAAAAGATAAGAGTAAGCTTGACTTTTTGCGGATTTACTCGTTTTCGTCAAGGTTCGACAAAAAATGAGGTGCGAATCCCCCAGGGATTTCATGGGAGCTTCACATTCGCACCATAAAAGCGGAGAAATTTATTTCCTAGGCGCGTTATCGTATCCGTAAAAATAATCACAAAAATATTTTTTGAAAACTACTTACAAAATTAAAGTAGATATATTATAATTACAACATAGAAGCAAGCTTTTAAGTCACTTTACATAAAATGATTTTTTAAAGGGAGCGTTTGAACATGGGAGAACTTAAAACGATTATCGAAAAACGTCGTTCGGCAGTGAATTTTGTGGAAAATGTAGCGATTTCGGAGGAGGAGCTTCAGCAGCTTTTTTCATTAAACCGCTTCGTTCCTTCAGCCTTTAATTTGCAGCACAGCCACTACATCGTGGCGACATCCGAGGAAAGCAAAGAAAAAATCTATGAGGCTTCCAAACAATATAAAGTAAAAAATGCTTCAGCAGCCATCGTCGTGCTTGGTGATACGAAGGCGCACCTCAATGTTGGAGAGCTGAACGCAGGCATGCTCGCGCTGGGCATGATGAGCAAGCTCGATTACGATCAGGAAAATGAAAACGTGATCCAGTTTTATGAATCGCGCGGCGAGCAGTTCCAGCGGGACGATGCCATTCGCAATGCGAGCCTGTCGGCGATGCAGCTCATGCTGATCGCGAAGGATATGGGCTGGGACACATGCCCAATGATTGGTTTTGACGCGGATAAAGTGCAGGAGCTGTTCGAAATCCCCGAGCGTTATGTGCCGGTTATGCTGATAACGCTGGGCAAAAGCGATCCAAACAAAGAGCGCCCGCGCGGCTACCGCAAGCCCGTTAATCAATATGTGAATATGAATGCTTTTCATTCCCCGGATACTCACTGAAATCATTAACTCACAACTATTTCTATCCATACGAAAAAGCTGCCTCCCTCTAAGGATGCAGCTTTTTTACGTGTTACGTGCAGTTGTAATAGGGTGGTATGCAAACCGCAGCCTGCGATTAGCCCAGACCTCGCAGCTCGGGTTGCTCACGCCTTTTTCGAGGACTGAGGTTCCGCTATTCTGGCTTTGGGACCGATTTCAGGCGGTAAGCGGACAGGAAAGCCGCTATCACCCTCATTATCCCGACAAAATGGACATTTTCAGGGTAATAGCGGCTTCTGGGTCCGCAGCCACTGCCTAAACCCGTGATTCTACTAAAATAGCGCCTGCGGTGTCCGCCAAAACGATCATGACGCATCCGGCTTTAGTTTTGGGACAGCGTTTGCGTTTGAACGTGCTGCTGCTACCTCTGCTTCTGTCTCTGCTTCTGCCTCATTAGTGCGTGCATGCACCACTATACGCTCGCTTTCAGACACTAGCCGTCGCTCTCCTCATTTTTCTCCTGCGGCTGCTTCGTATAATACAGGCGGAACACCAGGTCCTGATTATGATTGCCGAAGCCGGAGCCGAACAGCGTGACGCCGCCAATATGCTCGGCATTTTCCTCTACGGCGATACGGAAGGTCCATTGGTTGCTGCGAATATCAATATCGTCAATCGTCACATCGGACAGCTTGATGCCATCCATGAAGGTACCTTCCTTCTTCACGATCAAATGCTTGAGCAGCCCATGCTGATTGACGCTTTCGAACCACCATGGCGGATTAAGCTTGCCTTTGCCGCCAAAGTCGCCGGGACTCGTCCACATGCCCACCTTCATGCCGTTGAAAAAGAAGCTGATGTCCGAAGGCCAATTGTTGTTCGTAAAAGGGGCCTCCGAGGAAATTTCCATCGAAATTTCGAGCTGCTCCGGATTTTCGCTCCCCAGCATGTAATTAGGCATCTTGTATTCAATATACCCTTGCCCAAACCACAAAATCTTCGCGTTCAGCCGCTCGGGATCAAGAAAATGCCTCGGATCGTCGAATATGCCAATGATGGAATCCCGCGTACAAATGCCGCAGGTTGGCGTAATGTCCAAATCGGTAAAATGGCCAATCGAAATATCGGTCCGGCGTACCTCGCGCGGAATCACATCTTTGATCGGGAACATGATCTCCAAATTATCGATGCTGAGCGAGCAAACCTTCTGGGCTGCTCCGCCTTTGCCGGGCGTCATTTCCGAGTGGATGATGTTTGCTTTCTCCAGCTTCTTGACGTGCATCGTCATAATGGCGCTGCTAAGTCGAAGCGCTTCGGCGAGCTCACGGATATTCATCGATTTTTGCGACAGCAGGTGAATGATTTGGATGCGGACGTTGCTGGACATAGCCTCGAATACAGGCAAATATTGTTCGGAAAGTTCTATTTTCAACGTGGCGTCCTCCGGAAATTGAAATATTAATAAATATGTGAATAACACTGATTGACACTAATGATACATGATTTGCTCAAAACAGACAAGGAAACGCCTTCAAACAGGCATAATCCGGTTGACAGTCACATAAAACTGTTGATATATTAACATCGAAGATAGTAAGTAATATATTTGTGAATAATTAATAAAGGGGTTTTGATTATGCTGGAACAGCAGATTCAAGTCGAGCAAACTTTCGTCAATCCTATTATACCGCAGCGTGCGGACCCGTGGGTATATCTCCATTCCGACGGCTACTACTATTTCACAGGGTCCGTTCCGGAATACGACCGTATTGAGCTTAGAAGAGCGCGCACGATTCAGCAGCTGGGGGAAGCAGAACCCGTTGTCGTCTGGCGAAAATATGCGGAAGGACCGATGAGCGCTAACATTTGGGCGCCGGAGCTGCACTTTGTTCAGGGCAAATGGTATATCTACTTCGCGGCCGCGCGGACGACGGAGACGGTAGAAGGACTGTTCGACCATCGCATGTTCGTATTGGAAAATGAATCAGCTAATCCGCTTGAAGGGCAATGGGTGGAAAAAGGGCAGCTTGTCGCCAATTGGGAATCGTTTGCGCTGGATGCGACAAGCTTCGAGCATAAGGGGACGCAATATCTCGTATGGGCGCAGAAGGATTTGGCGATAGCGGGCAACTCCAACTTGTATATAGCGGCAATGAGCAATCCTTGGACGATGAGCGGCGAGCAGATTTTGATTTCCAAGCCCGAATACGAATGGGAGAAAATCGGTTTTTATGTCAACGAAGGAGCTGCAGTGCTGAAGCGTGGCGGAACGATATTTATTAGTTATTCGGCGAGCGCAACGAATCATCATTATTGCATGGGACTCCTTAGCGCTTCGGAGGACAGCGATTTGCTCGATCCGGCCTCATGGAGCAAAGCACCTGAGCCTGTCTTTTCAACGAGTGAAGAGAACGGACAATATGGCCCTGGACATAACAGCTTTACGGTGTCACCGGATGGCAAGCAGGATATTTTGATTTACCATGCCCGCAATTACAAGGAAATTACAGGAGATCCGCTTTATGATCCGAATCGCCACACAAGAGCGCAAGTATTCGGCTGGACAGCGGATGGCAGGCCTAGCTTTGGTGTTCCGGTGCGAGACGGCTAGTAGGCAGGAGGCTGGCAGCAGCACAACGGGTCTCCGATAATTAAACAAATATAGTTGACAATGTAAGCGCTTTGAACTATTATCATAAATAATAAAAACATTAATAATTAATAAATTTGTTATTAATGTTTGCTAAGCAATATGGAATCATAAGGCGCGATACAACGGTTGAAAGGCCATTTGGCTTGCAAACGGGTGTGTCGCGTAAGCCAGCACTTATACCATCATGATGCACATCAACATTTTCAAATTGTGTATGCGGTTTCATTTTATGGAGGAGGGCTTGAGGATGAAAAAAAGTTTACTTGCAACAATGGCAGCGACGATTGTGCTGGGGGGCGTTATCGCGGGCTGCAGCAGCAACTCGCAAACAGAAGGAAGCACCGAGGCTGGGCAGGGCGGCACGAAGCAAATTAGCTTCATGTTCCGCGGCGGACCGGAGGAGCAGAAGGCGTATGAAGCGACGGTCAAAAAGTTTGAGGCCGATCATCCTGATGTAAAGGTGAAAATCATTACGACGACGGGCGACCAATACGCGACGAAGCTGAAAGCAGCGATTACGGGCAAAAGCGTGCCGGATGTCTTTTATTTTGACCCAGGCGATTTAAGAGCTTATGTGAATGCGGGAGTGCTCAAGGATATTACGGAAGATGTGAAGGATGTCGACTTTGATAACCTATGGAAGCGCGGCGTAGATATTTATCGCTACGATGGCAATAACGTAGGCCAAGGCAGCATTTATGGCTTGCCGAAGGACGTTGGCCCATTTGCGCTCGGCTACAATAAAGACATGTTCACAGCGGCGGGAATCCCATTGCCGGATAAGGAAAAGCCGTATACATGGGACGAATTCATCAAGGTCAATCAGCAATTGGTGAAGGATACGAATGGCGATGGCAAAATCGACCAGTACGGAACGGGCTTTAATGTCAACTGGGCGCTGCAGGCCTTCGTCTGGAGCAATGGCGCGGACTGGCTGGACGCAACGAATACGAAGGTGACGATTGACGATCCGAAGTTTGCGGAGGCGCTGCAATATTTTGCCGATATGCAAAATGTACATAAAATCACGCCTTCCATTGAGGATGCGGCGACGCTGGATACGTATCAGCGCTGGATGAAGGGCGAGCTTGCTTTCTTCCCGGTAGGTCCGTGGGATCTTGCGACGTATGAGACGCTGCCTTTCGATTATGATTTGATTCCTTACCCCGCTGGCTCGACGGGCAAATCGGCGACATTCCTTGGCTCGCTTGGCATCGGCGTATCCAGCAGCTCGAAAAATCCGGAAGAAGCGGCGCAGCTCGTAACGTATCTCACCGCATCGCCGGAAGGCATGCAGCAGCTCGTTGATGCCAAGGTGCAAATTCCGAACCTGGTTGATATGGCGGAAAAATGGGCAGCAGACACGACGACGAAGCCTGAAAATAAAGCAGAGTTTCTCCGTATCGTCGAGGATTACGGCAAGCCAATGCCTAATACGCTGACGTACAACTCGGAATGGTATCAGCTATTTTTCACCGATATTCAGCCTGTGCTTGATGGCAAGATGACGGCAGCGGACTATGTGAAGGCAGAGCAGCCGAAGATGCAGAAGCTGCTTGATAAAGCGATTGAGCAGGAAGCAAAATCCAAGAAATAAAGGTTGAAAGCAGCAGCTAATCTTAGAAGTAATCTCAGAGGTAATCTCAGTACCGGCAGGACGGAGGACAGGCGAAGCTGCGGCTCCATGGCTTTCAAGGGGCAGCTGCAAAGAGCGTCTGTTCCTCTGGCCTCCGGTCATTTTGAGGGGTGAAACATGAAAGTAAGATCGAATCTCTACCGGAAGGAAAGCTACTACGGGTATTTATTCGTGCTGGCCCCCGTTGTTGGCTATCTATTGTTTACGATGTATCCGCTGCTGTACTCCCTATATGGTTCTTTTACCGATTGGGATGGGCTCGGGCAGATGACATTTATCGGGCTGGACAATTTCAAAGATATTCTCGCGGATGAGCTTTTTTATAAAGCGAGCTTTAATACGATTTTTATGATGATTGGTATTCCGATTGAAATTACATTAGCGCTGCTGCTGGCGATGGGCCTGAATCGAAAAATGTTCGGTACGACGACGTTCCGGGTCATCTATTATGTGCCGGTTATTTCTTCACTCGCGGCGGTATCAATTTTGTGGCAGTGGGCCTATAACGGCGACTATGGTCTGGTGAACCAGTTTCTGGCGCTGTTTGGTTTTGAGGGGCCGAACTGGCTCACGGATAAGTACACCGTAAAGCCCGCTCTTATTCTAATGATGATTTGGAAAAATATTGGATATTCCATGCTGCTTTATTTGGCTGCGCTGCAAAGCGTGCCGAAGGATTATTATGAAGCGGCGCAACTGGACGGCGCGAATAGCTGGAACATTTTCTGGAACATTACGTTCCCGATGGTGAAGCCTGTAACGTTCTTTATCGTCGTCACGAAAATTATCGGGGGGGCGCAAATTTTCACTGAGGTTAACATTATGACGCCGACGGGCGGGCCGGAATACAGCTCGGCAACGGTCGTTTTCTATGTATGGAAGAAAGCGTTCGAGAACCTGCAGATGGGCTATGCCTCGGGGATGGCGATGCTGCTGGGACTATTTATTTTCGTCATTACACTCGTGCAGTTCCGCATGAATGAACGTTCCTCGAAGGATATGGAATAAACTTGCCGGCAGGAAAGGAGTGAAGCCTGACTTATGCTATCGTTAAAAAGATTCAATCTGACCGATTTGCTCGCTTTTATCGTCATCAGTATCGGTGCCGTATTCATGATTGCCCCGCTGCTGTGGACGTTGTCTACCTCCTTTAAGTCGAAGGCGGAGGTTTTTGCGCTGCCTCCGGTATGGATACCGGAAACGTTCCATTTTGAGAAGTATATCGAAATTTGGGAAAAGGGCCCGCTGCTCAGCGGCATTCAGAACAGCCTGATCATTACGGTGTGCGTGACGATTATCGGCACATTCACCTCTAGTCTGGCGGCGTTTGCCTTCGCCAAGCTGCGGTTTCCTTTCAAAAATATGATTTTCCTACTGCTGCTTTCCGCCCTAATGATTCCTTACCCGGCGGTTATGATTCCGCAGTTTATTCTGTTCTCTGAATTTGGCTGGGTTGATACGCTCAAGCCGCTGATCGTGCCGGGACTATTCGGCAATATTATGATGATTTTTTTCCTGCGGCAGTATTTGACCAGCGTTCCTGGAGCGATTATTGAAGCGGCAAAAATTGATGGCAGCTCGTATTTCGGCATTTTCTCCAAAATCATTTTCCCGCTTATCCGTCCAGCTGTGGCGGCGCAGCTTATTTTATGGTTTATGGCGGTATGGAATGATTATTTGGCGCCGATTATTTATTTGAATTCGCCGGAGAAGCAGACGCTTCAGCTCGTTATTGCGAATTTTAACGCGACTTATGCGATTCAGACCGATTATGCGCTTATTATGGCGGCCTCTTTCATTGCGCTGCTGCCGATGCTTATTATTTTTCTCGTGTTCCAGAAGCAAATTATTGAATCGGTTGCCATTTCTGGCGTGAAAGGTTAGAGGCGCCTATGAAACGATATTTGTTAACGATTACGGTAGTTGCAACGGTATGGCTGTCTGGCTGCTCTGGCGAGAAAGTGATTTATCCGCAGGAGCCGCCTAGCTACCCGATGTACGATACTTCAACGATAGACAATGAGCAGGGCTGGAATATAAGCAATGTACATGATCCTTCTATTATTAAGGAAGGGGATACGTATTATATTTTCTCCACGGATGTTAAGGTTGGCGGAGTAGCAAAGCCGGGGCTCATGGTCAGAAAATCGAAGGATCTAATGAACTGGGAATGGGTAGGCTATGCGCTCGATGGTGTTCCTGCGGAAGCAGAGGCTTGGACGGGGGCAACGGGCATGTGGGCGCCAGAGGTTGCGAAGCTTAACGATCGCTTCTATTTGTATTATTCCGCGTCAACCTTCGGCTCGAATCGCTCGTTTATTGGCGTCGCAACAAGCGATTCGCTCGAAGGACCGTGGATGGATCAGGGGGAAGTCGTCAAGACGGGACCTGGTGATGAACCGAATGCCATTGACCCTAACATCGTAAAGGATGCCGAAGGCAAGCCTTGGTTTGTGTATGGTTCTTTTTTCGGAGGCATCTATGTATCTCCGCTTGATCCGGCTACGGGCAAGCTTAAGGAGCAGGGCTACGGGACGAAAATCGCGGCTCGCGCTGCCTCGGAATCGGGTGCCGTGGAAGGCCCTTATATGATTTATAATGCTGAGCAGAAGCAATATTATTTGTTCGTTTCCTATGATTCGCTCAGCCAGGATTATAATGTGCGAGTAGGACGCTCGGCGTCGATAACAGGGCCTTTTCTGGATTCTCTCGGGCGGGATCTGCTCGATACCGCCTATGATCCGACCTTCGATGTCGGTAACAAGCTTATGGGCGGCTACCGATTTGCTGAAGGAGAGGGCTGGATCGCTCCCGGCCATAATTCAATTTTGCAGGATGGCGATAGCGATTATATCGTTCATCATGCTCGCCCCGAGCAGGACTCAAACTGGATGTACCTGCATGTGCGCAAGCTGCTTTGGACTGGCGACGGCTGGCCGGTGGTGTCGCCGGAACGATTCGCGGGGGAACAGGTGCAGACGTTACCTAAGGCTGCGCTTGTGGGAACATGGGAGCGCATAGTACACGAGAAATATATAGACGGGCCTATTGATTCGGAAAGGGTCGAGCTGAGAAAAGACGGTAAGATTGGTGCCAAAGATGCAAAAGATGTTGTAGACTATTGGGAATTTGACGGCGAGCATACGCTGCGCTTGTACTTTCAAGAAGAGGATCAGACGGAGGCGGCGGTCGAAACGGTGCTGGTACTGCCAGCATGGGACTGGGAGCTGAACGAGCCTACGCTCGTATTTACCGGCATGGACGACAAAGGGCTTGCTGTCTGGGGAAAACAGATCAAATAGCTAAAATACCTCTATAAAATTGGATAGCGGCACCCTAATAATGGGTGCCGCTGTTTGTGTATCGTATATTTAACCGGGCCTTCTGCAACAAGACGGCCGTTATATCCCTTGTTAATCTTGCAAGACAGCATAATCTTGCCTCGTAACCTAACTCCAAAACAACGGAAGCCCTACCTCTCTTCCATCCTTGCGGCTCCTAGACCGCGCCAGTGTGAATCAAAGCTCGTACAGCACGAACGTGAGAATTCAGAAATAACAGAAAAGAAAATCCAGAAAAGAAGATTAAAATCTGTGGAAAACATTGAATCTCTAGGAGGGATATTTGGGGGTTAAATATAACACATCAAAGTCTATTGTAGCCCATATATAGAACAATTGCAAGGGGAGGCAAAAAGATGCCTCTATATGCATGACTTTTGCCTATCTGGATACGCTATTTTAAGGTGAAACAGCGGTCGCCGTCCTCTGGCGGCACGCGGCGTTTCAGTCCGAGAAATATAGAGAAAGTATGGCGAAATTATATACTTTCCTATATTTTAAATACAAAATCTCAGAAAGTTTGTTCCGCTTACCCGGGTAAGAGCAAACAAATGCAGGAGGCGTAACCTTTTATGCAGGATTGGTTGGAAATTACGCTGCGAACGTTGTCCTCGGTCGTTATATTGTTTGTCATGACCAAGCTGCTGGGCAAACGGCAAATTTCGCAGCTGTCGTTATTTGAGTATATTACGGGGATTACAATGGGGAATATTGCTTCGTATATTTCGCTTGACCTCGATAATGACTGGTATTTAGGTATTGTCGCTTTGTCGGTGTGGGTGATTGTGTCTGTAGGGTTTGAGTTCGCCACGATGAAAAGCAAAAAGCTGCGCGACTTTATAGATGGAAGAGGAACGGTGCTTATTAAAAAAGGAAAGCTGCTGGAGAGAAATTTAAGCAAGGAGCGTTTGACTCTGGATGAGCTGCTGGAGCAGCTGCGCAAAAAGGATGTTTTTCAAGTAGCGGATGTGGAATTTGCGATCATGGAGCAGAGCGGCGAGATCAACGTTCTATTGAAGAAGGAGCAGCACCCGCTGACCGCCGAAATGCTAGGCATCCAGGTTCCGGAGCAGGCAGAAGCCAAGACTATTATTATGGATGGAAAGGTGCTCCTGCCGGAGCTGAAAGCGGCAGGCCTTGATGAAAATTGGCTGAACAAAAAGCTGCGTGAGCAGCAAATGAAACTTAAGGACATTTTTTTGGGACAGGTGGATGATCAGGGAGGACTCATGCTTCAGACAAGCAGTAAATCCATTGGGCAAGTAAAGCCTAAAAATCCCAAAACGCAGCTTCTTCAAATAATGAAGCAATTTGAGGTTCAACTGCAGCTTCAGGATCAGCTGTTTCTCGATGAGAAGGACAGGTCTGATTATCAAAGCGCGATAAATAAGCTGCAAGCGCTAATTAATAAAAAATAGGCCGGGCGGCCACTGGCGCTGTGTCATAAATGCTGTAAAATCGGCTGTTCAACGCAGACGATGTATTTTAAAATATACGGAGGTGGATATACATAACGATAAGGGGCGAGCTATGAGACAGGTTTTATTTTTGCGAGCATACAATTACTTCTATTTCTCGCTGTTTGCATTATTTCTCTCCTTTCTGCCGATTTATTTGGCTGAACGCGATATTAGTGCGACGAATATTGGGTTAATGCTGGGGCTGGGCAGTCTTATAGGCGTCGTATCTCAGCCGCTCTGGGGCATGATTAGCGACAAATATAAAGTAGTCAAAAAGGTTTTACTGCTGCTAATTGCGATATCCGTCGTAATCGGCGGACTGCTCTATCGCTCAACAGAGCTGGTGCCGTTGTTTGTAGGGATAAGCTTGATGTATTTTTTCTTCATGCCGACCGACCCTCTTGTTGAAAGCTTCAATTATCGCGTGTCCCGTCAATACAAGGTCAATTTTGGCTCGATTCGGATGTATGGCGCGCTTGGTTTTGCGATGGCCTCTTCCATCATTGGCTATGCGGGCAAGCACTATGGCATCGGCAGCTTGGCGGTATTATTCCTCGTTTATGGGGTCATTACCTTGCTGCTGTGCAGTCTGCTTGCAGAAGTGCCGGCAGCCTCCAAACCGATTGCAATCAGGGATATCGGCTTGTTTTTCAAAGACAAGCAGACGCTATGGTTTCTCGGGCTTGTGCTGTTTCTCGCCGTGCCGCACCGGATGAATGATAATTATATCGGCCTCTACATCAAAAGTTTAGGCGGTGATGTCCAACTGGTCGGGCAAGCCTGGACCGTTATGACGATTATTGAAGTTGTCTTTTTTGCCATTAGCCATTATTTTATTAAACCGGGAAAAGAGCTGGCTGTTATCGCTGCTGCCGCTAGTTTCTATGCGCTGCGCTTTGCGCTGTCTGCTGTCGTCACGGATCCTGCTGCGCTCATGTGGCTGCAACTGCTGCAAGGAGTATCCTTTGTGCTTTTTTATGCGGCTTCGATTCAGTATTTGTATGCGATTATTCCTGAGGAATGGAAGGCAACGGGGCAGACGGTGCTGGCGGTATTGCTGTTTGGGGTATCCAGCATAGTATCGGCAACCGTCGGAGGATGGTTCATTGATCAGTACGGCGGGGCGAAGCTTTACGGGGCAATGGCGTTCTGGTCGCTTGCTGCCATGCTGCTATGTCTGTTCATCATGCTGAAACAGAAGAAAGGAGACCCTGCTTAACGGTCCCCTTTCTTCATTGTTGCGTTGCATCAGCATATATAATAGAAGAGTTTTTTTGATACGCAATGGCGAGGCGCGACTTTATGGTGTCTTTTTGGATTGAATAGGCTTAGGCATTTGCTTGCCGCCGATAAATTGATATTTCACCAAAGTATTAAAAGCATCGACATGCGGGGTCAGCGGCCGTCCGCCCCAAGACTCCACCGCATAATCATTCATTTGGTTCACAAAATCCATATTGGCGGATATGTGCACCTCCTGCACCATAGGGGCAAGCTCGCGAATACGATTGGCGATAGTCTGTTTAAGCTCAGGAGACAGCTCGTTGTGGTCGTTGACTGAAAAATACGACTGATAGGGCCTGACGAGCAGCCGATTGTCCTCAAGCGGGCTGACACGGCTCGTGTTGTAGGCGTCCTCCGGCTGTCCGCCGTTCAGCTGCTCCCGATTGCCGCCAGCGCCTCTTGTGCCAACAGCGGTCCAATCAAGCACGATGCCGACATAAGCGTTTTTGTCCGTCAGCATGACGTTCGCCGAGGCGACGCCATTTAAATCCGTCACCTTTTTCGAGAGGGTATTGCTGTATTCAAAAAAAGCATTGTCATGCTGATGCGGGTTGTTCGTCGTCGTTCCATACATTTTACTGCCCAGCATTTTTGGATCGCCGGCTTTCCTGCTGCCATAATCGTAGTCGCTGTTTTGTACCCGCTGCTCGTAGTTGCAGGCAGTGGATGAGCTAACGAGGAGGGCGGCGCATAATAACGCATTAAGCATTCGATTTTTAGGCATTTGGATGTCCTCCATTCCTGCTGTAATAAGAATAGGGTTTGTAGGGAACGATTAAATATACACAGGAAAAGCTATACAGATTTGACTTTGTGAACGGAAAGCCCGCGATTCTCGAAAAAAGCGCTTTAAAATAACGAATTTGACAGCTTTGCGAACAATTTGTGAACTCTCTGTGGAACATTGACAAATAAGGGCTTCAACTTTATATTTAATAAGGTATTAAGGTCGCAGAAGTTGTCATTTTTTATTAGCTTAAAAACAAGCAGTTTGCCACAATTTCGGGGTGTTTACAGCTGCAAAAACGTCAAAAGTGGGGTTGATTATTGATGAATCGGTGGCAGTTTTTAAAACGGCTTACGCCGCTTCTGGCCTTGATGGTATTGGTGCTGTCAGCATGCGGACGAGCAGATCTATCCGCGCTGAATCCCCAGGGGCCCGTAGCGCAAGAGCAATTCGGATTGATGAAGCTCGCATTTTCAATCATGATCGGTGTAGTTGTGATTGTCTTCGCGCTTTGTTTGTTTGTCATTGTTCGTTTTCGCAGACGCAAGGGGGATAAGTCGATTCCCAAGCAGGTCGAAGGTAGCCACAAGCTAGAGATTATTTGGACCGTAATTCCTATTATTCTCTTGATTATTTTGGGTGTACCTACTGTACAGTCCGTGTTTAACCTGTCAAAGGATTATTCAAACGATCCAGATGCGGTTAAAGTAATCGTAACTTCACACCAGTATTGGTGGGAATTCGAATATCCGGAGCTGGGCATTAAGACCGCGCAGGAACTGGTTATTCCTAAAGGCAAGATCATTACAATTGAAGCGAAGACAGCAGACGTGCTTCACTCGTTCTGGGTTCCTTCTCTTGCAGGTAAAATCGACACTAATCCTGGTGGTTCTACAAATAAAATGTTCTTCTCGGCACCAAAAGAAGGCGTTTACTTGGGCAAATGCGCCGAGCTTTGCGGACCTTCCCATGGCTTGATGGACTTTAAGGTGAAATCGGTTGATGATGCATCGTTCGACCGTTGGGCAGCCGCGCTTCAAGAACCAGTAGCAATGCCAAGCGATCCGGTAGTTGCTGCTGCTTTCGAAAGCAAATGTCTCGTTTGCCACGCTGTTGGCGACAAAGGCGGACCATTGTACCCGAACCTTACCGGTATCGGAAGCCGTGATTCCGTAGGTGGTATCCTGATTAATACAGACGATCCTAAGTACTCCAATGAAGCTTCCACTTATGACAATCTTCATCGTTGGATCGAAAATCCAGATGACATTAAACCTGGCAATCTGATGGGCAAGATCGATCTGACGCAGCAAGAGCTTGATGGTATTGCGAAATACTTATCGGAATTAACATTGGACTACGAAAAATAGATCATCGGTGATGAAAAGGAGGTACCAACTTGGCTCAAGGACACGCGGTTAAGCGTTACTCTGGTCTGATGGACTGGTTAACAACGGTTGACCACAAAAAAATCGGTATTTTATATTTGATCGCCGGCGGTTTTTTCTTTCTGGTCGGTGGTTTGGAAGCACTTCTCATTCGGATTCAGCTTTGGAAGCCGCTAAATGATTTCGTTAGTGCGGATACATACAATGAGCTGATTACGATGCACGGTACGACGATGATTTTCTTGGCTGCGATGCCGATGCTGTTTGCATTAATGAATGCGGTCGTTCCGCTGCAAATCGGCGCACGCGACGTTGCCTTTCCGTTTGTAAATGCACTAGGCTTCTGGACGTTTTTCTTCGGAGCGGTATTATTGAATGTCAGCTGGTTCACGAGCACAGGTGCGCCAGCAGCAGGCTGGACGGCCTATGCACCACTTTCGGGGCCGGCGTTCAGTACTGGCCATGGGATGGATTATTATGTCCTGGGTCTCCAGATAGCCGGTATTGGTACGCTAATCGGAGGCATTAACTTCCTGGTAACCATTATTAATATGCGTGCGCCAGGCATGACCTTCATGCGGATGCCGATGTTTACATGGGCTTCGTTCATTACGTCGGCGCTTATCTTGTTCGCTTTCCCTGCACTTGCTGTAGGCTTGGCAGCGCTTATGTTCGACAGGATTTTCGATGCCAACTTCTTCGACCCTAACAATGGCGGTAACGCTGTACTTTGGGAGCATATCTTCTGGATTTTCGGACATCCTGAGGTATATATCCTCATCCTGCCTGCCTTCGGTGTTATTTCCGAGGTAATCAGTACGTTCTCGCGTAAACGCCTGTTCGGTTACAGCTCGATGGTGTTCGCGACCATTCTGATTGGCTTTTTGGGCTTCATGGTTTGGGCGCATCACATGTTTACGACGGGTCTAGGCCCTGTTGCAAACGCCTTGTTCTCAATAGCAACGATGCTGATTGCGGTACCAACAGGTATCAAAATCTTTAACTGGATCTTTACAATGTGGGGCGGCTCGATCAAGTTTACGAGCGCTAACTTGTATGCTGTTGGATTCATTCCAACCTTCGTTATGGGTGGCGTTACAGGTGTTATGCTTGCAGCTGCGCCAGCGGATTTCCAGTATCACGATACGTATTTCGTAGTTGCCCATTTCCACTACGTTATCGTCGGCGGTCTGATTTTAGGTATTTTCTCCGGTCTTCACTACTGGTGGCCTAAAATGTTCGGTCGCATTCTGAATGAAACGCTTGGAAAATGGACGTTCTGGATATTCTACATCGGCTTCCATCTGACATTCTTTATTCAGCATTTCCTCGGTTTGCTCGGTATGCCGCGTCGTATTTGGACGTACCTGGACGGCCTTGGATTTAATGAAATGAACCTGATTAGTACAATCGGTGCGATTATGATGGGTGTTGGTACGATTATGTTCATTCTGAACGTAGTTATTACGAATGCAAAACCACAAAATGCAGCGGATGATCCTTGGGAGGATGGCCGTACGCTGGAATGGACAATTCCATCGCCGCCTCCGGAATATAACTTTAAGCAAACTCCGCTTGTTCGCGGCTACGATGCTTATTGGAAAGAAAAAATGGATGGACACAAAGGCATGACACCTGCTGAGCCAATTGGCTCGATCCATATGCCATCTCCTTCTATTCTGCCGTTCACAATGTCGCTTGGCTTGTTCATTACAGGCTTTGGCCTGATGTATTCGAGGGATTGGACGTTTATTACAGAGCATATCGGCTTCTATGTTGCCGGTCTCGGCCTGTTGATTACGTTCGGAAGCATGTTCCTTCGCTCGGTATATGATGATCATGGTTTCCACATTGAGCCGGAAGAGTTGGAAGACAAGGGGGTTAAAGCATGAGTACACATTCACATGCAGAGGGGCATCTTCCTCATGAGCCCGAGAAAGCCACTCTTGAGGGCCGCAATAAAGTATTAGGCTTCTGGCTATTTCTTGGTGGTGAAACGGTCTTGTTCGGAACGCTGTTCTCGGCGTTCCTTGCCCTTCGCCATCAAGTGCTGGATGGACCGCAGCCGAGCGAGCTGTTTAAGCTTTCGCTCGTTGCAGCAGCAACTGCTATTTTGCTTACATCAAGCTTGACTAGCGTATTTGCTATCCAAGCGCTGCATAATCATAATGTAAAAGCGTTAATCAACTGGTTGATCGTAACCGTAGTGCTCGGACTTGGATTCCTTGGACTCGAAATTTATGAGTTTTACCACTACGTGCATGAAGGACATGGCTTTACGACAAGTGCGTTCAGTTCTTCCTTCTATACGCTAGTCGGTTTCCACGGTGCTCACGTTGCGTTCGGTATTTTCTGGATTTCCAGCATTATCGGACAGTTGATGAAAAAGGGTCTTACGGTTGTTACAGCTCCTAAAGTGTACGTTGCAGGTATGTACTGGCACTTTATCGACGTAGTTTGGGTATTTATCTTCACCGTCGTTTATTTGATGGGAAAGGTGGTCTAGCCAAATGGCAAGCAATCACTCGACAGCTGAAGACCAGCGTCCAGTTCGCCACAACTCAGAAGGACCGAAGAAGCACATTATTGCTTTCATTTTCTCCATATTGCTAACACTCGTGGCATTCGCTGCGGTAGCGGCTGGCGAAATCAATAAAAGCTTCATCTATATCATTATCATGGGTTGCGCTATGCTCCAAGTATTCGTACAAATGGCATTCTGGATGCATATGAAAGACCGCGGCCATGTTTTCGCTACGGTCGGCATTCTTATGGGCGTATTCATTGCATTCACGTGTATCATTATGGCGGAATATTGGGTTTGGTGGTAATACAGATTTAAAATTGCACAGAGGAGGGTTCCCGGGTGGGTTCCCTCCTCTTTTGCAGAAGATAAAGGGAGGTTGCAGCCATGCTTGGCCTGGAATATTTCAGTTTTGAAGAGTTGTGGACCCCATGGTATATGTTTGGTACAATTGCAGTTATTATTTTGTATTTTTATTTGAACGGACCATGGCGGGAGAAGCACGCACCGCTTGAGGCGTCTGCAACAGGCAAGCAGCGGTTTATGTTTGTTGTTTCAGCTATTCTCTATTATTTGTGCAATGGCGGGCCGCTTAATTTCCTGGGACATTTAATGTTCACCTTCCATATGTTCAATATGTCGATTTCGTATCTCATTGTGCCGCCAATGCTTATTTTATCAATCCCTGCATTTATGTGGCGCAAGCTGTTTGCTTCGACAAAATGGCGTTCGCTCAATTTTTTAATGAATCCTATTTTATCGCTGCTGCTGTTTAATCTATTGTTTTCTTTTTACCATGTTCCAGGCATACATGACTTTGTCATGACTCACTATACGATTCACCGTATCTATTATTTTGTTATGCTAATTGCTGCGATTATGATGTGGTGGCAGATTGCATGTCCCGTGCCGGAATGGAATCGCCTGACAGATTTGAAGAAGATGGCGTATGTTTTCGCGAATGGCATTTTGCTGACTCCCGCGTGCGCCTTAATTATATTTGCAAGCAGCCCCTTGTATGCGGTATATAATGATCCAAACGTTTGGGTTCTGGCGATGGGTTATTGTGTATCGGGTGATCCGACAAGGCTGCTTACGATGTTCGACGGTCCTCAATTTTTCAATTTGATGGAAGTGGTAGAGGACCAGCAGCTGGGCGGCATCGTCATGAAGCTATTGCAAGAGGTGATGTACGGCATTATACTGGCGTATATATTCTCTCATTGGTACAAGCGTGAGAATAAGGAAGACGATTTGCCTAATACCAATACAGGTACGGCATAATAGATAGGCGGATTTACTATTTTACCGATATAGGTGGGATCGACATTGGATTGGTATTTTATTCTCCCTACAATAAGCACATCGTTTATCGTTATTAGTGCGATACTGGTTGCGATTGGTTGGGGACTGATTATTAAGCGGAAGGTTGAGGCGCATAAGAAAGTGATGATTGCAGCTGCAATTGCAGCCATCATCTTCTTTATTATTTACTCCTCACGAACAATAGTTGTCGGCAATACGACATGGGGCGGACCCGAAAGCATGCATCTCTATTATGTTATTTTTCTGATTTTCCATATTACGCTCGCAACGGTTGCAGCGGTATTTGGAATTACGACGCTGGTGCTCGGATTTAAAGAGAAGTATGCCAAGCATCGCAAATGGGGACGCGTAACGTCGATCATTTGGTTTTTCACAGCGATTACGGGAGTTATTGTTTATGTGCTGCTTTATTTATTGTATCCGGGCGGCCACACGAAGCCGATGATTGATGCTATATTTGGTCTATAAGGTTAAAATCACGACAAGGAAGCCGCGAAGCTGATTCGCGGCTTTGCTGTATTAAAGGGGGATTTCCTTTGTCCAGAGAAATTCACGCAGATGAGCTGGCGGCGCTCAAGGAAATTGCCGAAATGCTCAATTCGATGAATGATATGAAGGTCATGCTGAATGCGGTACTGGTGAAGCTTCTTGAGGTCACGAGCTTTACAACAGGCTGGATTTTCTTGCTCGATGAGCATTCAGACAGCATATGTGCGGCCGCGCAAAATCTCCCCTCAACACTTGCAGCAAACGATAATGCCGCGATGTGCGGAGAAGGCTGCTGGTGCACCGAAAGCTATCGCCAGAACAAGCTGAATCGCGCGGTCAACATCATTGAATGCTCGCGAATCGTATATGCTGCGGAATACAACGCCGGCGATAAAGGCGGCTTGACGCATCATGCGACGGTGCCGCTGAAAGCAGGCACGGAGAGCTTTGGACTGCTGAATGCAGCCCAGGCGGGCAAGGAGTTTTTTTCGAATGAGGAGTTGGCTCTGCTGCAGGCGGTTGCCTACCAGATAGGAACAGCGATTAAGCGTATCCGCCTATTTCAGGCGCAGGAGCGAAGTGCGCTGCTCTATGCAAAGCTTGGCGACGTCATTACCCGAATTCATGCCGTGCAGGACATTAGCGAGCTTCCACTTAAAGCGGTAGAACATATCGCTGAAGCGTTCGACTGGCCGCAAATTGCTTTATTCGTCTATGAGCAGGACAAGCTCTCGCTTCGTGCCAATTACGATGGACGGCAGACGAGGGAAGGCTGGCAGCAGCTCGATTGTGGAAATGGAGGGCTTGTTGCCGAAGCGTTTCACCATAATCGTCTCGTCGTTGTTGCGGATAGCAAGGAGGAAGCGGTTGTGCCGCTAACAGCTACGGGTCTAAAGGCATTCTCATCGGCCGTGGCGATTCCGCTGCGAAGGGGAAGCTGTCCGTATGGTGTTCTGTTCATTAGCAGTATGGATAATGGGCATTTCGATCATTATCATGAGGAGTTTATGTATGCGCTCGGCGAGCATTTGACGCTCAGCATTGATAATTTGAGAGTAATTGAGCAGCGTAGGGAGCTTGCCCGCATGGAGGAGCGAATCCGAATGGCACGGGATTTACATGATTCGGTGATGCAGAAAATATTTTCGATGTCCTTTATCGCGAAAGGGGCAGAAAAGCTGCTTGGCGGGAAAGAGCCGATTGTCGAGCGCTCGCTTCAGGAAATTGCCAGCTTGTCGCAGGAGACGCTCGGCGAGATGCGTACCCTTATTTGGCAGCTGCATCCCGCTGGCCTGGAGAATGGGCTGCTGCCTGCGCTTAAGCAATACGGCGAAAGGATGGAGCTTACCGTACATACGAAGGCAGAAGGGCTGAAGGAGCTGCCCCGAACGCTGGAGGAAGGGCTGTGGCGAATTGGCCAGGAAGGGCTCAACAACATTCGAAAGCATGCAGGCGTGAATGAGGCCTACATTCGACTGGTGAAATCGGAGCGGGCAGTATCGCTGGAGATCGAGGATCATGGGCGGGGCTTTTCGCCTAAAGAGCTGCACGGACAGACGATGGGAATGCTGTCTATGCGGGAAAGAGCAGAAGCGCTCGGCGGCGAATTTATTATTCATAGCGAGCTGGGGCAGCGAACCATTATTCGGGCAAGTATACCGCTGGCAGTAGAGGAGGGAGGGTAAGCGGTGAAAATTAAGCTTTTACTCGTTGACGATCATCAAATTGTTTTGAAGGGCATTGCTTTTTTTCTAAGCTTGCAGCCGGATTTCGAAATTGTCGGGGAGGCAGCCAATGGACAGGAAGCGGTGGAGAAAGCGGCCGAGCTGCAGCCGGATATGATCTTGATGGATTTGCAAATGCCTGTCATGGACGGCATAGAGGCAAGCCGAATCATTGCCGAGCAGCATCCAGCGATAAAAGTGCTGGTGCTGACCAGCTTCGCAGACCGCAGCCACATTGTACCTGCTCTGCAGACGGGGGCGATTGGCTACATGCTGAAGGATGTCGCACCGGATCAACTGGCGGAGGCGATACGCAGCGCTTATAAAGGCAATATTCAGCTGCATCCCGATATTACCAGTGTGTTAATCGGTACGGGAGCAGCCTCTTCCCGGCTCGATGGGACAGAGGATCGCTTATTTCATTCGCCCCCGCAGGTAGAGTCGGAACGCGATTCATCACGCTCCAAGTCAGATCAAATAGCTTTCGCTTCGCTGACACCCCGTGAAATGGAGGTGCTTAGGCAATTGATGAGAGGAAGCAGCAATAAAGATATTGCCCGGGCATTAGTCGTTGCTGAGAAAACAGTGAAAACGCATGTCAGCAGCATTCTTAGCAAGCTTGATGTAACCGATCGAACACAAGCTGCGCTGCGCGGCATTCATTATTTGGGCCCAGAGGCGTAAGGCTAGACCTAAGCCCTCCGCGCCTCCAAGCTGGCGACTTTCATGCTATTGGCCGATGTTTTGTGAGCAGAAGGCTTGTAAAATAAAGCTTATCACAAATACACAATAGAGAAGCTGCCCGCATAGAGCGCTTTTTTACGGAGGGAATATTTATTATGAGTACTGTACTTTTTGTAAAAGCAAATGATCGTGGATTAGACCAAGCGGTTAGCGTAAAGCTTTATCAAGCTTTTCTCGATTCTTATAAAGAAACACATCCGAATGATGTCGTTACGGAGCTGGATTTGTTCCAAGAAGAGCTTCCGTATATGAATGCCAATATGATTAACGGCAATTTCAAAGCGCCACGCGGCTATGAGCTGACACCTGAAGAGCAAGTAGCGGTTGACGTTTCCGGCAAATATATCGATCAATTTCTTGCGGCGGACAAAGTTGTTTTCGGTTTCCCACTGTGGAATTTGACGATTCCTGCTGTGCTGCACACTTATATTGACTACATTTACCAAGCAGGCAAAACATTTAAATATACCGAGCAAGGCCCAGTTGGTCTTATTCCTGATAAAAAGGTTGCTCTGCTCAATGCAAGAGGCGGCGTATACTCCGAAGGTCCAGCAGCGGCAGCTGAAATGTCCCTCAATTATGTCCGCAATATTATGCAGTTTTTCGGCGTAACGAATTTCGAAATCGTTATTGCAGAAGGCCACAACCAGATGCCAAATGAAGCGGAAGCGATTGTAGCGCATGCAATTGAAGAAGCGAAAGCAGCGGCAGCACGTTTCTAAATCAACAACATATAAATTGAAAGAAGCAAAGCCTTGGCCAGAGCCTAATAAGCTCATGGACAAGGCTTTTTTTTGTTTTGCCGCTGCTGGATGGTCTGGGTGAAGCAGGTTTATAAAAATTTGCTGTCGATGGATTGACAACGAAAAGAGGTGTGTTTATACTGTGTATAAAGATATATACAGTATACAGAGTGACAGGAGGAAAACTTGTGAGTATGTGGCAAGGGGCATGTCATATTTTAATCTACGAATTGCGGAAGACTCGTTGGGGTTTTCTAGGCTCGCTCTTTTTAGCTTTATATATGGCAATTATCGGAGGTATGCTCTTCCGTCTAGATGAGCCGCTGGTTTTGGCAGCTGAGTATTGGGCCATTGATTTTGTTTTTCTCACGACGCTTCCTTGTCTAGGCTTTGTGCTAAGCCATACGAATATGTTCTATTGGCGTAATGATACCTTTAGCGGGAAGCTGGCTGAATGGCGCATATTGCCGATACCGCTGCCTCAGTTGATTTGGGGAAGGCTGATGCAAATCGTTGTTATACTGCTTCCTATGCAGATTATTTTTTTCCTCCTTCAGTATTTTTTGGTCGATGGGATGAAAGAGACGATTTCTCCAGGCGCTTATATTTTATTCGGACTATTCTGGTTTCTATATTCACTTGGCATGGCAGCAACCTATGCCATTTGGGAATACGGCTACAGCGGAAAAACGTATATGATCGTTTGTTTCTTATACTGCATTTTTTATCTGCTGCTTACCTTCTTGCTTAGTGTCAATGATATTTCGATTGTCCAAAGCTTGTTAAGAGGAATGGAAAATGGCGAGTGGTGGTATTTGTTAATCGGACTATTGATAAGTATTGTTGGAATTGCCGTCAGCTATATGAGTCTTAAACGCCGTTTGGAAACACGAAGCTTTTAAACCAAGACATTCAGTAATCAAGCAAAGAAGGTGAAGCCGTGTGGCTGCCGATTCAAATTAATGAGCAAAGCGCAGAACCGCTTTATTACCAAATAGAAGTACAGCTGAAAGCGCTGATTGTTAGTGGACAAGTGGCCGAGGGAACGCTGCTTCCGTCTATTCGGGAGTTCGCGCAATCGTTGAAATGCAGTGTCATTACCGTTCGTAGGGTTTATCAGGATCTGGAGTCGGAAGGGCTGCTGCGAACGAGACAGGGAACGGGAACCTACGTTGCTGCGGTTGAGCAGGGTGATCGTGACCGCTATCGGCTAAATGCTGTCGTTGAAGCATTCGAGACGGCCATTACAGCGGGACAGCGAGTGAAGTGCTCTCGCGAGGAACTGGAACGGATTTTTCGCGAGCAGCTGGAGAAGCATTTTAAGGATCATGCTTAGAGGGAGGGCAAGTCATGAGCAACGATATTGCTATTCGAATACACGAAGTAGAGCTGCGGCATGAGCGGTTCCAGCTGGGACCTTATTCATTGGAAGTGCCGAAGGGCTGCGTCACCGCAATTGTCGGTCCGAATGGCTCGGGCAAAAGCTCGACCTTCCGAATGCTGCTGGGTCTGATCAAGCCGGATAAAGGCGAGCTTAGCATGCTTGGCCATTCCATCGCAGACCATAAAGATACTGGCTGGAAGAACAAAATCGGCTATGTGCCTGAGCTGTTTGGCAGCCATGAGAATAGGCTGAGAGCCTCGGACAAGACGGACTTTGTGCGAAAATGGTATCCGAATTGGGATGTGAACCTGTATCGTGAAATTTTACGGATATTCGAGGTAGATGACAGCATTAAGCTTGGCAAAATGTCCAAAGGGACGAGGCGCAAATATGAATTCGCGCTTGTGCTTGCCCATCGCCCCGAGCTGCTGCTCCTTGACGAGCCATCCTCTGGCTTCGATCCGCTTGCTTGGCGCAGCATGATGAGCTTTTTGCACAATTATATGAATGATGGAGAGCGCACGATTCTTATGGCCTCCCACATTGTGGATGAGGTAAAGCGTCTCGCGGATTATATCGTCTTTATGTCGCAGGGCCGCATACTGGGCATGTACGAGAAGGATGAGCTGCTCAGCAGCTGGCATATGTTTTATGTGAGTGGCAGCGAGCTTGATGGTATTGATGTCAAGAGTATCCCCGGCGATTGCATAATGGAGGATGCAGGCGGCGGAAATATGCGAATCATTACGCGGCAGGCACTGGAAACCGAGCGCTGGCTTGAGCAGGCGAGCATCGAGATCATGGGGCGGCAGACGCTCGACCTTGATGATATTTTGGCCGTATTAATTGAACAAGACAGACAGCATATTAGAGCATAATAACGAGGAGGATACGACGATGAACCCATTAAAAATCGAACAAATTTATAAGCAATATGGCGATAAAACAGCCGTAAATGGCATTAGTCTAGAAGTAGGAGAAGGCGAAATCTACGGCCTGCTAGGTGCGAATGGCGCAGGCAAAACGACGACGATGCGAATGGTGCTGGGACTTATTTTTCCCGATGGGGGCCAAATTTTATATAACGGCAAGCCTTACAGCCATAATCAGCTGCAAATGCTCGGTTATTTGCCGGAGGAGCGGGGCATGTATCCGCGTGTTCGTGTAAGTGACCAGCTGCTGTATTTGGCGAAGCTGCGGGGGATGTCGAAGCGGGATGCCGATCAAAGCCTAAAGTATTGGCTGGAAAAATTCGGAGTGCCGGAATATTACAATAAGAAGCTGGAGGAGCTGTCAAAGGGCAACCAGCAAAAAATTCAGTTCATTGCCTCGGTCATCCATAAGCCGAAAATCGTCATTTTGGATGAAGCCTTTAGCGGGCTTGATCCCGTGAACGTGGAGCTGCTGAAGGCGGCGGTGAAGGAGCTGCGTGAAGAAGGAACGACTATGCTGTTCTCGACACACCGCATGGAGCATGTGGAGGAGCTGTGCCGCAATATTACGATCATGCACCGCTCGAACGCGGTACTGCAAGGCAATCTTAAGGAACTCAAGGGGCAGTATCCACGCGAGCGCGTCATGCTGGGAACCGAGCGCACCGTGAAGGGGCTGGAGACGCTGAAAGGCGTAACGAATGTGCAGCGCAATGAATCGGGATACGAGCTTCGAATTGAGAACGAAGCGGCGGGCGGGCTTATTTTACGCCATGCGATGGAGCAGACGGAAGTTCGGCGCTTTGAGATTATGGAGCCAACCTTAAACGAAATCTTTATAAAATTGGTGGGTGAAAAGCATGAGTAATTTTTGGACAGTCGTCAGCTTTACTGTTCGCAATAAGTTTCGGACAAAATCCTTTCTAGTTATGACATTGATTTTCGCAATCATTATTACGATTGGTACTAATTTGCCTTATCTGATTTCTCTGTTTAACAATGACAGTGTAAAAACGGCCTCCATCGGCTATATTCAGTCGGAAGCGGGCAGCGCGGCCGAGGGAACTAAGCTTGCCGAGCAGCTCAAAGTCTACTACACGCAGCAGGAGCAGCCGAATGTGATACTGGTTGATTTTGCGGATACGGGTAGTGATGCGGGCAATGAGCAAGCACTTAAGCAGGGCATTATCGATCAGAAAATTAAAGGGTATTTGACCTTTGGCGACGTTCAGGCAAACGGCCTGCCAGCTGTAACGTATAAATCCGAGAAGCTGCTGGATGAATCCACAACACGTTCGCTGCAGGGGGCGCTGCAAAACATACGCACCGAAATGATTTTCAAGGAAGCCGGGCTGAGCGAGGAGCAGAAGGTGCAGCTGTTCGCGCCGGTTTCGATTGAGACGATGCAAATTGCTGCGGAAGCGGGAGCAGGGTCCAATGCCGAAGGGCTGTCGCCTGAGCAGCAGGCGGTCAATATGGGACTTGTATCGATTATTGTCATTATGCTGTTCTTTGTTATTATGGTGACGGGGCAGCTCATTGCGACAGAAATTACATCGGAAAAAGGCTCGCGGGTTATGGAAATTCTCATTACTAGCGTATCCCCGCTGACGCAAATGTTTGGAAAGGTGTTCGGAATGTTCCTTGTTGGCTTGTTCCAGCTGGTGCTGTATGGAGCCGTGATGATCATTAATTTATCGATGCCGCAAAATAAAGATGCGTTTATGAATTGGAATATTGATTTCAATCAAATTAATCCGTCGCTGATTGTGTATGCGGTCATCTACTACTTGGCAGGCTATTTCCTTTATGCCATGCTATATGCGGCGATTGGCTCCATTGTGAGCCGGACGGAGGATTTGGCCCAGGCGGTTATGCCGATTACGATTTTATCGCTGGCAGGCTTCTACATTAGCACGTTCAGCATTTCAAATCCGGACACCATGCTGGTGAAAGTCGCTTCCTTTGTGCCGTTTTTCTCGCCATTCGTCATGATGCTGCGAATTGGACTGACGAACCCGCCAGTATGGCAGGTGCTGCTGTCCTTGGGCATTTTGTTCGTATCGATCTACATCTTCGGCTGGCTGGGAGCGAAAATCTATCGCACCGGCGTCCTGATGTACGGCAAACGGCCGACGTTTAAAGAGCTGCGCAAGGCGATGCGGGCTTATAAGGTTTAGATGATGATTATCCACTGAAATGACCCCAGTAAATACAGTGTGAGTAATGTCTATAAATGATAGCGATTGTACTTATAGATGACTTTTTTATGGTACATGTTTGATATCAATAAACAGAAGCCAGTAGCTTTAAAAGCTTGATTCTACTGGCTTTTGTTGATCAATTATATAAGAGTCGGTTCGAATTAGTCAAATGATAATATGCTAAATATCAGATAATGGATTGTGTCTATATATGATGTTTTATGAATGCTAATGGAGGAATAATGGAACATTTAACCATAAGGCCTCGGATGTTTGACGATGAAAGTATGAGAGGTTTTATAACTAGGGTATCTAATGAAAACTATTTGTCAGATCCAAAGGTGCTGTATAGGAGCTCGGGTATAATGATATACAATAATCCTAAGAACATGCTCATGCCAGATGATGATCTTAATTTAACCATTCTGATTTCCTATGTTGGACGTGAACTTGATAGTAAAATACTTTTTCATCAGATTGAGCACTCTTATAATGAATTACCCGCGAGTATTAGACATCATTTCTGGAGATATGCTGCATGTACTCTTGTACAAAGAATTTGCCCGAGGTGTCTTGGGGAAAAGCCCTATCATAGGGATATATGGGAGATGTCGTTCTTCGTTATTTGCCCTCTCCATAATTGTTTATTGGTGGAAAAATGTGATAATTGTGGTGAGAAAATCGACCCGTATAGAAAAGAATTACTAGTTTGCAAATGTGGGTTTTCTTTTGGAAAATCAGAAGTGATACATGCGGAATCAACTGACTTCAGTGCTTATTTATATAAGAGGTTTTACAGGGAGATTGATCTACCAGACAAACTTAAGGTCTTGAATTCGATGTCATTTTTAAATGTGTTATTTTTAGCTAGCGTGATGAGTCAGTGGAGTTATTTTAAAATTGTTGCTGAACAATTTGTTGGACTACACGAAGATAATCAAAGATTCAATAATAATGTCGAAAAGGCTATCTTTATCTTTTCAAAGTGGCCAATTAACTTCTTTAAATTTATTGATAACTTCAGATCAATAGGTAAGGTTAATTCAAGAAAGCCTTTGAAGTTTTATTACTTACAAAAACTATTGAGAAAGAAATTGAATTACCCAGAGTATCAATTTATTCGGGATGAATTTAGAACAATTAGTAACTCACTTTCATGAACGAAATGAATTGGATAAAGCGAGAAGAGTTCTACCTTATCGTAGAAAAAGTGAAGGATGTAACTATTATACTTATTGGGGAGTACCACAGTATTTATTAATCTCTAAATTGTCAATGGAACGCATGTCCACAAATACAAAAGAATTGTTATCAGTTTTAAAGCGAAGACTCAGTGATAGAACAGATGTGGAATTAATGGGTAGAACTGGAGTTTCGGGAGGTATTGTTGGGTCTGCTTTAGATAAAAACTTAGATCGTATAAGTGACAGAGCATGGTTACAAATTATCTCAAATGACAAAATACCATATGATAGTCATTTTTCGCGGAGAAATACACACAGAGACGGAGGGTGGCTTGAGTCTTCTATTTGGCAGTTCTCAAGTAGTCTAGAAAAGGCATCTAAAGCAAATCCGACTCGATTTGTAAATCTTGCTCTTCAATTCCCAGATCGTGTGCATCCTCAATATATTTCAGCAATTCTAATTGCCGCACAATTGACCCAAAATAATTCTGAAAATCAAGGGGAAGGTAGCGAATTATGGAGAGCTGCTCCTATTGAAAATGTAATAGCATTTATTGAAAAGTATCAGAACTTTGAAGATAATAATGTATCGATCTCATTTTGTAGGCTAATTATGGAGAGAAATGAAGACGACTGGCCTGAAAGGATTCTAAATAAGTTATCTGAGCTTGCTATATTTCATAAAGATCCGTTACCCAATGAATTGAACGTACATGACTCTAAATGGGATGGTATCTTATCAAACGCTAAGATTGAAGATATATTTACAAGTGGTCTTAGTTGTGTTAGAGTAACAGCCGCTCAAGCTATTGCTAATGTTTTATGGAATAATGGAACGTTATTAAAGTTTTTTGAAAAAACAATTGCTTCCTTAGTGACTGATCAGCACATTGTTGTTAGAATGGCTGCTTTATGTACATTGTTACCAGTACTAAATTTAGATAGAGACTTAGCTGTTCGATGGTTTAAAAAGGCCGTTGAGGGTGATTTGAGAGTAGTTATGTCAAGGTATGGATTGCGTTTTATATCCCATACCATAAGGACACATTTCTCAACAATTGCAACTATTATTCATTCAATGCTTGAGTCTGACGATGCTGAAATTGTCAGTCAGGGTGCTGAATTTGTAACAGGCTTCTGGGTGTTGTATTGTTTTTTTGAAGAGGAACTTCAGAAATGTTTGTCGGGAACAATTGATCAGAAAAAGGGTATCGTTCAATTCTCAATAGAGCATTTGGAGAGTTCTGAGACATTGGAGAAATGCAATGTTTTATTGTCTCAATTAATTGAAAGTGACGGCGAGCAGCTTTCCGAAGAACTATCAGGAATGTTTAGATTCGATATTATGAACCATTCATCAAATATCAAGTTAATTCAGCAGTATCTTAGATCGGATGCATTTACTGATTCATCAATGATAGTACACAGGCTTAAAGAGTATGAGGGGAATTTACTCGGTTTTTCAGAGATCATCTTTAACTTGTTTGATGCATTTGTAAACCATAAGAATAAGGGGAAAGATTTCTCATATCGGTTTAGTCATGACATAGAAGAGGCTATCGAGCTGCTTATCAGACTATATGAGCAATCCAAGGACCATGATTCACTCATTTTTAATAAATGTCTAGATACATGGGATCTGCTCCTAGAGGAGAGAATTGGTCGAGCAATGGTTTTACAACAACAATTAAACAGGTAGTGCAGGGTGCTAAACTGCTGATAAATTTTTGATAATGAAAAGCATGATAAATCAAGCGAAGCGAGTGTGAAAGTCTTGCATCAAACTTGATTCTACCGACATAAAGTCAATTCGCTAACCCCATACTAGTCATGTGGAGTCGGTCGTATTATTACACAGAGTTGATAAATAACCGTGATGCTCGAGAAAATAAATGTCACTTTGCACAACAAACAGAGCCCATTACTGCATAAGAAGCAGTAATGGGCTCTGTTTGTTAAGGATTCATCTAGTTCTTCGGCAGCTTAATGAGAAATGTAGTCTCCTCGTAGGGGATACTGGTCAGTTGAATATTGCCTTGATGCGCTTCGACTATATCCTTTACGATAGATAGTCCGATGCCAAGGCCTTCACCCTTTCTTCCCCGATCTACACGATAGAACCGTTCAAAGATTCGCTCCTGTTCTGCTGGAGGAATTCCTGCACCTTTATCCTTCACTACAATACACACAGTTTGTTCTTCCTCAATCAGCTCGATGTGGAGAAAGTGTCCATCCTTCCCATAACGAATGGAATTATCTAGCAAGTTACGGAGCATTCTTTCGATTAATGAAGCATCAATCCATGCAAAAACCTCCATTTCCGGTAAGGCTACCTCAAATAACAATTCCTGTTCATCAATAACAAAAAGGTAATCAGAAGCAATTTTTCGAATAAGCTCGGATAAGTTATAGGAGGAGAAATGGATTTCCAGCTTATCGGTTTCTTGTCGTGAAACGTCGAGTATTTGATCAAGAAGTTTGGCCATGTATCGGGAGCGTTGAAGAATGATTTTGGCGCTGGTTTGCAGATCCTTCTCATCTTTGTAATGGCCAGTTCGAATCAACTCAGCATAGCCAAGCATCATAGTTAAAGGTGTTCGCAAATCGTGGGATAAATTAGACAGCAAGAGCTTGCGATTATTCTCCAATTGTTCGATTTGATTGACTTGCGTTCGTATTCTTCGAGTCATGTCATTATAATGCCGAGTGAGATGGCCGATTTCATCCTTGGAGTTATCCTTCAGTTCCATTACATTCGTTTGGATATTAACTTGATTCAACGCCATATTTAACTTGCGGATACGTCGATTAATAGAGTGAAAATACCATGAAGATAGTATGTATGGTATTAAAAATGCGACCAATATAGGTAATGCAAAAATAAAATATACGGAGAAGGAACGAACGTAGAAATACATTTGGCCTGGCTTTAACGCATCGGTAGGCAATCCCATTATTAAATAATAGGTTTCTCCATTCTGTTCTGATGCATAGGCCAGTGAAACCTGATTTCCGTCGGTTGATAGTGTATACCTCATGTCGAGAAATCGATCGAACAGTTCTTTAAATTGATAATGGTTCATGATGCCGGAAGAGTCGTATATCGCTGTGCCATCAGAGGCGATCCATTCAAAACGGATTTTCGGATGCTCCTTTGAAAAAGGCGTTAAAGCTGATTCAATTCCATGCTCACTGAATACTTGCTGCTCCTGCGCGGATTCCAGTGCGGAATGTGCAATATTGTCCAGAATATGCAAGGAATATCCATCATTAGCGACATTCGCTATTGTTCTGATGAGAATGAGGAATACAACCAAGCTTATTACGTAACTGAAAATGACGAAAATCCACATTTTTGTACGAAGTTTCATAGTCCATCTCCCGAAAAACGATAACCTACACTTCGAATAGTATGAATATAGTGAGGAGAAGAGGGGAGAGGTTCTATCTTTTTGCGTAGCCGATTCATAAAAACGCTTAACGTGTTATCATCATAATTTTCGTGATTCCAAATTTGCTGATAGATTTCTCTTTTGGTTAGTACACGATCAGGATTTCTCATAAACAATTGAAGGAGTTCGCACTCCGTCTGGGTCAAGGTAAAGCTTTTTCCATGATTAATAAGGAGTAGATTGTCAACATCGAGCTTCAAATTATTCAGTTGAATCACAGCGGTATTGAGATGAGCTTTGGGACGTAGTCGTCTGAGATTGGTTTGTAAACGGGCAATAAGCTCCAGTGGGCTAAAGGGTTTTGTAACGAAATCTACTGCGCCAAGACCGAGAGCGGTGATCTTGTCTTCTTCGTTTCTTCTGGCACTAAGCACGATGACTAGTAGCTCCAATTCATTCTCTCGTAGATAGTGTAAGACCTCGAATCCGTTTCGGTCATCCATCATCAGATCGAGAATCATCAAGCTAAAGTGAGTTCCCTTTAGTTGCGCTATTGCTTCATGTCCTGATTCAGCTTCGAAGGCTTCCATTCCAGCATGTTCGACGTGAATGCGGATGAGTTGACGGATTTCGGGTTCGTCGTCAACGATTAGAATTTTGTCTGAATTCATCAAAGGTAGGTCACTCTCCATAGTTGTCACTTTTTATTAAAATATATCAGGTTGCCAGATGAAAGTGTAGCACAGATATACATTTTGAATTCCGTTAAGAATTCGTTAAGAATTCAATTCCTTGTCATTGTTATACTTTTTTAAGTAAGCTCAATATTAATTAGGAATAGGTGAGTGGAATAACTATGATTAGACGATTTTTTTTCCTATTAACCTTATTATTCATTTTGGTAGGCATGATTCCTGCGTTGGCTTCGGCAGCTTCTTATGATCAGTGGAATATTCGAAGTCCGCTGCCCACAAGTCAGAATCTGAATGCCGTCGGCTACGGGAACGACATGTATGTGGCAGTGGGGAACAACGGAACGATTGTGACTTCCAGTGACGGTGTTAGCTGGACGAACCGCACTTCGGGAACAACAGCCCACTTATATTACATCAGCTACGGCAGTGGTAATTACGTGGCGGTGGGGATATCTGGAGAGATATTGAGCTCTAGTGATGGGATAAGTTGGACGAGACGTTCGTCGGGTACCTGGAATTATCTTATTGGGATCACCTATGACAATGGCCAGTTCGTGGTGGTGGGGAATAGCGGGACGATACTGACCTCGAGTGATGGCGTCAGTTGGACGAGCGAGACATCGAACACGGTAGCTCATCTGAATAGCGTGAGCTACGGCAATGGGAAGTATGTGACGGTGGGGAATAGTGGGACGATACTGACCTCGAGTGACGGATCGACCTGGGTGAATGGCTCTCCGGAAAGTGGTCATCTCACGGATGTTTTCTATGACAATGGGATGTTCATAGCGGTAGGGTTCAATGGAATCATACAGACATCCATAGATGGATTGAGCTGGACGACTCGCGTGTCGGGTAACACGAATTTTCTATATGGGGTTAGCTATGGGAATAGTACGTTCGTAGTGGTCGGAAAGAATGGAATGATATTGACATCCGATGATGGGGGAAGTTGGACGAGCAGGGCGTCCAATACCACGAATCAACTGAATGGCGTGACCTACGGCGACGATAGGTTCGTAGCAGTGGGGGAAAGTGGATTGCTATTGAGCTCATCTGATGGAGTCAGTTGGACGAGTCATTCATCGGGTACCCCGAAGAATCTGCGTAGTGTGAGCTATGGCAACAGTATGTATGTGGCTGTTGGGGTAGAAGATACGATAGTGACTTCCAATGACGGAGCATTCTGGACAATCCGCAGGGCAGGTTCTAATCAACTTAATGCCGTCACCTATGGCGATAATCAGTTTGTAGCGGTGGGCTACTCTAGCAAAGTGTTGAATTCAAGTGATGGAGTGACTTGGACAGACACGTCTCGATCGGGTACTGTGGAGACGTTAAGAGGCATTAGCTATGGTGCTGATCAATTCGTGGCGGTGGGGGATAGTGGAACGATCGTGAGTTCCGATGATGGAGCGACCTGGATGGTTCGCACATCAGGCACCACGAATGAACTTCGTGCTGTCACGTACGGCAATGGTAAGTTCGTAGCGGTGGGAGTGGATGGCACGATTCTGACTTCCAGTGATGCAGTGACTTGGACGGATCAATCATCCCCGTCACATACAGCTGGTCTTCTTAGTGTCGTCAGCAACGGTACCAACATGTATGTAGCGGTAGGGGCAGCAGGAAAGATATTGACCTCCGGCGATGGGGTGACTTGGACAAGCCGCACGTCGGGAATCTGGACTCATCTTCAAGGTGTCACATACGACGATGGTACGTATATAGCGGTGGGGGACAGTGGTAAGATATTGACCTCCAGCGACGGGATAACGTGGACGAGTCGCTCGTCAGGAATCTTCGATTCACTTATAGGTGTCATCTCCTCCAGCGGTACTTCTATCGTGGTGGGGGAAAATGGAGTCATTATACAATCGGAGGCAGCGCTAAGCAGCGATGCTGACTTAAGCGGTTTGACGTTATCGAGCGGAACGCTGAGTCCGGCGTTTGCGTCCGGCACGACAAGCTACACGGCGAGTGTGGCTAATGGCGTGAGCAGTATCACCGCAACACCGACGGTATCGGACGCCGGCGCGACGGTGACGGTGAACGGCATAGCCGTTGCGAGCGGAGCAGCATCGGGAGACATTAGCTTGAGCGAGGGAAGCAACACCATCACGACGGTGGTGACGGCAGAAGATGGCACAACGACGAAGACGTACACGGTGACGGTGACACGAGCGGCGGCAGCGCTAAGCAGCAATGCGGATTTGAGTGATTTGACTTTTTACCAAGAGAATGGTGTTATTCCTTATAACATTAATTTTGAACCTGGCAACATCAGCTATGCGTTAGGCAACTTATATGGTGTGACTAGTCTCCTGGTAAAGCCGGTATTGTCTGACATCTTGGCGACGGTGGAGGTTAACGGGACGGTAGTGACAAGTGGCAGCCAGTCCCCGGTAAATTTGAACTTGGGCAGTAATACGATCACAGTACTGGTGACAGCGCAGGACGGTACGACGAAGACGTACACGGTGACGGTGACGCGTTTGCCTGGCAATGACTCGGTTTTAAAACACAACGGTTTGACGTTATCAAGCGGCACACCTATGGAAGACCCAACGAACTATACGAAATACTTTGCTGACGTGGCGAACAGCGTGAGCAGCATCACGGTTACACCGACGGCGAGAGATAGCAAGGCAACGCTAACAGTAAATGGTACGGTGGTGGCAAGCGGCAGTGCATCGGGTTCGATTACCCTGAATGTGGGTAGCAACACGATCACGATACTTGTGACAGCGGAGGACGGCACGTCGAAGAACACATACACATTGACGGTGACACGAGCGGCGGCAGCGCTAAGCAGCAACGCTGACTTAAGCGGCTTGTCGTTATCGAGCGGAACGCTGAGCCCGGTGTTTGCGTCTGACACGATAAGCTACACGGCGAGCGTGGCTAATGGCGTGAGCAGTATCACGGCAACACCGACGGTATCGGACGCCGGCGCGACGGTGACGGTGAACGGCATAGCAGTTGCGAGCGGAGCAGCATCGGGAGACATTAGCTTGATCGTGGGAAGCAACACGATCACGACGGTGGTAACGGCAGAGGATGGCACGACAACGAAGACGTACACCGTGACGGTGACACGAGCGGCGGCAGCGCTAAGCAGTAACGCTGACTTGAGCGGCTTGTCGTTATCGAGCGGAACGCTGAGCCCGGTGTTTGCGTCTGGCACGACAAGCTACACGGCGAGCGTGGCTAATGGCGTGAGTAGCATTGTGGTAACACCGACGGTGTCGGACAGCAATGCGACGGTGAAGGTGAACGGCATAGCCGTTGCGAGCGGAGCAACGTCTGGAACGATTAACTTGAACGTGGGGAGCAACACGATCACGACGGTGGTGACGGCAGAGGATGGCACAACAACGAAGACGTACACAGTGGCAGTGACACGAGCGGCGGCAGCGTTAAGCAGCAACGCTGACTTAAGCGGCTTGTCGTTATCGAGCGGAACGCTGAGTCCGGTGTTTGCGTCTGGCACGATAAGCTACACGGCGAGCGTGGCTAATGGCGTGAGCAGCATTGTGGTAACACCGACGGTGTCGGACAGCAATGCGACGGTGAAGGTGAACGGCATAGCAGTTGCGAGCGGAGCAGCATCGGGAGACATTAGCTTGATCGTGGGAAGCAACACGATCACGACGGTGGTGACGGCAGAGGACGGCACGACAACGAAGACGTACACGGTGACGGTGACACGAGCGGCGGCAGCGCTAAGCAGTAACGCTGACTTGAGCGGCTTGTCGTTATCGAGCGGAACGCTGAGCCCGGTGTTTGCGTCTGGCACGACAAGCTACACGGCGAGCGTGGCTAATGGCGTGAGCAGCATCACGGCAACACCGACGGTATCGGACGCCGGCGCGACGGTGAAGGTGAACGGCATAGCCGTTGCGAGCGGAGCAGCATCGGGAGACATTAGCTTGAGCGTGGGGAGCAACACGATCACGACGGTGGTGACGGCAGAGGATGGCACAACGACGAAGACGTACACGGTGACGGTGACACGAGCGGCGGCAGCGTTAAGTAACAACGCTGACTTAGGCGGGTTGAGTCTGTCGAGTGGAACGCTGAGTCCGGTGTTTGCATCTGGCACGACAAGCTACACGGCGAGCGTGGCTAATGGCGTGAGCAGCATCACGGCAACACCGACGGTATCGGACGCCGGCGCGACAGTGACGGTGAACGGCATAGCCGTTGCGAGTGGAGCAGCATCGGGAGACATTAGCTTGAGCGTGGGAAGCAACACGATCACGACGGTGGTAACGGCAGAGGATGGCACGACAACGAAGACGTACACAGTGGAAGTGACACGAGCGGCGGCAGCGCTAAGCAGCAACGCTGACTTAAGCGGCTTGTCGTTATCGAGCGGAACGCTGAGCCCGGTGTTTGCATCTGGCACGACAAGCTACACGGCGAGCGTGGCTAATGGCGTGAGCAGCATCACCGCAACACCGACGGTATCGGACGCGGGCGCGACAGTGACGGTGAACGGCATAGCCGTTGCGAGCGGAGCAGCATCGGGAGACATTAGCTTGAGTGTCGGGAGCAACACGATCACGACGGTGGTGACGGCAGAGGACGGCACAACGACGAAGACGTACACGGTGACGGTGACACGAGCGGCGGCAGTTGCACCGACACCACCAGCACTGGATCCAACACCACCGACTGATAACAAAGTAATCTCAGAGAATGGTGAATTATTGCTTCCTGTGGGTAAGGCGGGCGAAGTTAGTTTGGGGGAATCGATTAAAATCGATGTACCGGCAAATGCAACAGACAAAGAATTGAAATTAACGATTGAACAATTGCTGGACACTCAACACCTTCTAACGAAAAAAGAGTTACTAGCCAGCCCGGTCTATGAGATATTGAAAAATTTCTCAGAGAACTTCAGCAAACCGGTAACGCTAACCTTTAATTTTAATCCATCAAGTCTTAAGAACGACCAAAGAGCTGCAATATTTTTCTATGACGAAGTGAAGAAGGAATGGGTGGAAGTCGGGGGCGTGGTTAGCGGCAATCAAATTTCAGTAGAGGTAAATCACTTTACAAAATATGCGGTGTTGGCTGTAAGCAAATCCTACGAAGTAAAGCTTAACTTTAGCGATACTACGGGACATTGGGCAGAGAGTATGATCCAGCAAGCAGTGAGTGAAGGAATCGTCAATGGGTATCGTGACGGAACGTTTAAGCCGAATCAGACGGTGACGCGCGCTGAATTTGTTGTTATGTTAATGAATGCACTGGGGGCGCAAGGAGAAGGAACGACATTGACGTTCACAGACACGTCGAAGATCGGAGCTTGGGCGCAGACAGCGGTGGCGCAAGCGGTGCAAGCAGGCCTAATAACAGGCTATGCGGACGGTTCATTCCACCCCGATTCCGAGATTACACGCGCCGAGGTGGCGGTAATGATCGGTAGGGTACTCCGACTTGCAGTCGAATCTGATGCCGCAACCGGCTTTGCAGACGACAACGACATCTCGTCATGGGCGAAAGGCACAGTAGCAGCAATGAAGAAGCTTGGCATTATAGAAGGCACAGGAGCAAATAAATTCAATTCCGATGCAAAAGCGACCAGAGCGGAAGCAGTAATCATTTTATTGAGAATGTTGGAGCAACAGAGTAAGTAGGTTAACAAACGGAGGGTTACCCTGAAGCCAGCGGAACTAATGGCTTCAAGGTAACTCTTTCTTTTTTTATAGGGTAGATAAATGTCGGGTCAATGACCCCCACTTAACTATCATTTGAAGTGGGAGCTTGCAACTACCCTATCGTACGAACGTCATGGCGACTCCGATCTTTTCGCGTTCCTAAGAACGTGGTGTTACATCCTCAGGCAAGCTTTCGCTTACCGATGGGCAGACTGACAGCTACCCTGCAAGCCCAGTCATGTTGAGCCTGCATCTGGAAGAAGGTACTCTGTTCCCTTCTGACAAAGATTCATCGCGCCGATCCGGTCATCATTCCTTGCATAGCCGCAGGCTTGGCAACGGAATCTATGCTTGCGATTGTCTCGATTTCCTTTCGCGGTGTGACGGCAATCGTCATCGCTTTTGCCAACTGCGACGTGTACGTCACCATCTCCCGAAGCTGGCGGACGGCTACGTCTTTCGACACGGGGATATGCAGAAACCATTTCCGCTTCTTATACACCAGCTTAGACGTGCCAAACGTCCACGAACTGTCGAAGTAGGCTTCCCTGCCTTTCGCTTCGAAAGGCACTTGGATTCGGCCTTGCAGCGTATTAATGGAGAACCGTTGCTTGGCGAGTTGCAGCGAATAATCGCGATGCCACACCAGATCATATTCTGGCTTCTTAAAGCGTACGCGTGTTCGATCATGGCCGTTGCTCCGGGCTGACTTGTATCTGGCCATCACCGTTTTCAATACCGATTGCGTCATCTGGGAGCGCAAGCCGAGCGTGTTGCGAAGGGGGGATACTTCAGGCGATGCAAAGCAGAATGCTGGCGCTCATTCGTCTCAAAAACAAGAGCAGAGACAATATTGCAGCCTTGCCGATACGCGTTCATCGTTTGTTGCATAGTCGAGAGAATAAGAACAATCGAAACAACAGTCAGGCTAACGCCTGACGCTCATTCCTCCCCCTCTTGCAGAAAATGTGAGTATCCTGAACGATTTTGATGAAGATAATGTCTCAATATGCTTAACAGTATTGCTTTCTTATACTTCAACTTGGGTTAGGCGTCCCGAAATTAGATAATTATACGTGTGTACACTGCTTACTCCACACATGTGGAGTACGTAATAGGAATACAACGAATCGATACGTAGAAATCCTTTGTTTTCAACACTTTACGCGATCTATGACATTTACGACCGAGGGTAGCGACTACAGAAATAAGATCATTAAAGACAAAATTAAGGTTTCTGTCGTTTTGGACTTGGATTTGGATGTCGAGTGTGTAGACATGTTGAATTCATTAAAGTGAGTAAGGCTTGAATGAAAGACATCTGCCGCAGATAGGCAGAATGTTATGAGACGTGAGTGTGAGCGTAGGGAGGTAGCAGAGCCGATTTGGTTCCTGCGCCTCCCTTTTGTTTGATAAGCAAAGGTTGAATTGAAGACGATGGGAGATACAATACGATTGATTTGGAAATAGTAGGCGTTCTTGTGTCTGCTGTTCTCCGCTGCATAATGGGAAAGAACCTTCACAGCCCTGCTGATTGTTTTGTCTTCAAAATAAATCATATTTCTTTAAACAAGTAACTCAAAGGGGGTATGTATAATTGTTGAATTACAAAGAACTTCCAAAGGATGGAACTGACCTGGAGCGATTAGTAAGGGAGATTTCCATACGAGAGGGATTTGACCCTTACCTTGAAGAGGATGAATCATTATTTATACTTTGAACAAACTTGCTAAAAACGAAGTAGATCCTAGTAGTAAGAATCATGAACAAACAACTTCCTTTATTAGCGTTTTAAAAGTAATGTCAGTCAAAGAGGCATTATTCCTTAATTTTGTCTTTGTTAAGCTTAACAATAGTAACGTCCCCTATTTTGACATAGATGAGAAGATTTTATAAATCAATTAATTCAAGTTGCATTAATCGAAAAAGAAGAATTACAATCCGTCGAATGCTAAATTATTCACACAACCACAGTTGGTATTGTTTGACGAGTTTTGGAGAGGAGTTCATGAAAGCATGTAGTCTTTGTAAAAATGTGAGTGTGTAAAAGTTAACTGCGAATTCTATTGAAGGTAGTCTTCAAGACAAGAAAAGTTAATTGCTCGATATTATGTTCTAGCATTATCACTAAGATATAACTACCGAAAATAATCATTTGTTGATACATTTTCGACGGGAACTATCACTAGTAAGCATGTAAAATATCATTTGCAGCCTCAATATCTGTAGTTATTTCTAGGTATCAATATCATTTATAAACATTACGCACATACAGAAAGCCTGTGTTTACTGGGTTTTTCCGTTTTTTAATTGTATAAATTGATAGGCATAGGAATATGCACAGAGACCAGCGATTTACGGGATAGGTGTTCCAAGTGGGGGAATTAACTCCAAAATAGATTTTCAATAAATAATCACTTTAAGCATTGTATAGGTTTTGACCGTTTTGTTGAAGCTTGATACAATAGCATAAACTATACGGTAATACTATACTTAGATTAGGTGGGGTCTACATTGAAAAATAACAATGATACCTTGGATATATGGTTTTCTTTTTCAGATGCTTTTAATTTTATTCATGATAAATTAGAGAAAACGCTTGTGGAACAATATGATTTGTCTTTGAAAGAGTTTTACGTTTTATATTTTATTTCTAATACAGAAGATAAAGAGCTAAGATTGCAGCAGATCCAAGAAATGGTAGGTTTAAGTCAAAGTGCCACATCTCGACTTATTGTGAGAATGGAGGCGAAAAACTGCGGTGCTTTAGAAAGACATGTATGCGAAGATGACAAAAGAGGAATTTATACAAGAATTACTGAACTGGGAGAAAACAAATTTCAACGTGCACTAAAAACATTTAATGAGTTGTTGCAAAAGGAATTTCAGCAGGGTGAGATGACAAAGTTGCAAAGTATTTTTCGTGAAATGTAATAATTGACCGTATATTTGCTAATTTTAAAGCTAATATAGCTTACTGATATAGTTTACCGACGATTTCAAAGCAGGAAAAACAGACGAAAAACGAGAATGGTCAGACAGGGAACGATGATGTACTAACATACAGATTATAGATGAAAGCCCCCACATAGGAAGCCAAAATACCTGATACCCCAAAGAACAGCACCGTCTGAGCCATCGCTCTCAACAGGGACGATTTTATAGAAATAAGCGGCATCTCCTTGACTTTTCACAGCCACCAGAAGCTCAGTGCGATCAATATAACAGATTAATATTAAACAAACACTTAATCGTGAATCTTAAAGATATGTTTAAATGCGACTTGACAACAAATTTTCAATTTGATAAATTATATGCATGCGCATGCTTTTATATTAAAAACGAGGGCGATACGGCATATTATAAAGTAACAGACGTTACCGTTAACGACCAAGTACAAGCGTTGGTTAACTCATAGAATGGAGCATCTAGGTCTAGTTGACACGTTGATCAATTGTGCAGGCAACATGCTGTTCTCCATGCGGGATAATGCACACATTGAATAGTGGAAAAAAATGATTGATTTGAACATTAAAGTTCAAGTCGGTATTGAAGAATCTAAACGATATGAATTTTGATGTCGAATTAAGCCTCGTTTGCCTTCAGGGACTATGAAAAATTCAGACCAAAAGGAATGATAAAATGAAAGTCTTGGTAGTGGGATCAAATGGACAAATTGGACAGCACCTTATTCAACTTTTAAAAGAAAGTGAAGAGCATACCGTACGGGCGATGGTTCGAAAAAAAGATCAAGCAGATGCATATGAAAAACAGGGCATCGAGACTGTTCTTGCCGATTTGGAAGGGACGGTCGATTCCATTGCAACAGCTGCGAAGGGCTGTAATGCCATTGTGTTTGCGGCTGGATCGGGTGGCAAAACAGGTGATGATAAAACATTACTGATTGATCTAGACGGAGCAGGGAAAACCATTGAGGCTGCCGAAAAAGCAGGGATTGACAGATTTATCATGATCAGTGCTATTCAGGCGAATAACAGAGATAACTGGCACGATAATATTCTTCCGTATTACGCAGCGAAGCATTATGCAGACAGAGTGCTGGAAAGTAGCAGTTTGAACTATACGATTATTCGACCAGGAATTCTCTTAAATGAATCGGGTACGGGCAAGGTGCTTGCTGCTGACAATATCAAAATGGGCAGTATTCCACGTGAAGATGTGGCCAATGCCATTATAGCTGTTTTAAATGAGAAGAACACTTTCAAAAAATCATTTGATTTAATCGCTGGTGATGTTCCAATTATGGACGCATTGCAAAAAATCTGAACGGAGGAACAGGAAATTCATGAAACATAAAGAGCTACTGGAACCTTTTACATTTAAAAACGGAGTGACTTTGAAAAACAAAGTTGTCATGGCGCCAATGACAACATGGTCGGGAAATACGGATTTCACAATTTCTGATGAAGAGGTTGCCTATTATGAAAAACGTGTTAATGGAGTAGGGCTTGTCCTTACAGGGTGTACTCATGTTGCGGCGAGCGGAATTGGATTTACAGATGAATTTGCTGGGTATGATGATAAATACATCCCAAGCTTGCGAAAACTAGCTAATGCTGCCAAGCAAGGGGGAGCGCCTGCCATTTTGCAAATTTTTCATGCCGGTAATAAAGCGATTCCTGAACTCATCCCAGGCTGCGATTTGGTAAGCGCTAGTACTATTCAAGACAAAGGATGGGGCGAAGCATCAGAAAAAATACCTAGAGCGCTTTCGCACGAAGAGGTTCTAGATATGATTAAATCATTTGGCGAAACAACAAGACGTGCAATCGAAGCGGGCTTTGATGGAGTTGAAATTCATGGTGCGCATGGATTTTTAATTCAGAATTTTTTATCCCCTTTTTTCAATCGGCGGACTGATCAATGGGGAGGTACTCTTGAAAACCGTCTTCGCTTCCCGATTGAGGTTGTAAGTGAAGTAAAGCGAGTAATTGAACAACATGCCAAGCAACCTTTTATTTTGGGTTACAGGTTCTCTCCAGAGGAGCGTTCCCAGCCGGGTGGACTTAGAATGGAAGAGGCTTATATCTTGATTGATCGATTAGCAGAACAGAATGTGGACTATATTCATGCATCCTTAGATGATGTCCTCTCTACGCCTGTCGAGACACAAAGCCAAAAGAGCAGAATGGAATTAATCGCTGAGTATGTAGACGGCAGAATCCCCCTGATTGTGGCTGGTTCCGTTATAGAACCATCACTTGCTACAAAGGCGCTGAATTCAGGTGTATCTTTGGTCGCTATTGGCAGAGCTTTAATCATGAATCCGGATTGGGTGGAACTTGTCGAGAGTGGACAGGAAGATCAGATTGAATCGAAAGTAAAAGCTTCAAATCTTGGTCATCTTCAAATTCCTTCTAAACTAATGGACGTTATCCACACAACCCAGGGTTGGATACCAATTACCGATTAAAACGGATACTGTATTCTTGGCGTTAAGGTATTAAAATGTTTATGTTGATGTAGTCTGTTGAGCTCTTGGGACTGAATCATACAGTTGACAAAAAAAAGATAATATTATAAATGCATGCGCAAGCAAATAATTGCATGGAGGAAATGAAAAAATGAGTAAAACAACTTTAAAGGAATATGAAGCTATCGTAAATGCAATGCAAGGATATATAGAGGGGAATATAGCTGGTAAAGCCGACGTGATGAAGTCTACTTTTCACGAAGATGCTATTGCGTATGGGTACATGAATGATGGCAGCCTCATTGCCGGTAATATTAGTAACCTCTATGAGTTGGTTGACACTTTAGGACCTGCAACAGATTTCAAATACAGAATTGATGTTCTTGATGTTGCTGTTACCGTTGCAGTTGTTCGAATCATTCTAGAAGTGCCTGGCACTGAATTTGTCGATTACCACAGCCTCCTTAAGGTAGATGATCAATGGAAAGTAATCTCTAAAGTATTCCATCAATATTAATTTCATCAGTTTATCTTTTGAATGATCGAATAGCTCGAATCATCGGCAAACAGCTGTGATTCGAGCTATTCGTAGTTCGGATGAATTTCAATACTCATTGTGAGCCCATCGATATGATGGGTTAGGACTATCTATTACCGCATCTGTTCAAGTCAATGGACAATCTCAGACCACATAATAATTAGATAAAAAAATTCTTTACTGATCGTTCTAGTAATGGTATGCTAGCAGCAAGTTAGAGCTACTGATTTTTGCAATTTCAAGAATGATCGTTCTAATAAAGAATGGTTATTGACACTAATTCATAGCAGAAACATTAGTAGAGTATAGCGAATCTATCCCTGTATCTTATACGGAGATAACCTATATTTTTAATTTCTGGATTCGCCGAGAACGAAAATAAGGAATGCTAACGAAGAAAAGTATAATGCTACTACTAAATATGCCCTGATACGATCAAGAATGTTGATCGATCAGGGTTTTTCGCGTTTAGAACTAATGATAATTTATAATTGATAGCTTGGTTATTTACATGATAAGAAAGTCGTATTTTATTGAAACGGCGAAAAGTATATATCCGGGAAAGGCGTGGATTCGTCAATAATCTTGTTTACAAAATTAATTATGGGATGGATAGAAATGTTACATCATTAGCAGCCTATCCTATTCTATCCAGTGTTATTAAAGACTTAGGACAAAGAAAACAAACAAATAGAAGTACAGAATCCAAATAGAGTCTCATGTACGTTTCTGCAACCCTTTTATATACTCATTTCAAGAGAGTTCCTGTATTGATAACGTTTACAATTATTGAGATCGTAAAATGCCTGTAGTGAGTTTTTTAAATCTATGAAAGTTAGAATGGGAAGGTCACGATGAAATTTTTTTAAAAATCCATGTCAAAGTACAATCGACTGCTTCGTTGGAAGACAGCAGCTGAGTTGCCACAACAGGAGTGCACATTCCGAGAAGTAGGTGGACCTAAGTGGATTACTGCTGATGGTAATCATTAATAATTGGGAGGGCTGAAAATGGCTTTTTCTTTTCAAGTACCGGAACCGAAGAGAGTACGTCTGCTTATTAATACGGATGCTAAAAATGAAGCGGACGATCAGTACGCAATTGTTCATGCTTTGCTCACGCCTATGTTCCATAATAAAGGAATTATAGCTGCTCATTTTGGCACTAGCCGGACGACGGAATCGATGGAGGAAAGCTATGCTGAGGTGAACCATGTCTTGAGCCTAATGGGTGATGCCGGAAACATTCCAGTCTATAAAGGAGCCGCCAAAGCTTTGCAAGACGAACAAACGCCTGTTATCTCTGAAGGCGCGGAAGCGATCATACGTGAAGCGCTCTCGGATGATCCCCACCGACTATTTGTAGTATTTCAGGGGCCATTGACGGATCTCGCCGCCGCTTATCTGATGGAGCCGAAAATCGCAGATCGATTGACAGCAATTTGGATTGGAGGTGGGCCTTATCCTAATGGGAGACATGAGTTTAATCTCAGCAATGATATTCATGCAGCCAATGTTGTGATGAACTCGGCTATACCTTTTTGGCAGGTACCACAAGATGTGTATGGGATGATGAGGGTAAGTTTAGCAGAGTTAGAGAACAGGGTTAAGCCACATGGAGAAATAGGAAAGTACCTATTCGAGCAGTTGGTTCGTTTTAATGATGAGAATGGTGACGGATGGCCAAGAGGAGAGTCGTGGGGGCTAGGTGATTCACCTGTTGTAAGTCTAATTCTCGATGATCTTGAATTCGGTTATGAAATGAAACCAGCGCCGCGAATCACTGAAGATATGCACTATATTCATCATCAGACAGAAAGATTGATTCGGGTTTACCATTATGTGGATGTTCGATTCACTTTGGAAGATATGTACGCCAAACTAGAGTTGTTTGCCAAGAATAACAGCAGTTTCAAAAACAGCTAAACGACATAAGGCAAAATAGGATTGATATAAATCATAAGCTTTGCAGTTATCAATCTTGGTTCTAAATCTGCAGGGTTGCTTGTGGAAGTTGCAATTCTAGGTTTTTAGTGCCTTGAAAGGGGAAGAAATGATATGTCGATCTCAGAGCAGCAATATGAAAATCCAATCATTCCAGGTTTCTACCCCGATCCAAGTATATGTCGAGTTGGGGGCGACTTTTATTTGGTCACAAGTTCATTTCAATATTTTCCCGGTGTTCCTATCTTCCATAGTCGTGATCTTGTCAACTGGGAGCAAATTGGACACTGCTTGACTCGAAAAAGCCAATTGAATCTTGACGGATGTAGAAGTTCCATGGGTATCTATGCACCGACTCTCCGATTTTATAAAGGTAGATTCTATATGATTACCACCAATATGAACAATTTTCGCAACTTTTACGTTTGGGCTGAAAGGGCTGAAGGACCTTGGTCCGAGCCGATATGGTTGGATTGGCCTGGCATTGATCCGTCATTGTTTTTCGATGAGGATGGACGAGTATTTATATCCGGTACGAATAGTTTCACAGAGGTTGAATCCGCTGGAATTTACCAAGCGGAAGTTGATATTGAGACCGGCAAATTATTATCCGAGCGCTGTCTGATTTGGAAAGGTACTGGTGGGCAAGCACCTGAAGGTCCACATTTATATCGAATCCAAGGGAAGTATTATTTGATGATTGCCGAGGGCGGAACCGAGTATGGTCATATGGTAACAATTGCTCAAAGCAGCAAGCCTTATGGACCCTTTGAAAGCAATCCTAACAATCCTATACTTACACATCGGAGCTCCCATGAAGCTATTCAAGCGGTAGGACACGCGGATCTAGTTCAGTTAAACGATGGTGGTTATTGGGCTGTATTTTTAGGAATTCGCCCAGTAAGCATCCCCTTCACAGGACGGTACCATCACTTAGGTCGAGAAACTTTTCTTGCTCCGGTCACCTGGTTAAAGGGAGGATGGCCCGTTATTGGAGATTGCGGCAAAGTTTCTGAAATGATGAGAGCCGACACACTTTTAATTGAACCTAAAAAATCTAGTTATGAAAGGGATCATTTTGAAAATGAAACATTGCAATTCTGTTGGAACTTTCTAAGGAATCCAGCAGATGATAGTTGGTCCCTTCAAGAACGATCGGGATGGCTTGCTCTTCACGGTACTGAACGGACTTTAAATGACATCGGCTCTCCTGCATTTGTCGGAAGGCGCCAACAGCATTTCAGATGCTCCGTATCTACGCGATTAAGCTTTGAACCCATTCAGGTAGGTGAAGAAGCGGGACTAACCGTGTACATGAATGAGAGATTTCACTATGAAATCGCAATGACTTTAGGCTCGGATGGTTACCGAAAAGTGATTTTTCGGCGTCGGATCGGCTCTTTATGGAAAGTAGAACATGAAGAAACAACAACATCATCAGAAATTATTCTCACAGTGATAGCCGATCCTATAAATTATTCCTTTTACTATACAGAACCAAATAACGATCAAAAGGCCCTTGGCTTTGGAGAGTGCTTGCTCCTATCTACAGAAGTGGCTGGTGGCTTTACTGGTGTGTATTTTGGTCTTTATGCAACAGGGAATGGAAGCCAGTGCAAGGTCCCGGCTTTTTTTGACTGGTTTGATTATATTCCTGTGAGGGAACAGTTGGAGGAATGAGAGAGCCTCGACACATTAAGACAGGGGAGTGAATTGTGGATCGTCTACAATTGGTGTATCCCTATCATTAGAGTAGACACATGAAACTTAACTGCACCCCGTCAATTAGACAGTATTAAAAATAAAGATTAGTTAAGCGGCCTTGGTCCTGAATTTCATGGGACTGAGGCCGTTTGGTCGCGCAGATGCAGGGTTAATTGACGGACGTGGTTTTCCTGCTTTTTCACATGGTTGACGATTGCCCTCTGTTAACTCCTCTAGCGCCTTCTTTCGTCCTCGGCCATCCTTTACCGCTTGAGGTTTAAGCTCAGCAATGTAGCTTCGACTAGAAGCACGACGCTCCAGCCCTTCATAACCATACACCTCGTAAAGACGACGCCATTTCACCAAGGATAGCGATTTTCTCCGACGTGCCATATTTTTCTTTAAACATGAAAAACTCCCCATACAGTAGCAGGATTTACTATTTCACCTGTCTACTGTATGGGGAGCATATAACAGCCTGGCTGCTGCCTGAAATGTTTCTTTTTCAAAATGATAAGGTTGAAATCGCTCGTGAAAGCGCTTTGTATTTCTCATAGCGTTCCTGATAGAGGGACGTATTAGGCTCACTTGGGTGAAAAATGCGAAGTGGTTTGACCAGCACGTTTACGGCTTCCTCATAAGACTGATAAACGCCGGAAGCTTTTCCTGCAAGAATAATGTTACCCATCGTTCCAGCTTCGCTAACGTTTAATCTCTCTACTGGACAATTCATGATGTCTGCTTTGATCTGCAGCCACAAGTCGGATTTAGCCCCACCTCCTATCGCACGCAGCGTTTCAATAGGAATGCCCACTTCCGCAAGGCATTCGAGGTTGTAGCGCATTTCGTACGTAACCCCTTCCATTAATGCTCGGTACAGCTGGGTGGGATCTGTATCAAACGATAATCCATGTATCGTACCTTTGGCTTCGGGATTCATGTAAGGTGTACCCGATCCGGCAAAATGAGGAATCACAAGCAAATCGGTAGGCGAGGCAGCAGATATTGAATTCAAATAATCGTAAACGTTAATGCCTAATTTGCGGGCTTCGGCTTCGGCGATTTGACCGAATTTGTCTCGGTACCACCGAATAAGGGAACCACCAGTAAAATTGAAGGCGTACGTCAAATATAGACCTTCAATGACATGCGGTGCACAATTGAATTGATACTGGAGCATCTTGGTATTCAGAATCGGTGAAGTATACGCGGGTGTAATGCATTCCACGGTACCAATACCGTCCACCGCATGATTGTTGTGTAGAATACCTGCACCGAGAGCTGCACAGGCTTGGTCATGGCCACCTGCTACTACTAAGGTTTCTGAACGGAAACCTAGCGATTGCCTCATTTCATTGCGAACGGGACCAATGATTTGGCCAGACTGAATGAGGTCAGGAAATTTGTTTACTTCAATTCCGGCGGCCTCAAACATTTCAGAGTCCCATTCTTTTTTGGATACATTAAAAGCCATAGTGCGGGAGGCTAAGGTGTAGTCCGTAACGGAAATACCGGTGAGTAAAAAAGCGATGAAATCGCCAAACGGCATGAATTTCCATACTTTTTGGTAAATCTCAGGCTGGTATTGTTTGATCCACATGACCTTTGGAAGGGAGAACATCGGATGCAGGGGGACGCCCGTAAGCTCCATTGTCCGTTCCTTGCCGATTTTTTGTTCAATGATTGCAGCTTGCTCTATACCTCTTGAATCCGTATATAAGATGGCATTGCTTAATACACGTCCATCATGGTCAATGGGAACAACCGTCTCGCCCAAGGAAGAAATGCTAAGGGCGCGAACATTAATGCCGGGAACAGCTAAGAGCACATCTGTAATAACCCGTCTGACGGATTCCCAGATTCGTTCTGGATTTAGCTCGAAAGCTCCTGGTTTGGGCTGTTCCAAAGGGTATTCCATATAAGCGGCTGAAAGAAGAGTTCCTCCCTCATCAAAGAGCGAAGCCTTACAACCAGTCGTTCCGATGTCGAGTCCCATTAGTGACAATTTGTTATCCCTCCAATAAAAGTATATGTTCATTATAAACAATTTTTGTTTATTTGTATAACGAAAATTTTAGGGTTAATCTTTTAAGCGGAATGGCTGAAATCTTTAGTTTAATGGCGGTTATATGGGCGTTTCCCAAGCAAAATGCTTATTTCATAAAAGGGTAGATTTTAATATTTTAATTTCGTTGTTGCTTATTACACAGGAATTAACTACAATATGTTTGAAATGAACATTTTGAAAAATAGATTGAATAGAAAGGCGGAAGGTCTATTGTCTAGAGTCTCCATGGGTGAAATGCTGCGGGATGCTTCTCGTAGGGGCTATGCCGTTCCTTGCTTTAACGCAATAAATTTAGATATGGTTCGCGGAATCATTGAAGCCGCTGAGGAAGAACAGTCCCCAGTCATCCTGTGCCACGCTGAAATTCATTTTAAGTATACGCCGCTTGAGCAGATTGCCCCCATTATGGTAGAAGCGATGAACCGTGCCAAGGTACCGGTCAGCATCCTTCTTGATCACGGAAAGAGCTTCTCCGCGGTTACGAATGCGATGCATTTAGGCTTTAACGCGATCATGTTCGATGGCTCGGAGTATGAGTATGAAGAAAATGTTCGCAGAACCGCAGAGGTCGTGAAGATCGCTAAAACGCTTGGCGTTTCGGTGGAAGGTGAGCTCGGCTACGTAACTCGGCCAAAGAGCGGCGGGGCGGAAGGGGAGGATGATGATTCCATCATTGACGATACCTCACTCTATACCGATCCCGAGCAAGCAAGGGAGTTTGTTGAGCGAACCGGTATTGATGCGCTTGCCGCTGCATTCGGTACGGTGCACGGCGTTTATTTGAAAAAACCGGTTCTGGATTTAAAGCGCTTGCAGCAAATACGGAATACGGCTGGTGTTCCGATTGTAATGCACGGTGGGTCTGGGTTGTCGGAGGAAGACTTCCATAAGTCGATCGATCACGGTGCGTCTAAAATCAATTATTACACAGGGATGGCGCTAAAGGTTGTTGATCGGGCCAAAGAACGATTCATCCAGTCGGAAGAGAAGACGTTCTATCACGAATTCATGATGAATGTCATTCAGGATTTTAAAGAAGACGCGCAGCAAATTATGCGCACGTTCCGCAGCAGCAACAAAGCGTAATTACCAATAAAACAAGTATATGGGGTGTATCAAAAATGTCCGTTACCGCTCGTTTAAATCGTTTATTTAGTGAACAAGGCAAGTGCTTTGATGTAGCGATCGATCATGGTTTTTTTAATGAATATTCATTCTTGGCAGGCATTGAGAATATGAAAGCAGCAATCGAGACGATTGTACGTGCCAATCCCGATGCGATACAGCTTAGCGTTGGTCAAGCGGAGCATCTTCAAGCTATTCCAGGCAAAAAAAAGCCTTCACTTGTACTGCGCACGGATGTTGCTAACGTATACGGTACGAAGCTTCCCTCACACTTATTTAGTGAACTCATTCATAACCCAGTTGAACAAGCTGTTCGTTTGGACGCGGCTTGTGTCGTTGTAAATCTGCTGCTTCTGCCGGGGCAACCTGAGCTTCATCGCCAATGTGTACAAAATATATCGAAGCTGAAAACGGAGTGCGAGCGTTATGGCATGCCGCTTATGGTAGAACCGCTCGTTATGCTTCCGAATGAGCAAAAAGGCGGCTATATGGTCGACGGTGATATTACGAAGATCGTTCCGCTTGTTCGTCAAGGTACGGAGCTTGGCGCGGATATAATAAAAGCTGATCCATGCGATAACGTAGAGGATTATCATAAGGTCGTAGAAGCGGCATCAGGCAAGCCGGTATTGCCACGCGGCGGCGGTCGGGCTTCGGACGAAGAAATTTTGTCAAGAACTTATGCTCTTATGGAGCAGGGAGCTTCAGGAATTGTATACGGACGCAATGTCATCCAGCATGATAATCCAGAGGCGATGACTCGCGCGTTCATGGCTATAGTTCACCAAGGCGCGACGCCTGAGCAAGCAATCGCTATTTTGAAAGGAGCGTAATCGGCATGACGAAAAAAGTCATTCGCTTCGGTGTCATCGGCTGTGGATTAATGGGAAAAGAATTTGCAAGCGCCGCGGCGCGTTGGTGCCACTTGACCAATGTGGATTTTATTCCTGAAATTATACATGTATGCGATGCGCACTTGCCTGCGACAGAATGGTTCAAAGATAACCTGCCTAGCGTGAAGAAATCCACTTCCGATTACCGAGAGCTCATCGCGGATCCGGAAGTGGATGCTGTCTACTGCGCAGTGCCGCATAACCTGCATGAGCAATTATATATAGATATCATTAAAGCCGGGAAACATTTGCTTGGCGAGAAGCCCTTTGGCATCGACGCAGAAGCTAATCGGTCAATCATGAAAGCAATCGCGGAGAATCCGGAGGTAATCGTTCGCTGCTCCTCTGAATTTCCATTTTTCCCAGGAGCTCAGCGGATTGTCGAATGGGTTAATCAAGAAAGACTCGGACAAATTATCGAAGTTGAAGCCGGCTTCTGGCATAGCAGTGATCTCGATCCGAATAAAACGATCAATTGGAAGCGTCGTATCGGAACCAATGGCGAATATGGCTGCATGGGCGATTTGGGCATGCACGTGGCACATCTACCTTTCCGCTTCGGTTGGAAGCCAGCTAACGTAAGGTCGCTGCTTAGTAAAATCGTAGAGGAGCGTCCGGATGGAAAAGGCGGCATGGCCGCTTGTGAAACATGGGATAATGCGATTCTGGCATGCGAAGTCAAAACAGATAAGCATGATTTCCCGATGCTGCTTTCTATGAAACGGATTGCTCCAGGTCACGCCAATACTTGGTTTATCCGTATTAACGGCACAAAAGGGTCTGCAGAGTACACGACCAAGAACCCGAAGCAGGTCGCATTCCTTCCATACGAGCCAGGCGGCGAGCAGGCATGGCATATTTCAGACGTTCCGTATAAATCAGCCTATGGAACGATTACTGGAGGCATTTTTGAATTCGGATTCTCGGACTCGATATTACAGATGTGGGCAGCTTTCTGCGATGAAATCGCAAATGGCAAAGACAAGCAATCTTCCTTCCAATGCGCGAAACCGGAAGAAGCGGCAATGAGCCATCAACTTTTCACAGCGGCTTTGGAGTCTAAGAAAACCGATAAAACGGTTTCGCTGAACTGGGAATAGCACTGCTGAAGGGGAGAGGAAAACGTGAAGCTTTACGGAAGAGACTGGAAACGTCGCGAGCTGGAAGCTAGAGTTGGCCGTATCGAGCAAATTGGCGGTGTTGAGCGTTATACCAGAAGTGAAGGGCCTGAGGCGGGAGTAGACACATTCCGAGTGCGAACCGGAGGGGGGTTATCTTACTGGATAACGCCAAGCAAGGGGATGGATATCTCGCTTGCCGAAATGCATGGCGTACCCGTGAGTTGGTCTGCGAGCAACGGAGAGCCTCACCCCTCTTATTACGATCAACAAGAAGCGGAATGGCTGCGGACGGCATCCGGCGGCTTGCTTATGACATGCGGATTAACACAGGTTGGAGCACCTGGTAAAGACAGCGACGGTGCTTATGGTCTTCATGGTCGAATTCATCATACGCCAGCACGCCAAATTTCTTCTTGGTCGGAATGGGAAGGCGACCAGTATGTGTTGCGAATCCGTGGAGTCATAGAGGAGACCTCGATTTTTGGCGAGCATCTACGCCTGACAAGGATAATAACAAGCCATTTAGGTGAAAATCGCATCGCAATCATGGACTCCGTTCAGAACGTTGGATTCCGCCTTGCGCCTCATATGATGCTATATCATTTCAACTTCGGATTTCCGCTGCTTGCCGAGGACACGACTGTGGAGCTTCCCAAAGGGAAAACTTCAACTCGCGACAGCGACATGGATATGAGAAGGATGGGAGTATGGCAAGCGCCCGATCCTTCCTTTAAGGAACAGGTGTATTATCATAAGCCAGATGAAGGCAAGGATGCGGTCTGTGCACGTATTCATAGTCCCTCATTCCCAACTCTTGCTGCAAATACCCATTCACAGGGGCTATCGGTCGAACTGGAATGGGATCCTGTAACGCTTCCGAAGTTCGTTCAGTGGCACATGCCAGGAGCGGGTGAGCATGTGCTCGGACTTGAGCCTTCTAATTGCTGGACGAGAGGCAAGGAGGACGAACGGGAGAGAGGATCGCTCCGTATATTAGAGCCGAGTGAAACCGTAGATTATCGATTGGAATTGCGATTTGTTTAAACCTATTCTAAGGAGGATACAGCTATGCTTCAGAATAAGCCTTATATATTTTGGTTCGTAACCGGAAGTCAGGGACTTTATGGAGAAGATGTTTTGTCAAAAGTGGAGGACAATGCGAAGGAAATGGTTGCCGGGCTGGATCAAGACGATGCGCTTCCTTATCAAATCGTATTTAAAGCAGTCGTAACAACGCCGGAAGCTATCCGTCGTGTCTGTCTGGAGGCGAATTCAGACGATCATTGTGCGGGAATCATTACTTGGATGCATACCTTCTCGCCAGCAAAAATGTGGATCTCAGGTCTTACCCAGCTGCGTAAGCCGTTGCTTCACTTTCATACGCAATTTAATGTGGATATTCCTTGGGACAGCATTGACATGGATTTCATGAATTTAAATCAAGCGGCACATGGCGACCGGGAATTCGGGTTTATTGGGGCCCGCCTTGGCATAGCCCGTAAAATCATTGCAGGTCACTGGAAAGACGTGCAAGTACGCGGCAGAATCGGTTCTTGGATGAGAACGGCTGCTGGCTATACGGAAAGCCAAACGATGAAGATTGCTCGATTCGGCGATAACATGCGTTATGTCGCCGTCACGGAAGGCGATAAAGTAGAAGGGCAAATTCGATTCGGGTGGTCGGTTAACGGTTATCCTGCAGGAGATTTAGCGGAACGGGTGCAGGATGTCACGGATGGACAAGTCAACGAATTAATGGATGAATACACAGAGCTTTATGACTTTACAGAGAACGGGCAACTTGAAGGTGCCGAACGTGATGCGATTCGAGAACAAGCACGTATGGAGTTTGCATTGAAAGCGTTTCTTCAAGAAGGCGGTTATAGCGCATTCGTGACAAGCTTTCAGGATTTACACGGCTTGAAACAGCTGCCGGGACTAGCTGCCCAGCGACTTATGGCTGCTGGATATGGCTTTGGAGCAGAAGGTGATTGGAAAACGGCGGCTCTGGTTCGTATTATGAAAATAATGGCTGAAAACAAGGGCACTTCCTTTATGGAGGATTATACGTATCACATGCAAGAAGGCAATCAGCTTGTGCTCGGCGCTCATATGTTAGAGATATGTCCGACAGTTGCCCTCAGCAAGCCAAAGATTGAGGTTCATCCGTTGTTTGTCGGCGGTAAAGCCGATCCTGCCCGTCTTACTTTTAATGGGAATAGCGGTAGAGCAATCAATGCTACCGTAGTTGATCTTGGAGACAGATTTCGTCTGATCGTGAACGAAGTAACGGCTGTGAAGAACGAGAAGGAAATGCCGAACCTGCCGGTAGCACGGGTTCTGTGGAAGCCTGAGCCGTCGTTATCGGAAGCGGCGGAAGCGTGGATTTTGGCTGGCGGCGCGCACCACTTCGGTTTCTCTTTCCATGTTACAAGTGAGCAGCTGGCGGACTGGGCTAAGATGGCTGGTATCGAATGCATTATTATTAATCAGGCCTCTACGATGACGAGCCTGGAGAACGAGATTCGCTGGAATGATCTATATTACCGTTTGAACCATAAATAATAGATGTTCTTATGACGAGAAACCGCCGCTCCTGTCTGCTGTACGCTATAAAGAGCTGTTTGTGTTTCTCGTCCATTGTCATCCGAGGGACTTGCAATGTTGAGCATCTAAGTTAAATGCGAATTAAAAACGATAGTAGGCGATTCCTATTTTAAAGACGATCCCCAGTCGCTGATTATCTAATCCTATGACGACACGCCGATGCAGCAAGAACTGCCTGAAGGCGTTATTTATCTGGAAACGAACGAGCAGATATCTGCAATTATGAAGGTTCGCCATCGTCATCGTATTTCCTTAATCACCCGCGGCTCGGGAACGAACTTATGCGGAGGAACTGTTCCTGTTACTGGCGGCGTTGTTATGGTGATGCACAGAATGAATCGGATACTGGAGATTGATCTTGAAAATTTGACGGCAGTTGTACAGCCCGGCGTGAACAAGCAGTAGAATGTTTGAAATAGACAAAAATATTATGAAATGAAACTTATTTTGTTGATTTCCAAAAATTCATCCCATACAATTAAGGTACAACCTTTCGGAAATGGAAACGTTATTGCTTTTGCTTAAAAACCATCTGCTGGAGATATGAGGGAGTGCCATGAAGGACGGTTTGAATGACAGACAAAAACAAATTATTCATCAGTTACAGACCAAAGGCGAGGTCAAAATATCGGAATTGAAGGAATTCTTCGACGTAACGGATATGACTGTACGAAGAGATCTGGAGAAAATGGAACGCAGTGGCCTGCTTAAAAGAACGTTCGGTGGAGCCATTCTTGCATCGAAAGATGTTGCGCTAAGAGAGCGTTCAATTGTACGAGGAGTAGAGAAAGAGAGAATCGGGCGACTTGCAGCCAGCTTAGTGCAGTCTGGTGAGTCGATATTTATTGATGGAGGTTCTACCACGCTTCAGATTGCGCGGCATCTCCCGGAAGATGCCAATATTACCATTGTTACAAATGCCATTAACGTAGCTGCAGAGCTGTCAGAAAAAAGGATTCCGACGATCGTTCTTGGTGGAATATTAATGGATACGACAAAGTCAATGGTAGGGCCTGTCACGCTGGAGACAATTTCTCGGATGGCATTTGACAAGGTATTCTTAGGTGCAACCGGGCTTCATCCCCATCACGGATTCAGCAACTCCAATATGCATGAGGCAGAAATCAAGCGTGTTGCCATTCAAAAAGCAAAAGAGTCGTATATTGTAATAGATCACTCTAAGTTCGGTACGAGCATGCTGGTTTCTTTCGCGGATTTGAAAGCCGTAACGGCAATCATTACAGACGAAAGTCCGAATCAAGAAATGGTTTCGATTTGCCAAACGGCTGAGACAAGCATCTTCTTAGCACAGAAATAAATAACTTATATTGAAGTATGGAGAATGAAAGACAGCGATCAGCTAAAAAACTGATCGCTGTTTTTGTTCATTACACTGTTGATAAATCTATGATTCTACTGGATTTTCATATGCAACACCACAAAGATAGGGGTACCAGAAAGCTCGGGATGTCTATGTTTGCGCTTTGATAGCTAGAGTCTCGGACGTAACAGGCTGAACTCACAAATAAAAGTTCAGAATCCAAACAAAGTCCAATATATCTGCCCATCCTCCCCCTATATAATTAATCATAAGATTTCTCTTACGCGTTATCGTCAAAACGAAAAGAGATACTAAATTTAGAAAGCGCATTCATAGAACGGAGGAAGATCACATGATTTCTTCGAAAAAAATCGTTCGCAAGGCTGCGACAGGGGTGATGGCATTGGTTATGCTCAGCTCATTGTTGATGCCAAGCATGGGTACTTCTGCAGCAGAAGGTAACCCGTCAATATCAAATGTAAGCGCTTCAAAATTGGTTACGACGGAAAGTGTAGATCCTTTGTATAACCGTCCAGTAATCGACAAGGAAATCAATCTGACTACCCCAGTACCGCATCGTAAAGTATCGGGTCACTTTGAAGGGACGGATAAAAAGTTCATCTTCTACTTCCCAGAGAAGAGCAAGTTTACCGGACGCTTTTTCCAGCTCGTATATCCTCTTCAAGATGAGAATGCAGCCGATGTGAATGTCAGCTTCGGCGCGGACAGCGGAGCTTACACCGTGCAAACGAACGGCGGGGGAGGTTACCGGGTCGATGCTGCAGCGGCCAAGTTTTCCAGAGAGGTAGCTGCGAAGTACTACGGCTGGTCAGGGCGAATATACGGATATATCTACGGTGGTAGTGGGGGCTCTTATCAGACCATTGGCGCGTTAGAGGGCAGCGTAGGTGTATGGGATGGTGCGGTACCTTACATAACAGGCGTTCCGACCTCGATCCCTAATAATTTTTTCATACGGGCATTCGCTCGCTTTGTATTAGAGAAGAAAGCGCTGCAAATAGCAGACGCGGTGAGCCCTGGAGGTAGCGGAAATCCATACGCCGGGCTTAGCGATATGGAGAAGCTGGTCCTGGAGGAAGTTACGAAGCTGGGAGTACCACTGCGGGCTTGGGAAGATTATAACTACTTGCTCGGGTTACATGATGCTGAAGGATTGCTCGGTTTTCTATCTATCCTTCGGAGTTTGGACCCCACTTATGTGGAAGACTTTTGGAATAAGCCCGGTTATCTGGGTACGCAGCAATCGCAACTAGGCGAGCTGTTCCGTGCGTCTAAGGTTGACTCCACTTCCATTATCACGCAAGTCAATCGCGATGCACAGAATACGATAACGAGTTTGACCCTTAATCAGGGACTTTCCGTTAAGACGCCGATGAATTGGCTCGATTATACGTTACTTGCAGACGACGGTACAGCGACGGTTGGAAAGCTCTCGGGATCGTTAAATGCAGAAACAAAGGTATTCACCATCGGGAAAGGAAACCCCGAGAATGTTTTATCCGCAATCCATACAGGCTCGAAGCTGAAAATTGATAATCGGTGGTACCTTGCTGCGCTCTCCTACCATCGTCACCAAGTTCCTAAGGCACTAAGCTTTACGGCTTGGGATTTGCTTAGATCAGCTGATGGTACGCCGATTTATCCTCAGCGTGAGATGGAGATGGGATCGGTTATTAGTCGAGGCGTAACCGGTGGTGCTGCATACGACGGAAATATACACGCCAAAGTGATCATGGTCGTCAACTTGCTTGATGTCGATGCGTATCCTTGGAATGCCGATTGGTACAGCGCGAGGGTAAAGGAGTCACTTGGTGACCGTTATGATGATAACTTCCGGGTATGGTACAATGACAACGCCGATCATATCAGCCCAGCGCGTTCGCCGCGGCTCGTTCAATACGATGGTCTACTCCAGCAAGCACTGCGTGATGTAAGCGCCTGGGTCGAGAAAGGCGCGGCACCGGCGCATTCGACCAATTATGAAGTCGTTGATGGGCAGGTTCAGGTACCGGAGAATGCGACGATGCGCCAGGGCATTCAACCCGTCGTGGATTTGACCGTGAATAGTGCTGCGAAGATTGAGATTGCAGCCGGCCAGTCTGTGAGCTTTATTGCAAGGATTCAGGTTCCCCAAGGAAGTGGGAAAATTGTGGCCACTGAGTGGGATTTCGCAGGTAATGGCGATTTCAAGACCTGGAAGTTCGGAACTCCCCGTCAAAAGGTAAACGTTTCGATGAAATTCAAATATACAAAGCCAGGGACCTACTACCCGTCGATTCGCGTGACATCCGAGCGTGAAGGGGAAACGCAAACAACCTTTGCAAGGATTGAAAACCTCGACCGGGTTCGCGTTGTGGTCCATTAACAGTCTCACCTTATATAGTCATATCTGAACCATGTCCGGACTCGATCATAGCTGATCGGGTCTGCTTTTTTTACCAACAGTCAACTCCGTTCTTGCTCTGTTAAGGATTTCCAAGTGGTTTTATTGATGCTCCATCGGCAGTACGTTAAAGTTAGTTAGGATAATAAAAATTGTTGCCAAGGAGAATGATGTTATAGATGGGATTAGTCAAAAGGTTCGGCTCTTTGCCGATTTTTCCGAAGCTTGCCCTTACGTTTTTGATGGTGCTCACGCCGCTGTTCTACATTGGGCTGCAGATGGGGGAGGCCGGCTCCAGCATCGTCGAGGGAGAAATCACAAGCTCGTTAACATCGCGTACCAGCCTGTACATGGATCTATTGGACAGTGACTTTGATCGGACGATCCGCATGATGGGGGAAAGCATGTACGACGAGGATCTGATGAAGCTCAGCACCTCTTCGGAAATTATGCCTATCTTGGAGCGGACCCATGCAGTGCTTAGGTTGAAAAACCAAATGGATCAGTTGGCTCGAACAAGCTCTTTCGCCAAGAATGCAATGGTCTCTATTCCGGGCATGAACCGGAATGTAAGTTCAGCCGAGAACTCCATTTCCGACTTCGATACAGAGCTATTCGAGGCATTAGCTGCACCACAGCCCAACGTTGCAGAACCTTTCCGTGTCTGGAATAAACGAATCTTCTTGTGTATGTCATATCCGGGCGTGGGCAAGCAGCCAATGTTTCTAGTCACCGTCGAGCTATCCAACACGAAGCTCTCGGCCAAGCTCAAGCAATTCACCCAGCAAGACGGTATCGCGGCTTTGGTGAGCAACGATATGGAATGGGCTATATCTGGTCAATATGATTATTTACTGAGCAAGGGAATGTCAACTAGGCTGAATCCGATCGAGGTAGACGGCATTCAAAAGATTACGTTGGATCAAGTTGATTATCTATTCGCAAGTAAGGAGTCTGGATTACTCAATGCAAAACTCATGATGTTCGTTCCTGTCGAACAGGTTGAGAAGCCTCTCCAACGGTACCGAAATTGGGTATTTGCTTTATATGGTGTGTCCGTGCTGGTCATCATTGTATTCTCGTTTGGCATATACCGTATTATTCACCGCCCGCTCAAGCTGCTCGTTCGCTCCTTCCGAAGAATCGAACAGGGAAAGTTCGATATCGCCATCGATTATTCGTTCACCGATGAGTTTGGCTACTTGTATAAACAGTTGAATGCGATGGTGCAAGAGCTAAAGCGGTTGATTCACGAGGTGTACGAGCAGGAGTATCGGGCGCGCGTGGCTGAGCTTCGGCATTTGCAATCGCAGATCAATCCGCATTTTCTGTACAACACGTTCTTCATCCTCTATCGTCTCGCGAAGCAAGAGGAAAACGAGAGCATTGCGCGATTAACGAATCATTTGGGTGAATATTTCGAATATATAACAAGGGATGGCTCACAGGAAGTGACGTTGGAGAGCGAGGCTGCTCATGCAAAGTCATATACGGATATACAGACGATCCGCTTCTCCAATCGAATTGAAGCTCGTTTCTCGGAGGTTCCAATGGAGGCGAGAGAGTTATTGGTACCGCGGCTCATTATTCAGCCGATTATCGAGAATGCCTACGAGCATGCACTGGAGAAGAGGGCCGAAGGCGGAATGCTGGAGGTAGATATGCAGATGATATCGTCCACACTGCTAATTCGCGTAGAAGACTCTGGATTCATTGAAGAGGAGACCTTGAATCAGCTGCTGATTCACTTGAACAGTGGGCAGGATGTGGGGGAGAGCACGGGATTGATTAATATACATCGGCGGCTTCAAATTTATTATGGTAGTAAGGCTGGATTGAGTTTGAGCCGGGGAGAGCTCGGTGGCCTAAAGGTCATTCTGGCGATACCGTTGAAGGGGGATATTCCTAATGCTACGATTACTGATTGTTGATGATGAACCGCTAACAGCAGAAGGCTTGTATGAAATGCTATCCGAAGTAAATGAACTAGAACTCGACCTCTATAAAGCGACGTCCGCGAAAGAAGCAATCGCCTGGCTGTCACGTACGAAGATGGACATCGTGCTAAGCGATATCCGGATGCCCGAGATGGATGGTCTCCAATTACAGCAATGGATTCACGCACGTTGGCCCCGTTGCAAGGTCATCTTTCTGACTGGCATCAGAGATATCCAGTATGCCCAGAAGGCATTGCGGAGCGGCGGTGCCGATTACATTCTGAAGACGGAAGGCGATGAAGCGATTGTCCAAAGTGTTCGAAGAGCTTCCGAGGCTATAACGGAAGACCGGAAAAATGAGGGGGTTCTCGTTCGTGCCAAAGAACAGCTGAGAGAAATTATTCCGCTACTTCGCAAGGAATGGTTCGCCTCTTTGCTTGAGCAGGGGGATCTGCCGACTGGCAGACTCAGCCTCGGACTGCAGGAAATCAATTCGCATCTTCATGCCGAAGAACCGGTACTGCTCGTCTGCGGACGGGTAGACAGCTGGCAGCAGGATTACAGTGCCTCCGATCAAACATTGCTCCTATATGCCGTGCAGAATATCGCGGAGGAATACTTGGCGCGTACGGTCATGTTGCCCGTCATGCTTAGCGGCTCCTATTTTGTCTGGTTCATCCAGCCGAAGCCTATCGAGTTGACCTGGGAAGATACGATCCCCTATGTGCAGGGTACATTAGAAAGTATTCAACAAACGTGCAGGGAGATTCTGAAAATTCCGGTATCTTTCATCTCGCATGAGCAGCCCTTGGCGTGGGAGGATATAGCGAGAGCTTACGACTTGCTCAAGCAAAAGCTCATTCTGGGTCTGGGCGACGGCAAGGAGATGCTGCTCATTTATCAAGGGGAGGAATCGGTAGTGCCGGCTGCGTATGTACCGGCACTAGCCTTATCTAAAATTGAAAATGCTATAGAGATGGGACAAGAACAAGTATTTCAGGAGCTTCTCCATGATATGTTTCAAAAAATATCGAAGCGATTTTCCGTTTATGTACAAGCATATTATGCTGTCGCAGTTATGCTGCTCAATCAATGGAACAAGATATACCGAAGCGGGAATCTTGCCAATTCGAACGATAATGGGATGCTCGGCAGGCTGCTTGACGTTAATTCGCACGGAACGAAAGAGCAAGCGGTGCAGTATCTCTATGAAACCGGCCGTGAACTGTTTTGTCATGGGAAACAGGAGCAGGACGAACGGACGCAGCGCATCATTGACAAGCTCAACCACTATATCGTGGAACATCTTAATAAAGACCTGTCGCTAGCCGTGCTTGCAGACTCTGTTTACTTGAATCCTTCCTATCTTTCCAATCTTTACAAAACGTATACTGGACGCAATATTTCGGATTATATTACCGAACAGCGGGTCGATCGGGCGAAGAGCTTACTTGAACAATCCCACGCCAAGGTGCAGGAGATTGCGATCGCGGTTGGCTTCGATGGACCTGGTTATTTTGGTCGATTCTTCAAGAAACATGTCGGCGTAACGCCACAAGAGTACCGCAGCAGATTAACAATTGGGTGAGTTGCAGGAATATACAAACGGAAGTATAGAATCCAAATAGAGTCTCATATACCTGACTACTGCCTACTATTATAATTGGTTTCAAGAGATCTCTTACAAATATCTAGAGGGGGAAGTTGGAATGAAAAATCGTGCTCGCGTAGCGACAATGGTATCTGTTCTCTTAGCGGTCAGCTTAGTTGCAAGCGCATGCAGCAATAACGGCAACAAGAATACCTCGGATGAACCGTCCGCGACGAACAACGGAACTGCCCAAGTTAATGAGACTCAAACGCCTGAAGAAAGATATTTGGGGAAGTATGAGTCAGACATTGATGTCACGACGGTACGTATAATCAGCCCTTCTTTGAAATTCGGTGAAGGGGAAACGATAGATAATAACGTGTGGTATCAGGAATATGCGAACAAGCTTGGTATTAAACTCACTAATGAATGGACGGTGAAAGGAGACGAGCCTGGTGGTCAAGGCGAACAGAAAATGAACGTCTCTATCGCCTCGGGTGACCTGCCGGACATCGTGCCGGTGAATTCCTCGCAGCTGCGGCAATTAGCGGATGCAGGCAAGTTGGCTGACTTAACGGAACTTTACGAGAACTATGCAAGTCCAATGACGAAGGAAGTTTTGACATCATCAGGTCCCGCATCGCTTGATTCAGCTACCTTTGACGGCAAGCTGCTTGCGATCCCTGCTCCAACCTCCAGGATCGACCAAGCGCCCTTGGTTTGGATCCGCGCAGATTGGATGACGAAATTGGGCCTTCAAGCGCCAAAGACTATGGATGACGTCTTCAAAATAATGGATGCATTCGTAAATCAAGATCCGGACGGCAACGGTAAAAAGGATACCTATGGTATGGCCGTAGACAAGGATCTGTATGGGTTATTTGGATTGGAGGGTTTTTTCAACAGCTACCATGCGTACCCTCGCCAAGGCGGAAAAGGAAATTGGATTCAAGATGGCGACGGCAACCTTGCGTTCGGCAGCATTCAGCCAGAAGTGAAGACGGCGCTCAGCAAGCTGCAGGAGTTGTATAAAAAAGGCTATATTGATCCCGAATTCGGCGTGAAAGATTGGACGAAAGAGAAGGAGTTAATTGTAGCCGGTAAAATCGGTCTATGGTTCGGCAGCATGCCAGCTCCGCTCGTCTTACAAGATCTTAAAAATAATGATCCGAATATGGACTTGAAGCCTTTTCCGATCGTCTCCATCGATGAAAAGCCAGTCAAGGCGCAAGTGCCGGGCATTAGCCTTAAATCGACGCAGCAATACCTTGCGGTGACCAAGGATGCCAAACATCCGGAAGCGCTGCTCAAAATGATAAACCTTTACTTTGAAATCACATATGGGACATCGTACACGCAAGAACAGATCGACAAGTTGAATACAAGCCCGGTCGACGGAATCGAGCGTTGGATGTATTCCATCTATTCCGCTGAACCGGAGAAGAACCTGAACACACATCGCATCGTGAAAGAAGTCATCAATGGTGAAAAAGAGGAATCGGCCATTTCGAATGAGCAGATGGGTGCTTATCGAAGCGTCAAGAAGGCTGTGAACGGAGAAAAGCTGGAAACGATCGATTGGGCTCTGAACCGTGTTTTCGGTATTGAAGATTCCTCATTCAGCATTATCGACATGTATGAGAAAACAGGCATGCTTATGCCAAATGCCTTTAACCAGGTCATGACGGGGACGATGACGAAGCGGGACTCGACACTGATGAAGCAGGAGCTTCAGACGTTTACTGGCATTATTATGGGTGAACCGCTCGAGACGTTTGATAGCTTCGTCACGGACTGGAAGAAGCTCGGTGGCGATGAGATAACGAAGGAAGTCAACGAATTAATGAAGAAAAAATAAGGACAACGTGATCCGCAATCTACCTCCGCTAAAAGAGGTAGATTGCGACCAAATGGACAGGAAAGGAAGAAGCGCCATGTTGAAAAAAGCCACAGATGATCAGATGATTATCATGGAATCATTGGCTCAGCCAAGGGGCAAGCGGACGTGGAAGTTCCAATTGCCCCTTCATCTCATGATCCTGCCGGGGCTTCTCTTGATCTTGGTATATAGCTATGGCCCCATGCTCGGCTCTGTTATCGCCTTTCAGGATTTCAACCCTGCACGCGGCATTCTGGATTCCGCGTGGAACGGCCTTGAGAACTTTCGTTATGTGATGGCATTGCCTGGGTCCATTCAAGTCGTCTGGAATACGCTTATCATTGCATGCATGAAGATTATTGTCGGCTTATTTGTACCGATCGTAGTTTCGCTGTTACTAAATGAGATTCGTAAGGAGCTGTTCAAGCGAACCATTCAGACTCTGGTTTACTTGCCGCATTTCTTGTCTTGGATCATTCTTGGCGGTGTATTGATCGATATTTTGTCTCCTACAAGTGGTATCGTCAATCAAGTGTTGAACGGGTTAGGGTTGAATTCCATTTACTTCTTGGGCAGTAATGACTGGTTTCGCTCTGTTCTTGTTACCTCGGACGTCTGGAAGGAATTCGGATTTAATACCATCGTCTATTTGGCAGCGCTTACAAGCATCAATCCCACGTTATATGAAGCAGCCGTAATTGACGGCGCGAATCGTTGGAAGCAAACGCTATACGTGACATTGCCAGGAATGGCTCCGATCATAATATTGACAGCAACGCTGGCGCTCGGCCAAGTGCTCAATGCCGGCTTCGATCAGGTATACAATTTGTATAGTCCCCAAGTTTATGTAACGGGTGACATTATCGACACATTCGTTTATCGAATTGGTATCGTCGATGCGCAGTATGGTGTAGCTACAGCTGTTGGGCTCTTTAAGTCGGTCGTATCTTTGATTATGCTTTCGACGTCTTACTTCCTAGCCTACCGTTTTGCCAACTACCGGATATTCTAAGTGGGAGAGGAGTCGATCGATTATGGTAGAACGTTTAACGCCGAGCCGAAGGCTGTTTATAGGGATTAACTATATCTTCCTGACTCTCTTGTCGGTTCTGTGTATATTACCGCTCATTCATGTGTTAGCGGTTTCGTTTAGTTCGAGTTCCGCCGCTGCTGCTGGTTATGTCAAGCTTTGGCCGGTTGAGTTCACGTTGGATTCGTATAAGTACGTACTTGGGCAAGCCGAATTCTTCAATTCCATTCTGGCTACATTGAAACGCGTCTCCGTCGGTTTGATCATCAATATGGTGCTGACGATTTTAGTTGCTTATCCGCTATCGAAAGATGCAAAAAAATTCCGTGGCCGCACGATTTACGCTTGGGTGTTTGTTTTTACGATGCTATTTAACGGCGGGCTCATCCCGCTGTATATGACGGTGAAATACACGGGCATCCTTGATTCTGTGTGGGCGCTTGTTCTTCCACAAGCGGTGCCGATCTTTAATATGATCTTATTGTTAAATTTCTTCAGAGGCTTGCCTAAGGAGCTGGAGGAAGCTGCTTTCATGGATGGCGCAGGCCATTGGACAACGCTGTGGAGAGTGTTCGTCCCGCTGTCCGCGCCGGCGTTGGCTACTATTACGCTGTTTACCATGGTTTTTCATTGGAACTCCTGGTTTGACGGGCTCATCTTCATGAACTCGCCGAACAACTATCCACTGCAGAGCTACCTGCAAACGGTAGTCATCCAGCAAAACTTTAATACCGCCAGTCTGGAGACGATCGCAGCCATGCAAAAAATTAGTGACCGGACTTACAAATCCGCGCAGATATTCCTTGGCTCATTGCCGATTCTGCTCGTGTATCCATTCCTGCAGCGGTTCTTTTTGAAAGGAATCGTACTCGGCAGCGTAAAAGAATAGAAGTTCGATTAAGTGGCCAGCGGATGATCCCTAGCCGTCATTCAATCATGCAGAAGATGAGAAGTTATGAGGTGTATACAAAAAATGAGATCAATAACTAATCCTATATTGCCTGGATTTAACCCTGACCCGTCAATCGTGAGAGTGGATGATAATTATTACATTGCGACTTCTACATTTGAATGGTTCCCTGGCGTACAAATCCATCATTCGAAGGATTTGGTAAATTGGAAGCTGATTGCTCACCCGTTGAATCGTGTTTCTCAATTGGACATGATCGGGAATCCAAGTTCAGCGGGGGTTTGGGCACCATGTTTGACTTATTGTGATGGTGTTTTTTATCTCATATATACCAATGTGAAATCCTTGGACGGTTGGGGCTTCAAAGACACCCATAATTATCTTGTAATGGCAACGGATATCAATGGCGAATGGTCTGACCCTATCTATTTGAATAGCAGCGGATTTGATCCCTCGTTATTTCATGATGATGACGGAAGAAAGTGGCTCGTCAATATGCTATGGGATTACAGAGCCGGAAAGAATCTTTTTGCGGGCATACATCTACAGGAATATTCCATTGAGGAAAAAAAACTTATTGGCAAGCCAAGAAATATTTTTAAAGGAACGAGTCTTTGGGTTACCGAAGGTCCGCATCTTTACAAATATAATGGCTATTATTATTTGATGACGGCTGAAGGTGGTACCGGCTTACACCATGCGGTAACCATGGCCCGCTCCCAACATATCGAGGGCCCCTATGAAGTGGATCCGGTTAATCCGATATTGACATCAAGGCATGATCCAACTTTGGTTCTGCAGAAAGCAGGGCATGGTTCCCTTGTGGATACCCAAAACGGGGAGTGGTATATGGTTCATCTTTGCGCTAGACCGATTCCTACAACGGGCAGATGCACCTTAGGAAGAGAGACCGCTATCCAAAAAATGACTTGGACTGAGGATGGGTGGTTCAGACTGGCGTGTGGAGGGAATCAGCCTGAGGCGAAGGTAATGGCGCCTGATATTCCGGAACATCCATGGGAACCAGAGCCGGCAAGAGACGATTTTAACGTGGAGAGGTTGAATATCCATTTCGCTACATTAAGAATCCCTTTAGGAGAGGACATGTTGTCTTTAACAGAAAGACCGGGATTTCTGAGACTGAAGGGCAAAGAGTCTCTTATTTCTAATCATAAACAGAGTCTGGTAGCTAGGAGGCAGCAGTCTCACAAGTATACGGCATCCACCTGCGTCGAGTTTGAACCGGAGAACTTTCAACAAATGGCTGGATTGGTATGTTTGTACAACACCCAAAATTACTACTATCTCCGAGTAAGCCATGACGAGGAACTTGGGAAATGTATCGGCATCGTTTACGCTCAAAATATCGCTTTTCAGCAGCCGGTGGAAGATCTATCCATAGCGGGCTGGAGCAAGGTTTATCTCAAGGTGGTCGTAGACTACGATAAATTGCAATTCTATTATTCGATGAATGAAGAAAATTGGATTTCGATCGGTCCAATCTTGGATGCGAGTACACTCTCTGATGAGTTTTACAATAATATGGCGTTTACCGGCGCTTTTGTTGGAATTTGCTGTCAGGATATGAGCAACGGCGAGAAGCATGCCGACTTTGATTGGTTTGAGTATGTGGAAGGAAATAGATCAGAGATTCTTATTAAGGAAGGAGTGCAAGTATGACATATCATTCGATTAGACCAGGACAAATATGGCTGGATACGGAAGGGAAGCGCATCCAGGCACACGGTGGCTCCATTATTACGGTAGGTGATACCTTTTATTGGTATGGCGAAAATAAGGAACATACAAAGCCCGGAAGCGGAATTTGGCACTGGGGGGTTAAATGTTATGCCTCTAAAGATTTGTACAATTGGGAAGATAAAGGGCTCATCATTCCACCGGTGGAGGATGACCCGGAGTCGCCGCTTCATCCCGCTCAATATGCAGATAGGCCGCATATCATTTTCAATGAAGCAACGCGTAAATTCGTTTGCTGGATCAAAGTGATGAAACGGGATGGGACGCAAAAGTCGACGGTTTTGACGGCTGACCATATTTTGGGACCGTATACGATGGTGCAAAGCGACCTTCGCCCGTTGGATATGAGCGCGGGTGATTTCGATTTGGTTAGTCAAGACGGCAAAGCCTACTACTATTTCGAAAGAGTACACAGCGAGCTCATTTGCGCTGATTTGAGCACGGACTTTACGGATGTAACGGGTTATTATTCCACCCATTTCCCGAAAATACAGCCCCCGTTCGTACGTGAAGCACCAGCTTATTTCTATCGGAATGGATTGCATTATTTGTTTACGTCCGGTACGACGGGTTATCATCCGAACCCATCGGAAGTTGCACGCGCGAGCAGCTTTCATGGTCCATGGGAGTTAATGGGGGATCCGCATCCAAACGATACTTCCCGTACCTCCTATAATACTCAGATTACATCGGTTTTTAAGCATCCCAATAAAAAAGATTTGTATATCGCCTTGGCAGATCGTTGGATCCCGAACCTTCCGGAAATATCCGGTGAGGCATTCTATAATGGGGAAAAGTACCAAAAGGTATCGGAACAATTCAATGCGATCTTCAATCCGGAAATCGAGCACGTCTTGACGGAAGAAGATCACAATGACCTACTTGTCAATACTTCGATCGCGGATTACGTTTGGCTGCCGGTACGTTTTGAAGGCGAGATGGCCTATTTGGACTGGACTGAGGAATGGAAGGTAGAGGACTATGACTGATTATCGGCACCCTTCATTATCGGCTTTACATCGGGCAGAAGATTTGCTGGCAAGAATGAGTATCGAAGAGAAAATGGGACAAATCGTCGGGTACATGCCGCAAAATGATACCATTGAACAGTTTGAAAAGGATTACCCATGTGGCGCCGGCCAGGTTTCCATGCTGTTCGCCGGCAAGCTTAGCGATAAGGAAGCCGTTGCAGAAGAAGTAACCCGTATCCAAAAGATGATTATGGCTCGCAGCGAACACCGCATTCCTGCCATATTCCATGTGGAAGCTCTTACCGGCGGATTGCTTCCGGAAGCGACTAGCTTCCCATCCGGAATCGGACAGGGCTCAACCTGGAATCCGGAACTGCTAAAAGCGATGGGGAAGATCGTGGGGAGCCAAGTTAGGGCGGTTGGGGGTTCCCATGCTTTTGCGCCAGTATTAGATATTTCGCGTGACTCACGCTTCGGGCGTCAGGGTGAAACCTATGGGGAAGACCCGGCTTTGGCATCGGCATTGGGAACGGCTTATGTTTCAGGCTTACAGAACGATGGAGATGTGAAAGAAGCGGTACTGGCTTGCGCGAAGCATTTCCTTGGCTATCATGCGACGCAGGGAGGCATACATGCCGCAACGACCCCGATTCCACAGCGGTTGCTTAGAGAAGTATATGCCAAGCCGTTCCAAGCGGCGATTACCAACGCCAGTCTGAAGTCCGTGATGAACACATACAGTTCGATCGACGGGGAGTCCGTGACCGGCTCCAAGAAGATTCTCACCGAACTCCTGCGCGGGGAAATGGGCTTCGAAGGCTTGGTCGTGTCAGACTATACTTCCATTGCTGAACAGCATACGCGTCTTATGCTTTGCGAGAACAAAACGGATGCGGGCGAACGTTCTTTGCGCGCCGGGATGGATATTGAGCTTCCTTCAAAGGATTGCTATAACGAGGAGCTAATGCTGCGTATTAAGAAAGGCGATGTCGAAATGGATGCTCTTGACCGGGCGGTTAGGAACATCTTGATCGCTAAATTCGAACTTGGTCTCTTCGAAAATCCGTTTCCACGATCCAAAGCGGACATGGATTCGATCTACACTGACGCAGCAAACGAGCAGATCAGTTTGGACGCCGCGAGACAATCCTTGGTTTTATTGAAAAACAACGGAGTACTCCCATTAAAGCGGACTAAACAGAAGATAGCCGTCATTGGTCAGCTTGCTGCATCGACAAGAGCGCTTTTCGGCGGCTATACCTTTGCCACATTGTCTGAAAATATGCTCGGTATCGGAAATACGATGGCCGGCGTCGATTTCGAGAAGATCTCGAATTTAACAAAGGATGAGTTCGGGGCGGGACGAGACCATTATACTTATCCTGGCAGTCAAGTGAAGATTGAGCTGCCGGAGGTCGAGGCGCTTATGAGGAAGTGCTACTTAGGTGCGCTTAATCTGTTCGAGCAAATCATGCTGGAAGTTCCGGAAGCCGAAGTAACCTACTCCTATGGATTTGCCTATGCCGGCAATGATACCTCTAAGCATGAAGAGGCATTGGCCGCCGCAGCTGAGGCTGATCTTGTCATATTAGCATTAGGCGGGAAGCACGGCTGGGGAACGTCTTGTACGACCGGAGAAGGGATCGATGCGACCAACATTCATTTGCCAGCGTGTCAGGAGAGCTTCATTCAAAAGCTGGCAGGTCTAAATAAACCAACGGTCGCCGTACACTTCGACGGAAGACCAATTTCGAGCGACATGGCTGATCGACATATCGATGCCATACTTGAAGCTTGGAATCCAGGGCAGTTTGGTGCGAAAGCGATAACTGATGTGCTTTTCGGAACCTATAATCCCTCCGGTAAAATGCCGGTTTCCGTCGCATATAATGCGGGTCAGATCCCGGTTTTCTATAATCACGACAATGGCTCTAGTTATCACGTGGGCACGATAAACGAGTTCAGCAGCTATGTCGATTGTCCCCGCGAGCCGAGGTATTATTTCGGACATGGGCTTTCTTATACGACATTTGCTTATTCAGACCTGCGGATTGAGCAAAATGCCTATGAGCCGGAAGAGCAAATAAAAGTCGAGCTTAACCTTACGAACACAGGAGAAGTTTTCGGTGAAGAAGTGGTTCAGCTTTACGTACGTGATCCATACGCTTGCATGGTTCGTCCCGTCATGGAATTGGCCGGCTTCGTTCGAGTGCCTTTAGCGCCCAAGGAAACAAAAACGGTGACTTTTACGATGCAGCCTAGCCAATTCGCCCTTCTGGATACCGACATGAAATGGAAAATTGAGGCGGGGGAAATGGAAGTAAAGGTTGGCGCATCCTCGAACGATATTCGTGCCGAAAACAGCTTCCGCATCAAATCGTCCATGTATATCGACGGGAAAAAAAGAGGTTTTTATGCAGATGCCACGATCAGGTAAACGGAGCGGATGATTAGGATTTACCATATTCAACGGGCAATTTGCGTTGGAAGACATGTGCTCTAAGCAAAGCTTGCTAAGAAACAAGCGAAAAAGAAAAACAGTAAGTAATTCGACCTCATTGCGGATAACTTACTGTTTTTTTACAAGACTCTTTATCTTAAGGAGCTACGATTTAAGAAGCAGGATTACGTTTCATCCTTCTTCTTTGCGTATTCATTTTCTAGGGGGAAATGTTAAAATCATCTTCGCCTTGTAGCAACTTGAGACGCTAGATTCGAAAATATTACCAAGCAAAATAGCAATTAGGAGGCAGCAAATGAATCTGTATGCGAAGCCGCACAATTTTGACTGGGAAAACCCAAATGTTCAGCAGGTTAACAGAGAAGCGATGCATTCGCCTTGGGGGGCATATGCCTCCGAAGCGGCAGCGTTTCATCGTGAGCGCTACAAGTCTCCAAATGTAAAGCTGCTTGATGGAACATGGACCTTTCACTTGGCTCCTAATCCACACAGAGTCCCTGAAGGTTTCTATAAAGATTGTTTCGAGCCTGAAGGATGGGGCACAATTCAAGTTCCGGGGTGCTGGGAGCTACAAGGTTATGGAAAACCAATCTATACGAACATTGCGTATCCGTTCGATATCGAAAATCCTCAGGATTCACGCCACCTTCGTCATCATGATCCTGCGGAATTGCTAGGTTGGTTTCTTCCGCTCTGTCCACCTTACGTACCAGAAGATAACCCAACGGGTTGTTATTTGACCGAATTTACGATCCCACATGACTGGAGCGGCAAAGAAATATTTCTGAACTTTGAGTCTGTCGAGTCGGCTTTCTATGTATGGGTGAACGGCCAATGCGTAGGATTTTCGAAGGATAGCAAACTGAGCGCCGAATTTAATGTTACGGAGTTGATACGGCAGGGAACTAATACATTGGCTCTCCAGGTGATACGTTGGTCGGATGGTACTTATCTGGAAGACCAGGACTACTGGCACCTTTCGGGCGTTCATCGATCTGTTGCTCTGATTGCCAAGCCTAAGCATCATATCCGTGATTTTAAAGTTATGGCTTTGTTAGATGATCAGTATCAGAACGGAAGCATCGTTATATACGCACACGTCAACAAATTTGGAAATTACAGCAAATACTCAGTAAGAGCCACGTTGTTTGATGCCGAAGGGAGACGAGTCATTGATCCAATGACGGCTTCTGTTGCAAATTCTACCCCTATGTATGGTTCAGTGGAGACCAGTTGGGAGCATGAGGATGGCGCTGCGCTGCTCATGACAACCATTTCAAATCCTAAATTATGGAGCGCGGAGCAGCCAAATCTATATACGCTTGTGTTGACCTTACTTGACCCAGCAGGCAATGAAATTGACTTTGAAAGCTGCAGAGTCGGATTTCGTACGATCATGCGCTCACCAGATGGTGTTATCCTTCTCAATGGCAAGCGGCTGGTTATCCGTGGCGTCAACCGCCATGAGCACCATCCGGACACGGGGAGAACGATAACTCTAGAACGGATGCGGGAAGAAATCGTGAAGATGAAGCAGTTAAACTTCAATGCTGTCCGGACGAGCCATTACCCGAATGATTCGGCATGGTACGATTTATGCGATGAATTAGGTATATATCTGGTAGATGAAGCCAATCTTGAGACACACGGGATCCAAGCTACCTTATCCAAAAATCCGGAATGGGTCGCTGCTTATTTAGACCGTGCGATTCGCATGGTTCTGCGCGACAAGAATCATCCCTCCATTCTATTCTGGTCACTTGGGAATGAATCGGGCGTAGGGCCGAATCATGCTGCCATGGCAGGGTGGATTCGTCATTATGATCCATACAGACTGGTACAATACGAGAGCGGCGATCCCGGCCCGCTAGTATCAGATATACGTGCCCCCATGTATCCAAATCTTAATTGGGTGGAAAGTGTTATGGCGGATACACGAGATCTAAGGCCTCTGATCATGTGCGAATATGCATATGCTAAAAGCAATAGTAACGGTAACTTCTATAAGTTCTGGGAGATGATCGACAAGTATCCGCGCTTTCAAGGCGGTTATATTTGGGATTGGGCCGACAAGGCTTTTCGCAAAAGAAATACGGATGGTACCTCAACGTGGTGTTATGGTGGTGACTTTGGCGAACTAGTCGTGGATTCTGTTCCCGATATGTGCATAAATGGAATCGTGTCACCGGATCTTGAACTTCATCCAAGTGCATATGAAATCAAGAAGCTGCAAGCTCCTATTGCGATTAAGGACAAGGAAGCTCTCCAAGGGAGATTCATCATTGTCAACAAATACGCCTTCACTAATTTGGATCATCTGCAGATGGATTGGGAATTTACAGAAAACGGAAAAGTCATCCAGTCAGGCTCGCTACTCCTACCGAGTATTCCCCCAGAACGGCATGAAGAGATAACAATTCCATTCAGCCAGCCGGAGCCAAAAGCAGGGTTTGAATATTATATGAATTTTTCGTTTCGTCTTCGCCATGATACGCAATGGGCGGCTGCTGGACATGAAATCTTCTGCGAGCAATTTGAGCTATCGCTTGAGGTTAGTTCTATTTTACCTAAACGTTCTCTGCAAACGGGACTGTCAGTAAAAGAAGACGGAGCGGCAATCCACGTTCAGGGCACAGGATTTGGGATTCTATTCGATAAACATGAAGCCTTGCTGAAATCCTATGTCCAGAACGGGAAACCGCTGCTACTCTCCGGGGCAAGGGAAAATTATTTCAGACCACCTACTGGTATTGATCGGGGAATGGGGAACAGTCCTTCATACGCAGTAGAATGGGAAAACTACGGATTGAACAGGATGCTTAGAGAGGTTGTATCTGTTCGATTAGTTCAACATGATCAAGGCATGGTACAGATTGAGACCGAAGCTTTCATACATGCGGAAAATAGATCGGATGGATTCTATAGCACAGTTCGTTACTCTATCTATGGTGACGGTTCAATCGAAGTGTATAACCGTGTAGACGCACACGTGCCACTTTCTCTCTTACCGCGTATAGGGCTTTTCTTCACGCTTCCCCGTACATTCGATCAGATGAAATGGTTCGGCCGTGGTCCGCATGAAAGTTATTCGGACCGTAAGCATAGCGCTGCAATAGGACTTTACAGTTCTATTGTGGATGAAAAGCTCTGCCCGTATATTGTTCCGGTCGAGTGGGGCGGCAAGGAGGAGGTCCGCTGGTTTACATTAACCGATCAAGATGGTAGCGGAATGATGTTCATTGGCTTCAAGCCGCTTCACATCGACGTTCATTGTAACAGTGTTGAGGATTATGCCGCAGCCGGCCATATCGAGGATCTACCAGAGCGTGATCGGATCTGGGTCAACGTTGACCACGTTCATAGCGGTTTGGGCGGAGATACGGGCTGGACAGCGAATATCCACAAGGAATTTCAAGTTAAACCGGGACGTTATGAGTATAGCTTTACCATTAAACCAGTCTGATAACGTGTATTCGATAAGGAGGTATTAATATGTCCAGCAGTGAAGTGGTCAATCTTCGTGTGAATTATAGAAAGAATCCATTGGGAATAGATGATATGCACCCTCGTTTGAGTTGGCAGATCATTGCGGAATCGAGGAGTTTTATACAAACGGCCTATCAGATTCAAGTAGGTAGAGATCATGAATGTGTACAGGACCTAGTATGGGACACTGGTAAAACAATGTCTACTAACAATGTGCATATTGAATATAATGGTCAGTTGTTTCAATCTAGAACCCGCTATTATTTCAAAATACGCATATGGGATAATCTGGGTGGTGTATCGGAATGGAGCGAGCCTTCATTCTGGGAGACCGCATTACTGTCGCCTTCAGAATGGGAAGCCCATTGGATTGCTCCAACCCAACAGAATGAACCCGTCGATTACATGCGGAGCGAATTTACTATTCCCAAGAAAGTGGTCTCCGCCCGAATCTATGCGACCTCTTTGGGCTTGTACCGATTGTATGTGAACGGTGTTCCTGCAGACGATACGTTGTTTAATCCCGGCTGGACTAGCTACCATAAGCGGCTCCAATATCAAACTTATGATGTTACCGATCTAATCACAGAAGGCTCCAATGCAGTAGGATGCATGTTAGGTAACGGCTGGTATAATGGGGACCTAGCTTGGGAAGGAGAAAATGAGTTTTACGGAAAAAGCCGAGCCGTTCGAATCCAACTGCATATTAAGTTGTCCGACGGCTCCGAGCATACCATTGTTTCTAACCGGGAGTGGCGCTCTACAACCGGACCGCTGCTAATGTCCGAACTATATCATGGGGAAACCTATGATGCCAGACTCAGCATAGACGGCTGGTCTGCTTGCGGTTATGAAGATGGAGAATGGGCAGGCGTGTTCCTTCCTGAGCCTCCAGTAACCTCTTTGGTCGCTCAAGAAAACGAACCTGTCCGTATTGTTGAAACTCTAAAGCCAATTCAAGTCATCACTACGCCAAAAGGTGAGACTGTCGTTGACATGGGTCAAAATATGGTGGGTTGGGTTCGATTTACTGTAAGAGCAGACGCTGGTACCGTCATTACACTGCAGCATGCGGAAGTACTGGACCGGGAAGGGAATTTCTACATCGACAATCTTCGAATGGCTAAGCAGACTATCACCTATATATGTCGTGGCGGTGAGGAGGAAATGTTCGAACCAACGTTTTCTTTTCAGGGGTTTCGCTATGTCAAAGTGATCGGATCTCCTAATGAAAGACTGCTGGAGGAAATGATTGGCTGCGTTATTCATACAGATTTGGAGCAAACGGGCAGCTTCAGATGCTCTGATGAATTGGTTAATCAACTACAGCACAATATACTCTGGGGTCAAAAAGGAAACTTTCTGGACGTCCCAACGGATTGTCCTCAACGAGACGAGAGACTTGGATGGACAGGCGATGCCCAGGTGTTTATTCGGACATCTGCTTTCAATATGAATGTCGTTCCTTTCTTTGAGAAATGGCTAAGGGATTTGGCGGCTGACCAAGAACCGGATGGAAGAGTTCCCCACGTCATTCCGGATGTTCCGGTAGCAGGTTATGGTTCGTCCGCTTGGGGCGATGCCGCCGTAATTTGTCCTTGGACCTTATACGAATGTTACGGTGACATACGCGTACTGCGACAACAGTACACGAGTATGAAAGCCTGGGTAGAGTATATTCGTTCACAAGGTGATCATGAATATCTTTGGAATACAGGGTTTCATTTCGGAGATTGGCTTGGGCTCGATGCCAAGGAAAACAGTCTTGTCGGAGCAACGCCGAAAGACTTCATAGCTACAGCATTCTACGCTTATTCAACGGAATTGTTGATGAAGGCCGCAGCGGCAATTGGTAATACAGAAGATGTGACCGTTTATAAAGACCTGCACGAGAACATTATTTCGGCATTTCGACATGAATTCGTTACTCCTAGCGGGAGGATAGCTGCTCCTACTCAAACGGCATACGTACTGGCTTTGATGTTTGACTTGTTGGAAGAAAAGGATCGCGATCGTGCAGTCAAGATGTTAGTTGATCATATTAAAGAGAACGAGATCCACTTAACGACCGGATTCGTGGGTACACCTTATCTGTGCATGGTGCTGACGCGATTCGGATACACCGATCTAGCCTATCAATTGCTACTTCAGAAAGAGTATCCCTCGTGGATTTATTCCGTTCTCCAAGGGGCGACCACGATCTGGGAGCACTGGGACGGCATCAAGAAGGATGGTACTTTCTGGCCGGAGGGGATGAATTCGTTTAACCATTACGCTTACGGATCGATTGGAGAGTGGCTCTATCGTATTGCGGGCGGAATCGATTTGGCAGAACCGGGCTACAAGAAAATACGGATTCATCCTCAATTCGGAGATGCATTTGCTTGGGTAGAGGCTTCTCTTCTCTCGGTCCAAGGTATGATATCGGTTTCTTGGAAAAAACGGGATAACGGTTTTGTTGAGATGGAAGTCAGTATTCCCGCTAATACCACCGCTGACGTTGTCATCCCTGCGAAACGATATGCCGACATACTGGAGAGTGAGCAGCAGTTGGACAGCGTGAGTGGGATTGTAAAAGCGGAACAAACTGACTACGGACATGTCCTGCTCATCGGATCGGGAAATTACCGATTTACATTCCCTGATCCAGTGGCAACCGGTAATGTCAGCTCAGAATAGAACAGCGAGTATGCTGTATTCGACGCAACGGACGACATTAAGCAAATATCGACAGAGCAAAACTTAAGGAGGTTTTACGTTGAACCCAATATTACCTGTACAGCATTTCGTTCCAGACGCTGAAGCTAGACAGTGGAAGGATGGCAGAATGTACATTTATGGATCCTATGACCTCAGCGGGGATACCTTCTGGTGCAGCAACGAATACCGCACCTTTTCATCTGAAGATTTACTTCATTGGCAGGATCACGGCCTTAGCTTCAAATCGGAAGACGTACCTTGGCATGAAGGGACAACGCCTCTACCTCTTTACGCGCCCGATTGTGTTTATAAAGACGGAAGCTATTATTTGTATTTTTGCTCTGCGGACAATAGTGAGGGAGTTGCTGTGAGCGATACTCCCCAGGGACCTTTCCGAAATGCAGTGCCTGTGGAAGGGGGACCGCACGGGGATGCGATCGATCCAGCCGCCTTTGTGGACGATGATGGTCAAGCCTATATCTTCTGGGGACAATTTAACGCTCGCTGCGCCCGATTGAATTCGGATATGAGATCAATCGACTTAGACACATTGAACACCAATTTGATCAACGAGAAGGAACATGGCTTTCACGAAGGAGCCTCCATTCGCAAACGAAATGGAATTTACTATTTGGTTTACACAGACACGAGCCGGGGAAAGGCTTCATGCCTGGGGTATGCGACCAGTACCTCCCCGCTGGGCCCTTTTACGAAAAGGGGCATCATTATTGATAACGACGGATGCGATCCGGAAACGTGGAATAACCATGGATCGATAGCGGAATTCAACGGGAGCTGGTATGTGTTCTATCATCGTTCCTCTCAAGGCAGCCGGTACAATCGACGCGCCTGCATAGAGCCGATTGCTTTCAATGAGGATGGCAGCATCAACGAAGTTGAAATGACGACTCAAGGCATTTCAGAGCCTCTAGATGCAGGAAGTCTGATGGAAGCTTGGAGGGCTTGCCTGTTATCGGGTATGGTATGCTCTGAGCCTGTTGACAACGGCCCAGAAGCAGGAGACGAGCGCTTTACGGAGCATTTGGCCTTCATAGAAAATGGTAATTGGGCGGCATATAAATATATCGATTTCGGTTCCGGGAAAACCTTGTTCGAAGCTGCGGTAGCCAGCTCTGCTTACGGTGGCGAAATTGAAATTGTGCTGGATTCTCCTGAAGGAACTTGTATCGGTCGTTGCGAGGTTAGCCGAACGGGCGGCTGGCGTGTCTGGGAGCGCGTAGCGTGCCCGATTGTACCGACTTCCGGCGTACATGCCGTTTATCTCGTCTTCAAAGGCCGTTCGGATGGAAGGCTGTTTAATTTGAAGAATTTTCAGTTCTTTGACTAAATAACACAAGTCAAAGGTATTAACGCGTGGATTTCGGTTACGTAGCCTAGCTCCATGCGTTTACAAATCAATGTTTATGGTAGCCGATCGATTATCGTGAAGAAATAATAAATAAACATATAAGGGAGTTTGAAGACGATGTCCCAATTCAAATATTCTGTCGGTCCATGGAACGTTCATAACGGAGCGGATACCTATGGTCCCGCGGTACGAAAAGAGATCGAATTTGAGGAGAAAATCAAAGCCTTCGCAGAGATGGGCTTCAGCGCGATCCAGTTTCACGACGACGATGTTGTTCCGAATATGAATGATTTATCGGAAGAAGAGATCAAATCGGAAGCCAGAAAAATGAAGGAACTACTCGACAACTATAACCTTGTTGCGGAGTTCGTAGCCCCGCGCCTCTGGATGGATCCGCATACGATCGAAGGCGGGTTCATGTCAACTTCTGAGAAAGACCGCGAATTTGCGATGTGGCGCTCATACCGCTCGATTGATATCGCAAACGAGCTTGGTTGCGATAAAATCGTCTTGTGGCTCGCAAGGGAAGGTACGCTTTGCGCGGAGAGCAAAAGTCCGGTCGAGGCGACCAAGCAGTTGATCGAAGCGATCAATGGCATGCTGACCTACGATAAGAATATTAAAGTGCTGATCGAGCCAAAGCCGAATGAACCGATCGACCGCAGCATTTGCGGAACAATGGGCCATGTGCTTGCCGTATCGGCCGCGACGATCGATCCTTCCCGTGTCGGAGGGCTGATGGAATCCGCACATGCCGTGTTGGCTGGATTGGATCCGTCTCATGAGATGGGCTTCGCGATGGCCATGGATAAGCTATGGGGCGTACACTTGAATGATCAGAATGGAATGAAGTTTGATCAGGATAAGAGCTTCGGGGTGGAAAATCTTCGTCAAGCCTTCAATCAAATTAAAGTACTGAAAGAAAATAATTACGGAGCGTGCGGTGAATATGTGGGGCTTGATGTAAAAGCCATGCGTACGACCGTGGATAAGGATAGCTATTCACATCTGGAGAACAGCTTGAAAATTGTAAAGGCGTTGGAGGAGAAGGTCAATCGGTTTGATTACGAGTATCAGAAGAAATGCGTGGAAAAGAGAGACTTCGAAGCCCTTGAAATGTATGTGATGAATCTGCTTATGGGTATCGAATAGGAGTTAACACTACAACGCGCGCTGGAAACGGCGCGCAAGGGAATATCTAGCGGACAGCTCGAACATGCACGCATCAATAAGCTTCTGCTTGTGCTCAGTCAGCAAATGAAAGCATGCTTGGATATAGGGTAGCTCTCTTTTTTGGAAACAACCGATAACTCGCCCTCTAGCAGCAAGCAGATTTCGAAATCATGATGCATGTGCGAATTGCGGTAGGATAAATCGATTAAAAACGGGTTTAAATAATTGATCTGCGGGTGCTTTATGATTTCATATTGATCGTTCATTAATCATGATCCTCCGTCACAAACGCACAGTTAACTCACAGTGTAGCATTTTCTACTAATCAAGTCATGTTATGTTTCAATGGAGGAATGCGAATTGTCTCGTTTTATTGCACCTTACCGCGTAATCGTTGGCGGCCATGTATGCCTGGACATCATTCCCGCGGTTCACGGCGGTGATTTCAAGATGGTTCCAGGCAAGCTTATCGAAGTTGGCCAAGCCGTTGTTGCTACTGGAGGTGCCGTTGCGAATACCGGTATCGCCTTGCATCGACTAGGCGTTCCCGTTCAATTGATGGGCAAAATCGGGGATGATATTCTAGGTGAGGCAATTCTGGGGATTTTCCGCAAGGAAAACCAAGATCTGACGGGAGGCATGATTATCGCTGAGGGCGAGTCTACCTCGTATTCCATCGTACTCAGCCCGCCGAATAGGGATCGCATGTTTCTTCATTGCACTGGAGCGAACGACACATTCAACTCTGGCAATGTAACAGTGGAAGCGCTTGCTAATGCAGGCTTGTTTCATTTTGGGTATCCACCTCTTATGCAGCAAATGTATGCAAACGATGGTTCGGAATTAAGTCTCATGATGCGGAAAGTTAAGGAGGCTGGGCTGACAACGTCTCTTGATCTAGCCAAGCCTGATCCAAACTCGGCAGCCGGACAGTTGAACTGGTGCAGGATCTTGACTGAGGTGTTACCTCATGTGGATCTATTCCTTCCGAGTATCGAGGAGATTCTGTTCATGCTGAGAAGACAACGTTATGAAGAGATGCTGCATGAATACGGCACGGAGGGGCTAGTCAGTCATATTGACACACAGCTCTTGGAAGAGATTTCGACGGAGCTGCTGAACATGGGGACAGGAGTTGTTATCTTAAAGCTTGGGGAGTTTGGCCTATATATGAGAACGACTTCTCATGTATCACGTCTGGGAAATATGGGACTATACGGCCCAGTGAACCAGGAAATATGGTTGGATCGAGAGCTATATATCCCTTGCTTCCAAGTTGATGTCGCCGGCACAACCGGGGCTGGAGACTGTACGATTGCAGGCTTTCTGGCAGGCATCATCCAAGGGCTGCGCCCAGAAGAATCGTTAATCGGCGCAGTAGCCACCGGGGCGCATAACGTTGAACAGCCAGATGCTACTAGCGGCATTCCTCCTTGGAGAAAGGTTATGGAACGAATCGAAGCCGGATGGCCACAGCATGGGCCTAAGCCGTATCTTACTGATTTTGTTTCTTCTAAAATGGACGAAGCCTTTGTTTTTTTGGGGCCAAATGACGGGCTGGCCTCTGTCACTAGAAGATAGGGGTAGCATGATGCGTAAACCATGTTTGAACCGGATGTTTAGTGAACAGGGAAAGCGCTTCGATGTTGCCATCACAGCTTCTTTAATGAATATTCATTCCTGTACAGCATACATGAAGGGCAAACCAAAAAAACTAAAAGAAATTGTAGGTTTTTCGAGTATTAATACAAGTCTGGTATCGGTATATTAGATATCTGATATTCCAACGGCAGAGAAGTTGACGGGAATTGAAAAAAATGTAGTCTCCCTATAATTTAGCAATAAAGGAGATGAACGAGATGCTACATTCTGCAAAGTGCAAACTTAATGGAGCTTTTTGGTTGAGCCCGCCGAGGGAAGCCTTCGAACTGAAGGGTCTTATCCCGGATGATAAAAAAAATCGTTTTTTTTATTATCGACTTGCCGTTAAGTTAAATGAGCCAGCTTCTTTACAGCTGTCTATTAGTGCGAATACCCGTTATCGGCTATGGATTAACGGAGAGGCCATCGGATCCGGTCCACTGAAGGGTGACCGTTGGAGGCATTACTATGAAACGCTGGATGTCAGCTCCTTCCTGCGCGTGGGAATTAATGTATTTGCCGTACAGGTATGGTCTCTTAATACCTATCTGGTCAACGATCCAACGAAGCCAGATCAACCACTTTACTCCATGACATCGCTGCCGATTGGTCCTAGACTGGCTGTTAGTGGGACGTGCCTTAATGCACACGGTGACCCATTAGCGGATCTCGGGACTGGTACTGGTGATTGGCGCGTAATGGTAGATGATGCGGTTGAGTTCTATTCCGACGACACATATACAATCTTTCTAGGTGCTATCGCAGAACGTGTGAATGCGAAGGAGATCCCAGAAGGTTGGAAGATATTGAATGAGCCTGGTGGGACGTGGCATGGGGCGGAGAAAGGCGATCCCTGTCTAGGTAAGGACGATGCTTATCCATATTACATTATCCCACAGTTGCCTCTTGTTGAGAGGCCAGTTCCGTTGTTGTATGAGATGAAGCGGAGTTTCCTACGCGAAATGCCGATTCGCAAAGACGATCTGCAGCCATTCAGCTTCTCGGACGCTGCCTCGATGGATGAATGGGCGGAAATTCCACCTTATAGCTGCGCCGTCGTCGAGTTGGATGCGGGCGAATTAACTACAGGCTACCTATCTTACCCCTTAGAGCAAGGCGAAGGCGTACGTATTAAGTTCCGCTACGCCGAACGGTATTTCCAGCGCGGCAACGAGAAAGCGAACACTGTGCGGGATGACGCAGAGAACGGAGTTCTCCTGGGGATGGAAGATATTTATTATGCAATCGGCAGAACCGAAACATATGAGCCTTTCTGGTTGAGGACGTTTCGGTTCATCAGAATCGAAGTGCAGACGAAAGATCAGCCTCTGCGGATCCGGCGCCCTTTGTACAGGGAGAGTGCGTATCCGCTTATGCCGCAAACTTCCATTAATTCGCCGGTTCCTTGGGTAGGTTCTTTATGGAACATTAGTATGCGGACGCTGCAGCTCTGCATGCACGAGACGTATGAGGATTGTCCTTATTACGAGCAGATGCAGTTCATAATGGATACAAGGCTCCAGGCTTTGTTTACTTACAGCGTTGGGGGAGATATGGGCTTGGTTCGAAAAGCGCTGGACGATTTTCACAGCTCGCTTCTTCCTGAAGGAATTACGCAAAATCGGTTCCCTAGCGCGATGGTGCAGGTCATCCCATCGTTTTCATTACATTACATCTATATGCTGCACGATTATTACTGGCATACTGGCGATACGGACCTGATCAGAAGATACCGGCCCACGATCGATGCCATCTTGGATTGGTTTGATCGTAAGATCGGCGACACAGGTTTGGTTGAAAGGATCGGCTTTTGGGAATATATCGATTGGGTTGACACGTGGGAAGGGGGAGTACCGACCGCGGGCAGAGAAGGGCCTGCTGCCATCCATAATCTAATGTATGCTAGTGCACTGCAGACGGCAGCGAAGATGAATGCAGTGACGGGACGTGTCCAAGTCGCGGAGGAATACGAAGCGCGTGCAGCACGGATTGTTGCCCAGATCGACCTGCTATGCTGGTCGGAGGAGCGAGGCATGTACCGTGAAGGACCAGCATTTGAGCAATACAGCCAGCATGCGCAGCTATGGGCGGTTTTATCAGGACTTTGCGAAGGAGACAAAGCGAAGCAGGTGCTAAATCGGGCGCTCGACGATCCGCAAGTGCTGCAGTGTTCGTTCTCCATGGCATTCTATCTATTCCGAGCACTGGAGAAAGCAGGGCTCTATGAACGGACTGGCAATTTGTTATACCAATGGGTAGAGATGCTGCCGCTTAACCTAACCACCCTTCCAGAAACGCCTACCGAACCCAGAAGCGACTGCCATGCATGGAGTGCCCTGCCCTTGTACGAGCTAACACATTGCATACTTGGTCTAAAAAGCAAACAGCCTGGATGGCATGAGCTAGTAATAGAGCCCCATACACTCGATCTTCCCGAGATGAGCGGCGAAGTATTGACGCCTGTTGGTAATGTATCCATCGTTTGGAGCCGGACGGACACTTCATTTACCATTTCCGGCATCGTCCCGGACGAGATACCGTTCACTGTACGATGGGGTGGAAGTATCGATAACCGCTACGAGAACGGCGGTGCCTTTCACGAGTTCGTGGATTTAACGCTTTAGGCGGGTATTTCTGCGAATAGGTAGTGCAGTAACGGAAAACATCGTTCAATGTTTCCTTGGGCACTAGCAGGTGCGTTAAGGTTCCAGCGGCATTCTTTTTCCTAGTACTGATCAGTATCTATTTATTATGGAACAGCTTAGACTGATATAGCGTTCTAAAGTACAGTATTTATTTTTCTAAACAGAGAGCGCTAATTTGCAAAAAAACATATATGAGACTTAAATATGCCCTGATACGATCAAGAACGTTGATCGATCAGGGTTTTTCGCGTTTAGGTTCAGTGCACATACAAGAGGATAGAATTGTTCATACAAAAGTTAATTTTATACATTCTTTGTTTATGAAGCTTAACTTAGAATGAAAGAGTCTTATTGATGGGGATTAAACATTGGGAACGTCACACCATATCGCACACTCATTTAAGGATTGAATAGGCTGTACATATCGGAAAAGAGAGATTAATACACGGTAACAAGTGTAAATTACAAGCTTATTTCTATACGGTTTATCTTTATAATGTTTACATACATGACCAGAGACAATGACAATGACAAGGGAGGGATTTTGTTGAATAACGAACAAAAGAATAAATTGTGGTATAAAGAGCCAGCCTCAGAGTGGAATGAGGCACTTCCTATTGGGAATGGTCGATTGGGTGCGATGATCTTCGGCGGCATATATGAAGAGAAGCTTCAGCTAAATGAGGATACGGTATGGTACGGCGGACCGCGGGATAGAAATAATGAAGATGCTCTTCCTCATTTGCCGCAGCTGCGTGAGCTGCTGATGCAAGGACGGCTGAAGGAAGCTGAGGAGCTTGCAGCACTAACAATGCCGGGTCTGCCTGAAGCCCAGCGGCATTATTTGCCGCTCGGTGACCTGCTTCTTACTATGGGAGGACATGACCAAGAGGCTGCGGATTACCGGCGGGAGCTGGATCTGTCTGACGGAGTGGCCCGCGTCAGTTATCGTTTAGGTGATATAAGCTGCACCCGGGAGCTGTTCGCCAGCCATCCCGACCAGACGATTGTGCTGCGGTATACGGCCGATAAACCAGGAGCTATATCACTGAAGGCCCGATTCAACCGCAATCGGTGGAAGTATATGGAGAAGACAGAAAAATGGGGTCATGATGGACTGGTCATGAGAGGCGAGTGCGGAGGTGAAGGGGGAAGTCAGTTCCGAGTGGTGCTTAAGGCTGTCCTTGAAGGGGGAAGCTGCCGGACGGTTGGTGAACATCTCCTTATCGAGAAGGCGGACAGTGTAACTCTCTTGCTGATGGCAGCGACTACCTTTCGTTACAACGACCCCGAGACACACTGCAAATCACAGCTGAGCACATTGGAGAAGCTGTCCTATAATGAATTACTCGTGCGGCACACTCAGGATTACAGAGCCCTATACAATCGGGTGGAGCTAAAGCTCCCGGGTAATGATGGGGCAATGGAGCAGTTGCCAACTGATGAAAGGCTAAGCAGGATCAAAGAAGGGAAGATGGATAATGGTTTAGTCGCCCTGTACTTTCAGTATGGGCGCTATCTGCTCATTTCCTCCAGTCGTCCGGGTTCTTTGCCTGCCAATTTGCAGGGCATCTGGAATGACAGTTTTCTGCCGCCATGGGACAGTAAATTTACGATCAACATTAACACTCAGATGAACTACTGGCTGGCGGAAAATTGTAATTTAGCGGATTGTCACGAGCCATTATTTGAGCTGATTGAGCGGATGAGAGAGCCTGGCCGCCGCACAGCTAGAGTCATGTATGACTGCCGTGGCTTTACAGCTCATCATAATACAGACATTTGGGCGGATACTGCCCCGCAGGATACTTATTTACCGGCTTCCTTCTGGCCGATGGGTGCAGCATGGCTCTGCCTGCATCTCTGGGAGCATTATCGTTTTGGAAAGGACCGGCTCTTTCTGGAACAGGCTTATGAGACCATGAAGGAGGCGGCAGAGTTTTTACTGGATTATTTAATAGAAGATACAGAAGGAAGACTGGTCACCTGTCCTTCTGTATCTCCTGAGAACCGTTATACTCTTCCCGGAGGGGAGAGCGGTGTACTCTGTGTAGGTGCCTCTATGGATTTTCAAATCATTAGAGCGTTGTTCGGCGCTTGCATAACAAGCTGTGAAATTCTGAACCGGGATCAGCCGTTCGCTGAAGAGCTTGCCGAGACGCTGGAACGGCTGCCGAAGCCACAGATCGGCCAATATGGACAGGTTCAGGAGTGGATGGAGGATTATGAGGAGCCGGAACCGGGTCACCGACATATTTCCCATCTGTTTGCCCTCTATCCTGGCGACGAGTTTAACCTGGAGCAGACGCCAGAGCTTGCGGCTGCATCCCGTGTAACACTGGAGCGCAGGCTAAGCGCTGGAGGAGGGCATACGGGATGGAGCCGTGCCTGGATCATTAATTTTTGGGCACGTCTTCAGGATGGGGAGAAAGCCTTCTCCAATGTGTTAGCGTTATTAGATCATTCGACATTGCCTAATTTGTTCGACAATCATCCGCCGTTTCAAATAGACGGTAATTTTGGTGGAGCTGCAGGTATCGTCGAGATGCTTTTGCAAAGTCATACGGAAGAAATTCTGCTCCTGCCAGCACTGCCGGCAGCCTGGGATAGTGGATTCGTCCGCGGTCTTAGAGCGCGTGGAGGATTTACTGTAAGCTTGCAGTGGTCGGAATTGAAGATAGTAGAGGCAAGGGTAGAGTGTACAACAGCTGGACTATGCAAAATAAGCGGGCCGGGCCTCGCAAGGGTGGAATTTATGGCTGAAGCAGGACAGACCTATTCCTTCTCCTCGGATGAGGAAATTAATTTATAGTTTTATATATAATCTCAAACTTTTATAATCAGTAAGCCAAACAGCGATTTCTCAAATATAGAGAAAGGATGTGACTTTTCGATCCTTTCTCTATATTTCTACGCGAAACGGCAGCTTTGCCGCCAGAGGACGGCGACTGCCGTTTACGCTTGTGTAGGAGGGAATCGTTGTTTGGCTTTTTTGTATGCATGGGATCTTTGTGGGATAAGAAATTATACACGACAAAAAGGTGTAAATTACAAGCAGTCACCCGCGCTATATATTCCTATAATGATTCTAGGCTAATAACAACAATCAGGAGGTAGGATCAAGATGTCCATGGCGATCAAACGAAATACAGATCGACCTCAGAGGAAATGGTGGAATCAGCGCCGGAAAGAGGGCGTTATCGGGTGGATCTTTCTAGCACCGGAAGCGATAGGCATTATTATTTTGGCTATCTTCCCGCTTATCTTTTCGTTATTTCTTAGCTTTACTGACTGGAATCTGGTGAGCGGATTTGAGGGGATGAGATGGGTCGGGTTTGATAATTTCACACGATTGGCGGAGGATTCTAAATTTATAAAGGCGCTTCAAAATAATATCTTTTTTACGGCTATAACAGTTCCCGTTGGTCTAATAGCAGCAATGATTATGGCTGTTATTATTCATACCAAGGTCTATGCCAAGGATTTATTTAAAGTGTTGTTTTTTATTCCTTATATCTGCTCTACCGTAGCGGTTGCCGCCGTGTGGGCAGCCTTGTACCATCCGTCAAGCGGGCCGATCAATCGCTTTTTGATGCAAATAGGCCTGGAGCATCCGCCGAAATGGCTGGTGGACTCCCATTACGCGATTATAGCCATTATGGTCATTGCGATCTGGCAGGCACTCGGATACCAGATGATTATTTTTATGGCGGGCTTGACTCAAATTTCGGAGGATCTATATGAAGCAGCCGACATAGACGGAGCAAACGGAGTCCAGAAATTTTGGTTTATTACGATGCCTCTATTAGCGCCAACCACGTTATTCCTGACCATTACAACGATAATAAGCTCCTTTAAAGTGTTTGATCTGATTAAGTTTTTAACCGATGGTGGACCAAACGATGCATCAACTGTAATTGTATACCGGATCTATGAAGAAGGTTTCATTAACTTTAATATGGGATATGCTTCAGCCATGTCATGGATTCTTTTTTTACTCGTGATTTTGGTGACTTCCGTAACATGGATTTTTCAAGCGAAAGAAAAAAAATCTTAAAAGAGGGGGTGAACGAATGAAGGCTAGGAAATGGGATTGGAGCCGTATAATCGTAACTGTTGTGCTTGGCGGTTTGTCTATCTTCTTTATTGTTCCGCTGGTATGGATGCTCTCTGCCTCCGCCAAATTTGAACGTGATGTCATGGTATACCCTATTCAATGGATTCCAACGGACTGGAATTGGTTCAGTAATTTTCATAAGGTGTGGCTTGAGAATGTGCCATTCGGTCTGTTTTATTGGAATTCCCTGAAGCTTGCTGTTATTGCTACCGTATTTACCCTACTTTTTTCGTCCATGGCCGCTTTCTCTTTTGCAAAATTAAGAGCACCCGGGAAAGGCCTGATGTTTGGAATGATGATGTCCTTTATGATTATTCCTGAACAAGCGACACTGGTCCCCAGATTTATTATGATAAAATGGATGGGTTTATATAATACGCATACGGGCATTATCGTCATGCTGATGTTTTCCATGTACTTTACGTTCTTAATGCGGCAGTTTATGGTAGGTGTTCACAATGAATTTATTGAATCAGCCAAAATTGACGGTGCAGGCTATGTTCGGATTTATGCCCAAATTTTATTGCCTCTTAGCAAACCTATATTGGCCACAGCAGGAATTATTAAGTTTATCTGGACCTGGAATGATTATCAGAACCCGTTGATCTTTCTATTTACCAAGGAGCTATATCCATTGCCGCTAGGGATTCAGTTCTTCCGTCAGGAATATTCAAACAACGTTTCACTAATGATGATGGCTGCAGTTTCGGCGATTATTCCGCTGATTATTGTGTTTATTGCCCTGCAAAAACAAGTGATTAACGGCATTACAGTCGGCGGTGTAAAAGGATAGCAGAACAGGATGTAATGGAATTATACACGAAAAAGAGCGCATCAGGTTACACGGTAAAACGCTTACAAATGAGTATGATAAAGATGCAGCACATTCTATATAACAAAAAGGGGATACAGCGCATGAAGAAGGCATCTATCTTTCTATTCCTGAGTTTAATGTTGATTTTGGCCGCTTGCGGCAATAATGCCGGGAAGAACGAAAGCGATACTAGTAAGCCGGAAAATCAAGCTGGAGAAAATTCGTCAGCTGAAAAGGTTACGGTTAAATTGTATACCAATGCTAAAGGCGACTCGGGAGAACCGATGATGAAGCTGGTGGCCGCTTTTAATGAACAGAATGATCATATTAATGTAGAGCATGTGGCACTTGTACAAAATAATGACTCCAGAGAAATGCTGCAAAAGCTTGATGTTCTCTCAGCATCAGGTGAAGAGGTGGATGTCGTTCTGCTCAACAACGAAGGTTTTGTGCTAGAGCGTGCGGGTAATGGGATGTTATATCCTTTAGATGAATTCTTTACAGCAAGCAATATTAATCCGGACAATGAATATTACCGCAACCCGATTTTTGAAGGCAAGCACTATGCTGCAATGACAGATGCCAGCTTCTGGTTTGTTGCCTTGAATGAAACACATCTGAAGGAAGCGGGCCTTGAGGTTCCCGGTTTTGACTGGACGTGGGATGACTTCAGGGAATATTCCAAAAAGCTTACAGCGAGCGGCGAAAACCGCTACGGTACTTACTTTCATACCTTTGGAGAATACGCAAATCTGATTGCTTACACGGATTTCAAAAATCCTCAGTTGAAAGAAGACGGAACCCTGCTCTTCGATGATCCTTCCTTTGAATATTGGTTTAATTTACGCCGGGCGATGGAGCTAGAAGACAAGTCGGTAAAACCTCTTGCTGATGTACTTGCTGCAAAGCAGCACTGGGCTACTGATTTTATGAACGGTACGACCAGCATGCTTCCAATTGCAGGCTACGCATTGGATGAGGCTTTTTTAAACACAGAAAGCTATCCTAGAGATTTTAAGATCACCTTTGCACCATTGCCGCGATCCTCGGCGTCTGCAGAACCTGGGTTGACAAGCATAAGCGGAAGCTTTCTGACTATGCATAAAAACTCCGAGCACAAAGAAGCCGCATTTGAGTTTATAAAATTTGCAACGATGGATGGGGCTGAATTGTCGGGAAGAATTCCAGGCTGGAAGAAGGCAGATGGAAAAGCAGTGCTGGAGAAGATTATTGGTGAAAAATCGGATTTGGTGGATAAGCAGGTGCTCTCAAATATACTGTTCGATGAACGTGTGCATACGGCAGGCTCTTCATCTGTGAGTGTATCTTACCAGCAGCAATTAAAGAAAGTGGCGGAAGCAGGAATCAATAAATTTTTGCTAGATAACACCACTTATGAGCAAGCTAAGAAATACATGATGGATGAGGGCCAAAAAATAATTGCCGCTAATCCATAACCATAACGAAAGGGGAGATCGAATTTATTTCGATTCCCCTATTTTTCTTTAGATAGTCCTCGTGTAGTATCAGAAGAAAGCAGACTTTGGGGGAATACAGCATGAGGTGGTTGTATCGAATATCGTTTTACCAGAGGATTCAGGCAGCATTGCTGCTGTTTTTGATTATCCCGTTGCTATTCATTTCAGGGTTCTCCTATTTTGCTAACAAACAGTCCAGCGAAGTTAATGCACATGCAAATATGAAGGGGATCACGGGCATAATGGCAAATGATCTATCGAAAACCGCAAATGATATTTTGTATACGGTAAATCAATTTACGACACCTCAGGCTAACGGTATATTTTACGATTTAAGAAAGCTTCATCAGCTGCGGCACTTTGATCATTTTGAGGATTATCAAAATTATACGGATTTAAATGAGAGCATGACCATTCTGGTGGGTAAACTCTCGCTATTGCATGTTGATACTTTTTTTATTAATGAAGCGGACTATCCACTTGTCGGTTCTTTAACAACTGAAGATATTAAGCTGCTAAGAATGGACAGGCAGTTCGAGCACATGACCACATCCGAGGCAGCTTCCGGAGTCGTACAATGGTTCCGGTCAGAGTTGCCTGAGATAATGCAGAAAAGGGCATCTGAACAATACTATTATTATTGCAAAAAGTCCGTTTACGATCCTGTACAAAACCGAATATTGGGCACCTTATTTATCGGGATTCCCGAGTCTTATTTCATCCAATTATTTGAAAATACAACAAATGGGAAATTCTCGTTGTATAGCGGGGAGAATCTGCTCATAGCTGGGATGGATGGGAGTGCCCCGCATTTGCCTGCTGCTGCGCAAAAAGGCTGGATGCTGGAGCAGACAGAGGTAGCAGGAACGCCATGGAAGCTGACCTTTGAAGTGGATATAAAAGAGGTTACAGGCGAGATTACACAGCGCTTCTCCTTCTTACTGATGGGAATACTGATTGTTTTATTTATATTTCTCTTTATATCTTTTGTGATTGCCAGGGGGCTTAATCGTCCAATAGGAAAGCTGATGCGCGTGGTTAAGCAATATGGAGAAGGGAATACTTCGGTTCGCTACAGTGTGAAGGGGCAAGATGAAATCGCTCAGCTCGGCAGCGCGGTTAATCATATGCTGAATAATATTCATTCCTTAATGAGGAAAATTGAGGAGGAACAAGAAGAGAAGCGAACGATCGAATTGTATGCTCTTTTTTCTCAAATTCAGCCGCATTTTTTGCTTAACACCTTAAATTCCATAAAGTGCAATTTGGCCTTGGAGGGAGATTTCTCAAATAGTGAGAATATTGATTCCTTAATGATTTTATTGCGGGCACATTTGCGGGTAAATGAGCCTTTGTTTTTATATGAGGAATGTAATCTGTTAACAGAATATATGTCCATTATGCGGCTGCGAAACCGGATAAACATTAAGCTCGATATCGTGTTGCCTGAACAATACCGTCAATTAGTTGTACCAAGACTGCTGCTTCAGCCTCTGGTAGAAAACAGTATCGTTCATGGAATAAAACGAAATCATTCAAATCCCTGCATTCGTGTTATTGTCGAGGCGGTTAATCACATGATAGAAATCCGGGTGGAGGACAACGGCAGCGGGATCAGTGAAGAGGAACTACAGGAGCTGAGTGGAAAGCTGATTTCAGGAGAACAGTCGACAGATGAAAAAGGCGTAGGTCTTCACAATGTGAAAAGGCGTTTAATTCTCAGTTATGGTGAGGGAACATCTTTTACGGTTACGCCAAATTACCCCAAGGGTTTTGCATGTATTTTACGGATACCCGGAATGAATAGTTGGAAAGGAAATGTAACATGGCCAAAGTGATGCTAATTGACGATGATGTGCCGGTTGTTGAATATTTGCAAAGGCTTGTTCCTTGGGAAAGTCATGATCTGTCGGTCTGTGCTGCAGCTTTTTCAGTTAGTGAAGCCAAAGAATTATTTATGAAAGAGTATCCGGACATCCTGCTTACGGATATTGGATTACCTGATGGAAACGGTATAGAGCTCGCTCAATATTTCCGGTCTGTATATCCCGAGCTGCGGATTATTTTTTTAACTTGTCATGAGGATTTTCATTATCTTAAAGAGGCTATGAGTATAGAAGCGGATGATTATATCGTCAAGGACGAATTAAGCCCTGATAAAATTATTCAAAGTGTCGAAAAAGCGGTTGCAAAAATGAAATCTGCCCAAACCGAACTGGAGAAGATAGCCTATAAAAGCGATGTTGAGCGGAACAAGGATCTATTAATCCAGCGGTTCTTTCTTGAAATACTTAAAGCCTCTGAGCCGGAGTCATTATTAAAGCAAGGAGAAAGACTGGGGATCGAGTGGGTATTTCCTAATTATATGGTTATTTTATGCCATCTGGATATAGGCTCCATGCTGAACGTTTATAATCGGAACAACCTGGAGCTAGTCAAATATGCAGCGTACAACATAGCCAAAGAACTGACGGAAGGAACAGGGATTACCCCCATTCAAGCCGAAGGGCTTCAGTTATGGTTCATTGCTAACTTCTCCGTCAACTTAGATGAACCATTAGCTGTCCGTGGGCATCTCAACCACATTCATGAGAAGATTTCGGAATTCCTAAAAATCAATTGTTGTTTCTTAATATCCTTTCAGCCTGTTTCACTGGTTCAGTTGAAATTGAAGGTTGATGAGATGATCAGGAAACAGCAAAGCTCGTATTACGAATCTGCGTGGTTGATTACAATTGACGGGCTTGAAAGCCAAGCTGAAACAAGAGACGATATAGATTTAACTGCTATTGAGCCCTATTGTCAAAAATGGGCAGCCGCATTAAGCGAGTTTAACAGATCCCTTGTCCTCATTTATGCAAGCACCATTGAAAAGCTTATTCGTGAAAAAAAACCGCAAGCTAAACAAGTTCAGGATCTGCTGATCCGCATGCTGCAGCAGGCGGTCTATCAGTTGAAGGGGACAATGGATGAGCGGCTTCAACAGGAAATAAAGCAAGCGTTGAATTTAGGAGAGGCCCTTGTGATCATGAGTGTTTTTTCAGACGATTTTATGGAGCAGAAGCGCTCGGCTTATACAGACAATCAGAATACAAATCCTGATCTTAAGGTTATAAACGCTTTTATTTATCAGTATATCTACAAAAATGTGACTTCTATTGATATTGCGCAATATCTGCATCTGAACCCAAACTATTTCTCACGGTATTTCAAGAAACTGGCCGGTTTGAATTTTACAGATCATGTGCATCTTCTGAAAATGGAGGAAGCCAAACGTTTGCTCAGCGGACAAAATGAAACGGCAGAGAATGTAGCTTATATGCTGGGATACTCAGACCGTGCGTATTTCTCTAAAGTATTTAAAAAGTACACGGGCATGAGCCCAAGCGAGTTCAAACAAAAATAGCTGAACAATAGGAGGAAACTAGAATGATGAAGGAACCTATCAAACCGAAATATGGCTTAGAACCATGGACTGCTGACCTGGGGGACGGGACTTACAGAAATCCTATACTGCACGCCGACTATTCAGATCCTGATGTCATTCGGGTAGGTGAAGATTTCTACATGACAGCCTCCAGCTTTGGACATATTCCAGGACTTCCGATTCTGCATTCAAAGGATTTGGTAAATTGGCGTCTTATCAATCATGCCCTGAAGCGTATGCCACTGGAAGGTTACGACAGACCTCAGCATGGGAATGGTGTATGGGCACCGAGCCTCCGCTATCATGACAACCGGTATTGGATTTTTTATGGTGATCCTGATGTAGGTATTTTTATGACGACCGCCGAGGACCCAGCAGGAGAATGGTCGGAGCTGCATCTTGTACACGCGGGCAAAGGCCTCATTGATACTTGTCCTTTCTGGGATGAGGATGGACAAGCCTATTTGATTCACGCATTTGCTAAAAGCCGCAGCGGCCTTAAGCATCGGTTGTGTCTGCGCCCAATGTCGCCTGATGGAAAAAGACTGTTGGGTGAGGGCCAGATTATTTTCCACGATTCCGAGCGACATCCCACACTGGAAGGTCCCAAAATGTACAAGCGACAAGGGTTCTATTACGTGTTTGCTCCTGCAGGTGGTGTGGAGAACGGCTGGCAAGCGGTATTTCGGGCTACCAGTCCTTACGGTCCGTATGAAGAGCGTGTTGTGCTTATTCAGGGAGCTTCAAAGGTAAATGGCCCACATCAGGGTGGATGGGTAGAACTAGAATCTGGGGAATCATGGTTTCTGCATTTTCAGGATAAAGGTGCATACGGGAGAATTGTGCATATGCAGCCCGTTGCGTGGGTCAATGGCTGGCCGGTAATGGGGAATGCTGTGGATGGGAATGGCGTGGGAGAACCGCTCGAACGGTACCGCAAACCTGATGTAGGAAGGGAGTATCCTTGCGAAGTGCCGACTTCATCTGATGATTTTGCAGCATCCGCTCTTGGCGTGCAATGGCAGTGGCAGGCCAATCCGTCTGACACCTGGTACTCTCTGTCGCAGCGGCCGGGTTGGCTAAGATTGTTTGCCCAGCCGCGCCTGAATAGGGAAGATACTTTGTTTCATGCCCCGCATTTGTTGTTGCAGAAGTTTCCAGCGCCTTCGTTTAGAGCCGCTACCTTACTGGACATTTCGGCTGCCCCAGCAGGAATGGAGGCCGGATTAATTGTGTTTGGATACCAGTATGCTGCCTTGCGTATTTGCAGCAGCAAATCAAGGAATGCAAGAAAATTGCAGCTGGTACACGGAAACGAGGATCAGGAAACGGTGATTTGGGAAGCCCCCATTGAAGCAGATCATGTTGTGTTACGAGTAGATGTACACCCAGGAGCCCGATGCTCCTTTGCATATAGTTTGGATGGAGAGCACTTCGTTGCTCTGAACATCCCGTTATTTCAAGCAACGGTCAGCAAATGGGTAGGAGCAAAAATAGGCGTATATGCTAAATCGGATGCTGTAAAAGATCAGACGACAAGTGCCATAAAGGAACAGGCAGCACCTGGGTGGGCTGAATTTGGCTGGTTTACCGTTAGCGCACTGGACAATCGCTGATAGGCCTATTATGTTCCAGCTGGATCATGTTACTTGCCTTAACAAACGTTTCTCAGATAGACACATTTTCTGTAAGGACCAGCAAAACGACATGAGATATAGAGAAACATGAAGAAGTGATTATTTTATTGCAAAAATGACCTTATTTAATCAAAAGCAGCCATTCATGATCTTTATTGCATTTTGAGGTTTATTGAAGAGTTCAATATAATAGTTCATATGAACTCAAAATAAAAAGAAGGATTGTGATGAGACTCAAATGAGTACGGGTTTAAGTTTGTTCTTGATTGCTTTGCTAATTTTACTGACCGCATTTTTTGTAGCTACTGAATTCGCCATCATTAAACTTCGCTCCAGTCGTGTAGACCAATTGGTCTTAGAGGGGCGGAAAAATGCTAGTGCTGTGCTACACGTAACTCGAAATTTGGATGGGTATTTGTCTGCATGTCAATTGGGTATAACCATTACTGCATTAGGTCTAGGATGGTTGGGCAAACCAGCCGTGGAGAAGCTTCTTCTCCCTGTATTTGAAAGCATGAACTTGAACACCGATATTAGTCTCATCTTATCTTTTATATTGGCTTTCTCGCTCGTAACCTTTCTTCACGTCGTTGTGGGTGAGCTTGCTCCGAAAACGTGGGCTATTCAAAAGCCGGAATTCGTTAGTTTTGCTGTAGCCAAACCGATTATCTTTTTCTATAAGGTTATGTATCCCTTCATCTGGCTTTTAAATGGTTCAGCAAATGCTTTGGTTCGTTTTTTCGGCTTAAAGGCCGCTAAAGAGCATGAAGAAGCGCATTCTGAAGAAGAGATTCAAATCATATTAAACGATAGCCTTCAAAGTGGTAAAATTAACAATACAGAATATGGTTATATGAATCGCATTTTTGCTTTCGATGATATGGTTGCGAAGGATGTCATGGTTCCAAGAACCGATATGGTTTGTTTATTTACGAACTTATCTATATCCGAGAACATGGAGATTATTCAGAAGGAGCAATATACACGATTTCCAGTAGCGACAGATCATAAAGATCATATAGTAGGGATGATTAATACGAAGCAATTATTTTTACAACATGATAAGATTGACAGCGAATTGGATGTGAAAAAGCTCCTTCATCCTGTTGTGACTGTTTCCGAAGCGACACCTTTGAAAGTATTGCTTAAACGTATGCAGCAGGAGCGAGTTCATCTTGCTGTTCTCATAGACGAATATGGCGGAACGTCTGGACTTGTAACCATAGAGGACATTCTCGAAGTAATTGTAGGGGAAATTCACGATGAATTTGATGCAGATGAACGTAAAGGAATAGAAAAAATGATTGAAGTGAAGCCTATCAAGTAAACAAGTCTTTAAAACAGAAGAAGACCGTGAAAAACGGTCTTCTTCTGTTTGCGTTTCGCCCAGTATTCACTGCTAGGAATGAAGGGCTGCAAAGTTATTTCTATTTATTTAGCTGCTTAGATACGAACGGTCTTTCTATCAGTTAATAGGATGACGATGACCAGTAAGAAACCGATCAAGGCCAGGCCCGCTGCCAGCCATGGCAAGCCGCCTAGACCAGAATGCGTTATGACGACGCCGCCAATGTAGGCACCTAAGGCATTTCCCATATTGAGGAAAGAGTGATTGGACGTCGCGACAAGCATGGGAGCCTCACTCGCTAAAGTCATGGTGCGGAGCTGAATGCCCGGCATAATGCTGAAGGCGGCAATTCCCCAAATAAATAAAGTGGCTATGGCCAAAATAGGATTGTACAAGGTAACCGACAAAGCGGCTAACACGATGCTTAAAAATGCAAAATTAACCATAAGAGCAGGGAGCAGCTTCCAATCCGCCAGCTTGCCTCCAATTAAATTGCCGATGGTAACGGATATGCCGAAAATGACAAGAATCCAGGTGACGTTGTGCTCCTTAAATCCACTCATCTCCTGAAGCACCGGCGAGATGTAGGTGAATAAGGCGAACAGGCTTGCGCAGCCAAATAAGCCAGCTATAAGCATTAGCAAAACCTGAGGTTTAACAACAGCCTTAATTTCCTGCCAAACGCTCGCATTGTGGCTTTCGGAAATAATAGGGATGTATTTCCATATTCCTGCAAGTGAAACAATGCCCAAAACAGTGATGACGCCAAAAGAAGCTCTCCATCCGAATTCCTGACCGATAAAGGTGCCAAAGGGTACGCCAACAATGTTGGCAATCGTAAGTCCAGCTAATACAAGTGCTACGGCACTTCCCTTTCTGTGGGGAGGAACGAGATGTGTCGCGATTAAAGTGCCGGCTCCAAGAAAAGTGCCATGCGCCAGCGCCGTCACGATTCTTGCAAAGATGAGCAAGGGATACGTGGGAGCAAGCATGGAAAAGGCATTACCCAGAATAAAAATGAGTATAAGCAGCAGCAGCAATCTTTTCTTAGCAACGGAATGCGTCAAAATGGTCAATAGGGGTGCACCGATTGCAACACCTAGGGCATAGCTCGTAATGATTTGACCCGCTTGGGGAATGGTCACGTTAAGATCGGACGCCACGTTAGGCAGCAGTCCCATGACTAAAAATTCGGTCATGCCAATGGCGAAGGCTCCCATCGTTAACCACATAAGCGAGGCTGGCATTTTCTCCTTGCGCTGCGACTGAACACCCGCAAGCGATTGTGAATTTAACATTGAAAATTCTCCTATCCTGTCTGTTTCTCTATCTAATATACAAGTTATAATCATAGTTTCTGATCAATGGATTTACAATGCAACATCTTGGCTTCCTTCATCAAAATGTGATAGATCTTGCTATTTGCAGCCTGTATAAATGATAATGATGTTAGAGCAGCCAACTTGGGATATGAGGACGAGGACATCTATGAATCTAACCTTACAATATATTGGAAAAGTGTTGGAGCAGCCGGATTGGAGCTTCCCGACGCATCGGCATCAGCATTTCAGCGAGCTGATTTTTGTAACGAAGGGCGAAGGCGTTGTGACGATTGTGGGGGAGCGTTACGCGGTGCAGGCGGGAGACCTGTTAGTATACAATAAAGGCGTAATTCATGAAGAGTATTCCAGCGAGAATAATCCGCTAGCGCTTTACTATAGCGGCATTTTACATCCGGATATGGAGATGTTAATACCGCTCGAATGCTGTCCTGTCATGAAAACAAAAGAACATAAAAATACGATTCAATCGTTATTTGATTTGTTATTTGAAGAGGCGCAGCATAAACGGGATCAGTACCAGCAGGCCACCCAGCAATTATTGACGGTATTGGTCGTTTGGGTACATCGGTTGAATAAAGAAAATACGACCTTGAATAAGGTTCGGGATGCAGAATCCTTGGCGATTGGAATTAAAGAATATTTGGATATTCACTATTTGCGCCATCTTACGCTGCAGGAGATTGCTACCGAGTTTCATTTGAGTCCCTATTATATTTCTCATGTGTTTCATCGAAAGTATAACGACTCGCCGATCAATTATATTTTGAATCGTCGAATGGCTGAAGCTAGACAAATGCTTGTTTCAACCAAGCTGAAAATTTCGGTAATCGCCCATTTGCTTGGTTATGAAAATGCAAATTATTTTACTATTTTATTTACACGACTAATGACTGAATCACCTAGTCAATATCGTAATCGGGAGCTTCGCGAACGGATAAATTTATAAAGAGCGGAGGAGTCAAGCATAGTCTGTAGAAAATGTCCATGAAAGGGACACGCTAGGCTTGACACCATTTGCTTTTTGCGTTAAATTAAATGCATGCGCATGCTTTTATTGGTAACTGCAATTAAAATCCGAATGAGATAAGTGAGGGATTCGGGATGTTTTGGTATATTTTTTTATCCATAATGATTGTAATGTTCGTAGCTATACGCTGTTTATGGCCTTTACCGAATCTCATGCTTATCGATTATCAAGACTTTTTGAAACGGAGAGAAGAGTTTCATGAATACAAAGTTATTGATATCCGGGATGCTGTCGAGTATTTGGCTGAGCCTACTGCGGGAACGATTAATATTTCGTTAGGTCGCCTTCCTTATGTATGGAAGAAGCATCTGGTTCGTGAGGATAATGTCATTATATGGTCTGCGAAGGCTTTCAAATCAAGAAAAGCAGCGCGAATTTTGCGAAAGCAAGGATTTGGATCTCTCTATATCATTAAATAATTTACGTTCTTACGAGCAGTCCTTACGTTGCGAAATTGCCGCGTTCAGAGTAAGAGTCAAAACAACAACTTACCCATGTGATTGGTCCTTTACAATGGAATGGACAGGTACTACCTGCCATTCTATTGTAAAGGATCTTTTTTATGTCTAACCCCATAGTTACTCATTACCAAAAGTCCGTACTTAATTAAACATATCAATAGAATTGCAATGATCCGCTTCCTATAAATAAGCATTGGGGAAATAAATATGCAGATAAAACATGTCTTCCTCTGTATGAAAGGATAGTGTTCCATTATATTTTTCAGCAATATGGCGCATGCTTTTTATGCCAAAACCATGACGACTCTTATCACTCTTATTGGTTTGTGGAAAATTATCTCTAATAATAAAGTCGCTATTAAAATAGTTGGTGACATGAATGCCAATAACACCATTTTCTTTACCTATAGAAATAGAAATTATTCGTTTCTTGTCATTCTTGACTGATTGTACGGCTTCCAGAGCATTTTCTATGGCGTTGCTTAAAAGAGAATATAAATGAGTAGGTGAGATAAAAGATAAACAATGGCCATCAGCCATGCAACTCATGCGAATCTGATTTTTTTGACAATAAAGCTGTTTTTTATAGAGAATGACATCCAGGATATCACTCCCCGTTTTGAGAGTTGTATCGTAAACCTCAATGGCAGCCTTCAAAGATTCAACTTCTTGGTTTGTTAGCTTGTAACTAATACTCGACAATTGTTGGCGAAGATCATGAGATTTCATATTAATAATTTCAATTTCACTTCGCATATTATCAAACTGTTTTTTCTCTGAATACAGCAATTCTTCCATAATTAATAAATCTTGTTTAAGTTTGCTTGTTTCTAATATTCTTGTACGCAATAATAAAGTAAGCAAAGCATAAAAAATTGAAAAAAACCGAATGATAAAATCTAAGATATTGTTTTCGCCCTCGAATGAGCGGCTAAAAGCAGTAAGTATCATTGTAACAAGAATAAAGATTAATGAAAACGAAATAATTAATTTCTTACTAGCTTTGTCGTGTTCATAAACGTGGTTTCGGCGAAAAAGAAGGGCAAGCAAAAGACAAAAAACAAAATGGATCAACGAGTATAATGCCCAATCCCGCAATGGAACAATTTCCTTGAAAAGGGAAAGCGTTTCATAAGGATTTTTACCGAAAAATATAATGAATATTTCATATAAACGACCTACAATCACCTGGATGGCTACTCCTCCACAGAGACACAACAATAGTTCTGAAAAGGTTTCCTGGTAAAGCAAGTATAGAGCGAGTAAAACAAATAAATAAATAAAAATATTCAGCATGCCTTTATAAAGAGGGGGATTTAGTGAAATAAATACTGACATTAAAAGAATAAGCGGAAAAGCGAAAGGAGTGATTATAGTTAACTTTATTCCAAAACCTTTCTTTTTTTGAAAGGGTGGTGTCAGTATAAATACACAAAATACAAACTCAATTAGACTGGCCGTGCGAATGATAATCTGCTTTGAGTATGCATCTAACAAACCATAGATGATCTCACTCATACGTTTTTCTCACTTACATACTCCATTAATTTTTTAACAAAAGCTTTTTTCCTAGGCTGACTTATTCGCAAGTCGACGCCATCCAGTGAAACGGTATATCCTTGTATTCTTTGAACGTACGCAAGATTAACAAGATAACAATTGTTGCATCTGAAAAAATCATATTCTTGCAGTTTTTTCTCAATGGATGAAATCGTTGCATACTGTCGAAATACTCCATCCGCCGTGTGATAGATCACATGATGTCCTTCGGTTTCAACATAGCTAATACTTTTAGGAGAAACTTTGAGGATGCCATTATCGGTTGTAATAAGAACGTCATTTTTTGGTGTCTCATTAATTCTACGTATAGCACGAGACATTTTTAGAGCGAAATCATAATATTCAACAGGCTTCATTATATAATCAAGCGCTTCCACTTCATAACCATGAATAGCATATTGGGTGAGATTTGTAATGAAGATTAGAATAACTCCTTTATCGAGTGCCCTAATACTACGGGCAGCATCCATCCCGTTCATATAAGGTAACTGAATGTCCATAAATATGATATCAAAATTTGCAGTGTAATTTTCCAGTAGTAATACCGCTTGGGGGAAATGCGTGATGTTAAATGAAAGTCCTTTTTCAGAGCCATAGTTTTTAAGATGACTTTCTAATAAATGGGCCTGATTAGTATCATCTTCCACAATTGCTATTTTGATTATCATCTGTCACCTCTCCGGCTTATCTAGGTCAATTTTCACTATATGAAGTGAAACTCTCCTTGTCAATAAGATATCCTCCGACATATCGTAAACTAAAAAAAAACATCATAAACTAAAGTGCGATTGTTAAGTTTTCTTTAATACTATGAGAATATGCGAAGAATCACAAAATAAAAGTAATATCTCTTACAATAAGTATGCACTTGGAAAGCGTATACAATACTTAAGTCAAAGGGGAAAAAATCATGAAAAAAAGATCAGTAAAAAATGCATTTACAGTAATTAGTGTGTTGGTGATCGTAATTTGCTTAGCTGCATGTGGAAAGGGAGCGGATGGAGAGAAGTCATCTGGATCAAGTAACCTGACAGGGTATTATACCTCAACAACCAATGTCGGATTTATGAGTGCTTTCCCTGAGCATACCTTTAAGCAAGCAACTTTCGGTGTACAAGGTATTGAGACATTTTCAGACAATACGTATTGCTTAACAATTACTGAAACTTATTTTTCTGGACATTTAGAATTTAATGACAACGGAAAATATGATGTGGTTCCCAGAGGGGCAAACATTACTAAGTACTATGGAAGCTTAACTTCAGTAGATGAAGAGGGACTCATTACACTTGAGTTGTCAAAGCCTACAGCAGTTATTTCTAATAATTCTCACTCAGCAGGCGCCAACCCAATTGGCTATGTTAATACGAAACAATGGACTGATGAGATGGGTCAGGCAGTCGGCGGCGATGGGCCAGCTTTATCTGCAGAAGAGTACTTGGCATCGGTTGCTTTCCCTGATACATCTATTATAGTTGACGGAACACAAGCCAGTTTCGATTATGTTGTTTTGACTGGTGATGAAGCTGCATCAAATTAAATTAACTAGCGATTGTTTGGGGAGGTAACACCTTGAGAAATAAATCGAATTTATGGCGTGGGTTAACATCTGTTTTTGCATTCCTCTTAATATTTAGTATTTTAATGACTCAATTACTGATGAGCTGGAGCGGTCAAGTAAACGTCTTTCTAAATGTTACAGCACCTGTAATCAAAGCAGATGCAAGCACTATGCAATATAAGAGCGATTACGAGTTATCTGATAAAGGTTTGCAAGACATGATTGCAGATTCCGATAAACATGACGTACAAACCATGGAAGAAGGTACGGTTCTTTTAAAGAATGATCAAAATGTTTTGCCACTAACGTCTGAAGAACGCAGTATTACATTATTTGGTCGTTCAACAGCCGATCCTGTGTTCAGTGGAAATTCTGGCGGACCAGGTATGGACGAAAAACGCCAGGTCAGTTTGCGTAGCGCATTGGAAGAAGCGGGTTTCAAACTTAATGACAAGCTATTCGATGCCTATAAAAACAGTGGCGTTGCCAGAGTCAAGGCAGCTCCGGATTGGTTTATTGGAGAGGTTGATAAAAGTTTCTATACCAGCGAGTTACAAGCCACGTATCAGGATAGTTACAATGATGCGGCTATTGTGATGTTATCCCGCGATGGTGGAGAGGGTAAAGATTTAGCGACTTCTGACAGGGACGGGATTTCTCACCTGGCCCTTCATGAAACAGAAAAAGATTTGTTAAAGATGATTAAGGACAGTGGAAAATTCTCTAAGACCATTGTATTAATCAATAGCGCCTACGCCATGGAACTTGGTTGGATTCAAGAAGAAGAATATGGAGTAGATGCCGCGCTCTGGATCGGGAATCCAGGATTAATAGGATTCAGAGGCGTTGCCAATGTTTTAACAGGCAAAGCGGATCCTTCAGGCAGGTTGGCTGATACCTTTGCAGCAAATTCACTATCTGCGCCAGCAGTCAGAAATGCAGGCGATTTTAAATACGCGAATGATGATGGTAACTACATTGTTCAAGCTGAAGGGATCTATCAAGGATATAAATATTATGAAACTAGGTATCATGATGCTGTTCTAGGGCTTCATAATGCTGACAGTAATGCAGGTGCTTTTGTTAATAAAGACCGTTGGAACTATGCAGATGAAATGGTTTACTCCTTTGGCTATGGTAACTCCTATGCTGATTTTTCCCAAGAGTTAACAGCTGTTAATTGGGATAGACAAGCAAAAACGGTAACAGCAACGGTTAAAGTTACCAACCAAGGGTATCCTGAAGCATCAACTTATACTGGAAAGTCGAAGTCAGTAGTTCAAGTATATGCTCAACTTCCATTTGAAGAGGGGCAATCCGAGAAATCGGCAATCCAGCTAATTGGCTTTGGTAAAACTAAGGAATTGGCAGCTGGAGAATCTGAGGAAGTAACAGTCACTATTGATGAGTATCTGTTCGCAACTTATGATGCCAACGCTGAAAATGGTGCTGATCCAAGCAAGAATGGTAGTTATGTCTTTGATCCAGGTGAATATTATTTTGCCATTGGAAGTGACAGCCATGATGCTTTAAATAATATTTTGGCTAATAAAGAAGGCGAAAACGTAAAAGGCAAACTAACATCAGCAGATGGTTCTATTGTAGATGGGGAGCCGGGGAAGGCAATATCTGTTGTATTAGAATCATTGGACAACACAACGTATGCGAAGTCACAACATACGGGCGAAATTGTTTCGAATCAGTTTGATGAAGTTGATCTTAACTCCTTTGCTGAGAATACTGTAACTTATTTAACACGCAATGATTGGAATACTTATCCGAAACCCTATAAAGATATCGTGGCAACCGATGGACTTAAAGAGGTAATGAACAATCAAAAATATCAAAAACCAAAGGACGCACCTGAATATGACAGCTTTACTCAAGGTGCAGATGTTACACTCAAACTCATTGATATGAAAGATGTTCCCTTTGAAGATGATAAGACGTGGAACAAATTTTTGGATCAATTAACGGTTAGTGAATTAAGCGCAACGATTGGTGAGAATTTTGGCCAACCAGCAGTGAAATCAATTAATAAGCCTGCCAACAAAAATACAGATGGTCCTTCAGGATCTCAATCCAGTTATTTGTATGGAGGCAATCAGCCAGCAACTGCGCATGTCAGTCAAGTCGTGGCAGCTGCAACTTGGAATCACGAATTATTAGCAGAACGAGGCGCGTTTATTGCAGAGGATAGCCTGTTTAGCGGCACCACACAGTTGTGGTCTCCAGGAGCGAATTTACACCGGACGCCGTTTAGCGGGCGTAACTTTGAATACTACTCTGAGGATAGCATTCTATCCTATCTGCTAGGAGCTGCTCAGACAGAACAGATGCAAGCCAAGGGATTAACGGCTGCTATTAAACATTTTGTTTCAAATGATCAAGAAACGAATAGACAAGAGCTGTCTACATTTATGACGGAACAGGCTTATCGCCAAGGTCCTTTAAAAGGTTTTGAGGGCGCATTTACAGAGGGTGGTGCCCTTGGCACGATGATGTCTTTCTCCCGAATTGGTGGCAGCTTGGCTTATAGCGATAAAGCGACGATGACGCATGTTCTAAGAAATGAATGGGGCTTCAAAGGCGTAACGATAACGGATTCCGTTAAGGGCAATCCTAATATTCCAACAATTGAATCACTCGTTGCGGGAACAGATACCTTTAATGCTGACACTGGTCGTGCCAGCGAAATTCATAAATACCTCGCAAGTAAGAAGGACGGTTATGTTCTACAAGAATTAAGACGAGCGAATAAACATTTCTATTATTCACTAGCCAAGTCTAATTTGCTCAATGGCTTGACAGAAGAAACCGAAGTTAGTGATTTTACACCGTGGTGGCAAACCTTTCTTAAAGTGACCAATTACACGCTTATTGCATTAACATTATTAAGTTTAATTTTGTTCATCAGAAACGGCTATAGAAGAAATGTAAAGGAGGGGAACTAAGATGGTCTTATTTAAAGATAGAGCGCTTGGTTTTTGGATTGGTTTTATGGCATCCATTGTGATGCTAGTAGCAAACATTGCGTTTATCATTTTTGATTATGGCGATCGTACCTTTTCCTTTGTAACCTTTAGCCTGATTATCATTGGTGTTTTAGGTGAATTGTTGGTTTTGTTTAAAAACTATTCTTTTGCGCCACTTGTACCATCGATTTGTTTTGGCGCAGCGCTGTCGATGCATCTTTATTTAGGCTTTCCAACATTGTCGGATGTTGTGAATGGAGTTAATTTTATTGGTGGTAACCCTCAAGCAGTTATTATTTTCGGTATTGCCTTTGCTGTTGGCACAGTTGCAGCAGTGGTTTCTAGCTTTATGAAGCAATCCAATTCAGAAAAGTTAATTTATACCGTTACAACTTCAAAATGAAAAAATGGAGAAAAGTAAATGAAAAAAATTAGTATCTGTGATGGATGGAGTTTTATAGAGAATATAACGGATGAATTTATTAACTTCACAGGGGAGGGGACAGCCATAAGGCTGCCCCACACATGTAAAGAAGTACCTGTACACTACATGGAGGAAAGCTCTTGTCAGATGATATGTGGTTATAGACGTTATCTGAAAGTTCCACATAAATGGAAAGGCCGGCGCTTGTTTCTTCAGTTTGATGGTGCTGCTCATGTGGCGGATGTTTTTGTCAATGGGGAGAAGTTAATTACTCATAACGGTGGCTATACTGCATTTCGGGTAGAAGTAACGGATAAGTTGGTGTACGGAGAAGAGAACAGAATTGTTGTTCGCCTCAATACACGAGAGGATACAAATGTACCGCCATTTGGACATGTGATTGATTATATGACATATGGTGGACTATATCGCGAGGCATGGTTGTTGCTAGCAGATCAAAGCTATGTGGCAGATGTTTTTGTGCGAACACCAGACATGTTTCAAGCACTAATTGATGTTACAATCAGTCAGCCTGAAACAACCCAAACGCTTGAATTAAGTTTGTTAGATCAGCAACAACAAGTAGTTGGCCAGAAGTGTCTGAATGTATCGGAGGCAGTAATTAAGGAATGCAGCATCGGTGTTTCAGATAGTCAAGCCTGGTCTCCAGAAACTCCTTATCTGTACACATTAATAGCCTCGCTAAAGAATCAGAATGGGGACATCATTGATGAATACAACGTGTCTTTTGGATTTCGTCAAGTAGATTTTCGCAGTGATGGATTTTATTTGAATAGCAAGAAATATAAAATTCGTGGATTAAATCGTCATCAGAGCTATCCTTATGTAGGATATGCTATGCCTGCGTCCATGCAAGTGGAAGATGTTAGAATCTTAAAAGAAGAACTGCATGTCAATGCGGTTCGTACCTCTCATTATCCTCAGTCTAAGCACTTTCTTGATGCTTGTGACCGTTTAGGATTGCTTGTATTTACAGAAACGCCAGGTTGGCAGCATATCAAAAATGATGAAGAGTGGAAACAAATTGTCTGTGACAATGTAGAAGAAATGATCTTGCAGTATCGAAATCATCCTTCGATCATCCTTTGGGGAGTGCGTATTAATGAGTCACAGGATGATGATGCTCTGTACGCAAAGACAAATGAAATTGCTCACCGCTTGGATCATAGCAGACAGACGAGCGGGGTTCGCTTCCTATGGAGGAGTAGTCTATTAGAGGATGTTTATGCATTCAATGATTTTTCTCATACAGGAAAGAATGGTGGGTTACTGCCAAGGTGGTTGATTTCACCAAATAAGAATAAAGCATATTTGATTGCTGAGTTCAATGGTCACATGTTTCCAACAAAAGCAACGGATAGTCCCACCCATAGACTGTCGCACGCTATGCGTCATGCCAATGTTTTAAATGAGGTTTATAAAAAAGAAGATATTGCGGGGGCATTTGGTTGGTGCATGTTTGATTATCAAACCCATGGCGATTTTGGGTCAGGTGACCGTATTTGTTACCATGGCGTCATGGACATGTTCCGTAACCCTAAACTTGCTGCCAAAGTCTATGCCAGCTTCTCCGAAGATGCAGCAGTTCTGGAAGTTGGTTCAGATATGCATATTGGTGATTATCCTGGTGGTGCGGTTGGTGAGAACTATATTTTCACTAATGCCGACCAAGTACGCCTGTATAAGAATGAATTAATGATTCGGGAATTTCAACCCATCAACAAACGGTTCCGTCACTTACCACATCCACCTATTGAATTTTATGACACTGTCGGGAATGTGATTGAAGACGGAGAAAAGTATTCTCATAAGAAAGCTGAAGCCATTAAAGAATGTCTATTAGCTATTCAACGGTTTGGTACTGCACTACCTCCAAAGTATATTTTCAAAGCACTTTGGGTGATGCTTCGTCACCTTGTATCACCAGTTACGTTTTACCGGTTGTTTTTCAAATATATTGAAAATTGGGGAGTGTCAGCGCCAGTCTATCGCTTTGAAGCCATTAAAAATGGTGAAGTTGTCGCTGAGGTAGTTAAGGCCTCTAATGCTAGCATTCATATAGAAACCACAGTAAGTGGAACTGATTTAATGGAAGCAGATACATTTGATGTTGCATCAGTCCGTATTCGAGTAGTAGATGCAAACAACAATAATGCAACGTACTCACATCTACCTGTATTTTTAAAAGCAGAAGGCGCGATAGAAATCGTAGGTCCAAACTGTGTCACAGCAGAAGGGGGCATGTGTGGTACTTATATTAAGACAACGGGTATCGCTGGTGAAGGAACATTGACTATTACATCCAATCAGACAGAAACAGTCGAATTGCGCTTTAGTGTAAAAGTGGAAAGAAGTGATCGTAGTGAGTGGAATTAAGGCACGCTGGAGTAATTATAGAGTTAAACATCCCAAAATAGCTCAATTCATTATGTTTATTATATTAAGTAACGGCATTACAATTTTTCAAATGATTCTTATGCCGGTTTTGAAAGCCATGTTTAATGGAACTAAATTAGTAGAAAATAATTTTCAAATTTTGCCGCTAGGCCATAATTTTGATGGATCCGTTTATTATATTTTCAACTATCCGTTAGGTTCAATCTCCTCAGGTGGAGGCGGTGGACTCGCTTACTTCATTGCCGTTCAATTGACTTTGGCAGTAGCGCAGGTCATTAATTTCTTTGCTCAACGAAATATTACTTTCCGTTCAAAGAGCAATATTTATAAAGCGGCTTTTTGGTATCTGGTAGCCTACATTTTGATTACAATTAGCGCCGGGGCGCTTCAGGGTTGGTATAAAGATCCTATTTATAATTATTTCATTTCTGAATTTGGAAAATCCGGTGAAACGACTGCGGATTTAATTACAATGATTGTTAATGCTTTCATTTCATTTTGGGTATACTTCCCTATACTTAAAATCATTTTTAGAGAAGAGAAAAAATAATGGTTACTATAAGAAAATAAGAAGAGGTTTTGTTATGAAACTATTGTCATTCATAATACCTTGCTACAATTCGCAAGATTATATGGATCGTTGTATTAGCAGCCTCCTTGTTGACGGAGAAGAAATTGAAATAATTATCGTTAACGATGGCTCTAGCGATGGTACTAAAAGGATTGCAGATGACTATCAGGATAAGTATCCATCTATTGTCAAAGTGATACATCAAGAAAACTTGGGCCATGGTGGTGCGGTCAATACGGGTATTAAGTTTGCTGCCGGATTATTTATTAAGGTAGTTGACAGTGACGATTGGGTTGATCGAGAGGCTTATCAAGAAATACTCACAGCACTAAAAAAATTGGTTATGGAAGAAAAGAAAGTAGATATGGTTGTTAGTAATTTTGTCTATGAAAAAAAAGGTAAACGGCATAGGAAAGTAATGAAGTATGAAAAAAACTTTCCTGAAGGACGCATTTTTACTTGGGACGAAATTAAATCATTTCGTAAAGGCCAGTATATTTTGATGCATTCTATCATATATCGTACGGATCTATTGAAGGAATGCCAATTGAAACTTCCAGAGCATACTTTTTATGTGGACAATCTGTTTGTGTTTAAACCGCTGGAAAAAGTCGAGTTCATTTATTATGTGAATGTAGATTTCTACCGGTATTTTATTGGAAGAGAGGATCAATCAGTCAACGAGAAAGTAATGATTGAAAGAATTGACCAACAGCTAAAAGTAAATAAACTCATGATAGACGAAGTAAACATTGAAAATATCACAACCCCAAAACTTCGTCAATATATGTTGAATCACCTTGAAATTATCACCGTTATTTCTACGATATTATTAATCCGTTCGGGAAAAGAAGATAATCTGAGGAAGAAAAAAGACTTATGGAAGTATATTAAAGAAAAAGATATTCAACTATACAACAGTATCAGATATGGGGTAATGGGAAGACTAATGAATATACCGGGTCATTTGGGGCGCAGTATATCCATATCTGCCTATAAAGTGTCACAGAAAATTGTAGGATTTAATTAAAAATTGCAAACCTGTGGATGTTGTTTAAAATCCACAGGTTTATTTTATTTCTCACAATTGAATGAAAGGCAAGGTGAAAATGAATGCAGTACGATTATTTAGTAGTGGGATCTGGACTATTTGGCAGTACATTTGCCTATGAAGCAGCCAAACGAGGGAAACGAGTAAAGGTTATCGATAATAAAGCGCATATAGGTGGTAATATTTACACAGAAAATATAGAAGGTATACATGTGCATAAATATGGCGCCCATATCTTTCATACAAATAGTAAAGAGATATGGGACTATATCAATCAATTTGCCGAATTTAATCGATATACTAATAGCCCCATTGCTAATTATAAAGGCGAAATTTACAATTTACCTTTTAATATGAATACGTTTAACCAGTTATGGGGGACCATTACCCCCGATGAGGCGCTAACAAGGATTGCAGAGCAAAGAGCCGCTGCGAAGATTTCAAATCCAAAAAACCTGGAAGAACAAGCGATTTCCTTAATTGGAACCGATATTTATGAAAAACTGGTAAAGGGTTATACAGAAAAACAATGGGGACGTAAAGCAACTGAATTACCTTCCTTCATTATTAAACGAATTCCTGTCCGTTTTACTTATGATAATAATTATTTTAATGATCGCTATCAGGGGATTCCTGTAGGCGGCTATACACAAATAATTGAAAAGATGCTGTCGAGTAAATTGATTGATGTGGAGCTTAATCAAGACTTTTTTGTGAATAAAGAATCATACTTGGAACAATATCCGAAAATTGTCTATACAGGAATGATCGATCAATTGTTCGATTACAGATTCGGTGAATTAGAATATCGAAGTTTAAGGTTTGAATCATTTACTTTAGACCAACAAAACTATCAAGGAAATGCAGTAGTAAATTATACGGATGCGGAAACTCCGTATACCCGAATTATTGAGCATAAACATTTTGAATTTGGCGCTCAGCCAAAGACGATTATAACTAAAGAGTACCCAAAAACATGGGTGAAAGGTGACGAACCATACTACCCTTTAAATGACGATAGTAATAATGAAAAGTATAGAAATTACCGTAAACTAGCGGAAGAATTACCAAACGTTCTGTTAGGTGGACGTTTAGGGATGTATAAATATTTTGATATGCATCAAGTTATTGCGGCAGCATTAAATGTAGTTAAGATCGAATTTAGAGTAGACAGCGAAAAACACACCTAAGCATCAAGGAAAGCCTGACCGAAAAGAGGAATGTACGATTTTCGATATAAGGTTAAAAACCGAATATATAAACAGCTGCTCTATGACCCTATAATTAGCTTTGTACCATCAAAGTATAGAAATGGGGTAAAACATGGGTCATTATGTTAAGTTCGCAAAGTTGTTAGCGCTTTCTATTGCGATTGGAGTATTGCCGACTTTAGCCGCATGTTCGGGCAATAATAATCAACAGCCATCGGGCAGCCCGGCAAGCACAACTGAAAGCTCTTCGGCTGGGGCGGGTACGTGGGAACAGAAGTTTGACCCTCCGGTTACGATTACGACAGCCATAGTCGATGATGGCGCTTCGAGGGGCAATGCGTTCAAGCCCGGCGAGTCGATGGAAGACAACATGAATATACGCTGGATGAAGGACAATATGGGCATCAACGTGAAATTCGATTTTATTGTAACGAAACCGGAAGATTACGATACGAAGCTTCGCCTCCTGCTCTCCAGCGGCGCCAAGCTTCCTGATGCTTTCAGAGCCCAGGGCGAGCCGCTTCAAAGCTTGCTTGCAGCCAATAAGCTAATGTCTCTAGACGAAGCAATTGAAAAATATGCGCATCCAGGATACAAGGAATTATTAGAAAACTATGGATATACCCTGGGAGAAGTCAAAAAAGACGGCAAAATTTATGGTTTGCCATCCTTTTTCATGGGCGATGAAGGCACCGTTATGTGGGTTCGCAAAGACTGGCTTGATAATCTAGGTCTTCAGCCGCCTAAGACGCTGGCCGAGTTCGAGAACGTACTCCAGCAATTTACGGAGAATGACCCTGATAAAAACGGAAAGAACGATACGATCGGTCTGGCCGTTCCGCTTAAAGAAGGACCATGGACTTGGATGGGTCAGACGGACGCCATTGTTGCAGCCCTCACCACCCAAATGATCAATACCTCCGACATCCGCAGCTTCTGGAACAAGGGAGAAGACGGCAAGCTGAGCTATGGCGCAATTAACCCAGACGCCAAATTGTATCTGCAAACGATGAAAGATTGGATGAGCAAAGGTTATATGGACAAGGAAGCCGGAATCAAGGATCCGTCAAAATCCTCCGAATTGGTTGCCAGCGGCAAAGCCGGCATCATGTTTGGTCCGGCCTGGATGGGTGACTGGCCGCTGAGTGACGCGACCAATAACGATCCCAAAGCCAACTTTGAGCCTTATCCACTTCCAGCCGGTCCGGATGGCCTGGTAGGTCGTGCGGAGAAGATGCTGGTTTCGGGCTTTACCGTGTTTAACAAAGACTTTAAGGATATCGAGGTATGGTTCGCTTATTTCAACAAAATGTTCGCGAAGCAATTGGAGCAAGAAGGCGATCCGTACTTCGATCCGCGTTGGAAAGACGGTTATTACGAAGGATACGATTTTGTGAAATACAACGGCAAGCTCATCAAGGGCGAATACGAAGCTGCGGGTGTTCCAGCAGACCAATGGCCGCTTAAAGATGGAAGAAGCATGGATATGAGATTCATGATGACGAATATTCTCGGCTCCAGCGTTACGATTCCGTACTCCAACGAGGCTCCAGTCAAGAAGTTTTTGGCCGATCCGACCGCTGAGCCTATAACCTCCAAAGAATTTGATGTTAAACAAATGAAGAAGAAACAAATTGATGCTCAGGGCGTCCGGATTAACCAAGGCATTACAGAGGGGAAAAACTATTTTACCGGCCCAATGACACCGACGATGAAATCCAAAGGCGAATTGCTGAAGAAGCTTGCTACTGAAAGCTACCTCAAAATCATTTACGGCGATCAGCCGATCGAGTATTTCGATGAATTCGTCAAAGAATGGTTGGATAACGGCGGCCAGAAAATTACGGATGAAGTCAACGCGTGGTATGCAGAAAACCAGTAACGCGCGCTGACAACAGCAATGAAGGACGGAGGAGAGGGCAGCATTCGCTGCCGGTCTCCTTTCCGTTTTTTCGATGAAAGGAAGGGTACGAATTGGCAATGTACTGGAGAAAAACATGGCCGTTCCACATGCTTTTGTTGCCGGCCTTATTATTATGCATCGTGTTTCAATATATCCCGTTGTTTGGAGTTGTCATTGCCTTTCAAGACTATCAGCCATGGCTTGGCATCAAGGGGTCGACTTGGGTAGGCTTGGATCATTTCCGGTATCTGTTCACGTATCCGGACGGCAAGCAGGTCATCTGGAACACGCTAATTATCGCCGCATTTAAGGTGATCATGAATTTATTTATTCCCATTATTTTCGCTCTCTTGCTCAATGAAGTCAGGAAGATGTTTTTTAAGAGGGTTGTACAGACACTCGTCTATTTGCCGCACTTTTTGTCATGGGTTATCCTAGGCGGCATTATGCTCGATATTCTATCGACGGAGGGCGGGATCGTCAATCGCGTCCTTGAATCATTCGGCATAAACAGCATCTTTTTCTTAGGCAATGGCCCATGGTTCCGATTTACAGTCATCCTTAGCGACGTGTGGAAAGAGTTCGGTTTCTCCGCCATTATTTTCTTGGCTACTCTAATAGGCATCAATCCGGCTTTATACGAGGCGGCCGAAATCGACGGGGCTACCCGCTGGCAGCAAGTCAAATCCATATCCATTCCGCTCATTTTGCCAATCGTGATCGTAGTAGCGACGCTATCGCTCGGTCGGATTTTGGATGCCGGCTTCGATCAAATTCTGAACTTGTACAATCCGCTCGTGTATTCACACGGAGATATCATTGATACCTTCGTTTACCGGGAAGGACTGAACAACGGACAGTTCAGCTTCGGAACCGCGGTTGGGCTATTCAAGTCGTTTATCGGCTTCATCTTAATCGTCATCAGCTACAGATTGGCGTATAAACTAGCTAACTACCGGATTTTTTAAAATATAAGAATTTATAAGCCTCACTCTTATAAATAGACTTATATTTCATCGCGAAACGGTTGCTATGCCGCCAAAGGACGGCTTCAGTCGTTTACGCTTGAGGAGGCCCACCATGTACTACCGCTCTAGAAGCTACACCGTATTTACGATTTTAAATACCGTCTTTCTCTGCCTGCTGGCGCTCATTTGTATTCTTCCACTTATTCATGTGCTTGCGGTTTCCTTCAGCTCACGGGCTGCGGCAACAGCGAATATCGTCAATTTTTGGCCGGTCGGCTTTACGACGGACGCCTATGTCAAGACGCTGGCCAACGGGAAATTTCTGAAAGCCATGTGGATCGGCGTAGAGCGAACCGTGTTAGGCACGATACTTTCAATGGTCGTAGTCACGATGGCTTCCTACAGCTTATCGAAATCCAGCTACAAATTTCCGGGGCGTCAAATTTACATTTGGATATTCGTTTTCACGATGCTGTTCTCTGGTGGTCTAATCCCCTCATATATATTGGTCAGCAAGCTGCATCTGATTGATACAATTTGGGCGTTGATATTGCCTTCGGCCGTCAGCGTATGGAATATGATTTTAATGCTCAATTTCTTTCGAACGATTCCGCAGGAGTTGGAAGAGGCTGCCCATATCGATGGAGCGGGCCATCTGAGAGTGCTTTGGAGCGTTTATTTACCTGTATCGATGCCATCCATTGCGACATTATCTTTATTTTCAATGGTATCTCATTGGAATTCATGGTTTGACGGCGTCATCTATATGACCAATCCGGATGGGTATCCGCTCGCCACTTATTTGCATTCCATGATTGTTAGTGACAATATGTCTCGAATTGGTGTAACATCGGAAAGTGTAGCAAATTTCTCCAACCGCACAATTAAAACAGCGCAAATTTTTATCGGCGCGTTGCCGATTTTACTCGTATATCCATTTTTGCAAAAGTATTTTGTTAAAGGAATTGTGCTGGGCTCGGTGAAGTCCTAGGTTAAATCCTAGGTTAAATCTGCCCAGCAGAGAAGATGGAATTGAAGTGGAGGAGACCTATGTTATACAACAGAAGCGTTATGGGAGGCAGAATGAATATATTCACGAAAGTCATGATCGTGATCGTTCTTATGCTCATCCCTGTCGTTATGATGTATAATTCGTCGAATAAGATTAGTACCGGCGTTGTTGAGCAGGAGCTGCTTCAAGTCAACATGAATCGAATCCGTTTTTTTGTGGAGCAGATGGACGTCGAAGCAGATCGTTTATGGCGAGCTGCCTTCGTCGTTGCATCCGATCCGGATGCGCTGCAGCTGCAGCTCCGTTCTTCTTCCGAACCCTCCTATTCCATGCTGCAATCGAAGACGCTTCTGCTGCAGAAGCTGGATATGCAGTCTACCACCTTCCAATGGGTAAACGATTTCACCGTGTATTCCCCGGTTTCGGACGTAATGGTTTCTACGAATTATTTGCAGCAGCACGATGCGGATTATTTCAGGAATTCGAGCCAGCAGCGTTGGGATTATCGCATGATTGTTACGGAGCGGGGACCGGAGAACGCATTTGTGCGGGATTTAATAACGCCTTTCGAATCGAACGCCAAACCAGAAAATCCAAATTTGTACGTCGAAGTTTCGTTCTCGTCGGAAAATCTAGTGAAAATGCTAGATCGTTTTAAGCAGGGCAGCGTTGGAGAGCCATTTCTCTATAGTCCAGGCTTCGAACCCATTATGCCAGGGGAGTCTGAGCCCGAACTGATCCATGCCATGGCCCAGCAATTCGATAAAATCAAAGCACAAAACCCGAGTGAAGGGTCAGTCAAATTAACTTTTCACAACGAGCCTTACCTTGTAAATTATGTGGCATCAGCCTCGCTCGGATGGTATTTGATCGATTTCCAGCCCATGCAAAAAGTGCTGGAGCCCATCGATCATAGTAAAAAAATGTTTTATGCCGCAGGCTTGCTATTGCTGGTTCTGGGTGTCGCCTCCGCGGCGCTTTTGTACCGCAACGTGCAGAAGCCGATCTACGATTTAATCCGGGCGGTGAAATTGCTCCGGCGGGGCGAGTATGGTCATCGGGTCAAGCATGTATCGAGCAATGAGTTTTATTTTTTGATCGAGCAGTTTAACCTGATGTCCCATGATATTCAAACGCTAATCGACAAAGTATACACGGAGCAGCTTCAGGCGAAAGAGTCATCCCTCAAGCATTTGCAGGCACAAATCAATCCACACTTTCTGTATAATAACTTCGCATATATTCAAAGCATGGCGCAGCTTGAACGGACGAAAGCGATTGTCGCCTTCACCCAACACTTGAGCCAGTATTACCGTTATACGACAAGGACAGAGCAGCAATTGACTTCTTTGAACGAAGAGATGGAATTGATTCGCAATTATTTGGAAATTCATCGAATGCAGTCCGAGCGTCTGCAATTCCATGAACATATTGAAGCAGGCATGTTTTCTTTGCTGATGCCCCGATTGCTGTTCCAGCCGCTTGTCGAGAATGCGATTGTGCATGGAATGGAAGGCAAGAAGGGGAAATTCGAAATCGTCATAACCGGCAAACAGACCGAGGAAGGCTGGGAGCTCATCGTAGAAGACAACGGAGTAGGAATGCAGCAAGCTGAATTGGATGCTTTAAGGCATTCCCTGCAATTGAAATCGAGCGCGGATCACAGCCTTGGGCTAAGGAACGTTCATCAACGTCTAAGGCATTACTTCGGACAATCCTCAGGGCTTCTGATCAATCATTCATCTTTAGGCGGGCTTCGCGTGGGCTTGATGATTAAGAACGGAGGCGATTCCGATATTTGAAGTTCTGATCGTAGATGATATTCCCTCTCAGGTTGACAGTATAGCTGCTACCATTCCGAAGGACGAACTTAGAATTGGGCATATTCATAAAGCTTTTACAGGTGAGGAGGCTTTAAAGCTTTATCGGGAACAAAACATTCATATCGTCATTACGGATATACGGATGCCGGAGATGAACGGAATTGAGCTCATTCGGGAGATCCGCGAAATGGGCCGCAAAGTCAAAATCATCGTGATTTCGGGGTATGCTGATTTCGAGTATGCCCAAGGCGTTGTGCCATATAACACGTCCGGCTACTTAATGAAGCCGGTAAACCCTGAACAGCTTCGGGAAATGCTAGGCAGATTATCCGAAGAAATCACCTGCGAGACGAAGCAGCAACAGCAGCAGCAGCGCGACGTATACGCTTTCCGGGAGAATTTGCCTAGGTTGAAGAGCGAGCTGCTGAATCGTCTGCTGCATGATAACGGCATCCCGTACACGGAACTGGAACGGAAGCTTTTCCTGCTCGACTTGCCTTTCTCCCTGAATCAGGAAGTAGGCTTGTTTATTGTGCGGCTGGAGGGCAGGCTGCAAGCCTATGAGAGCATGGATAGAGAGCTTATTGAATATGCGGTCACCAATATGGCGGAGGAATTGTTTAGGGATGTCTTTCACTTGTGGTTCTGTCGCGATCATAATGAGTATCTCGTCTTTGTCGTATCAGCCAAAGGGAAAGCCGAAACGAACGGACAGACCCAAGAAACGACGACAATCGATCGAATTACGATGGACGTCCGGGTGGCTATGCTGAAGAAAAAGGCGGAAGCCCTCTTAAATGGCAGCGTTTCTATCGCGCTTGCCGTTAACGGGATGTCTTTTCCCGAAGGCGTTCCTGGACTATATCGATCAGTAATTGATGGCATGAGGCGGGTAGAAGAGGGGCGGCAAGGCCTATTTCTGCGAATCACGGGCACATTCGATCAGGTTCGGATCGGAACGCTGACGTCGCTCTATCGACCTCCTCTCCTCATTCATTTGCTCGATACGGGGAACTGGCTGCATGCGGAGGAAAAGTTAATCGAGATATTCGATGAACTGAAAAGCGTCGACTATCCTCCCGAGCATGCCAATGAAGCGTATTTCGCCATTGCTAACGCCTATCAGTATATGGCGCACAAAAAAGGAAAGCTGCTAAGCGAGTTCGGATCGTCCTCCTTCGGTCTCATGCCAGCCGCTCCTTCTCTTAAGCAGTTGGAGAAGTGGGCATTTTTCATATTCCGCTGCTTGAGAGAGCAATTGGAAAATTTATCTGTGAAGCAGGCAGGGTTAGTTGACAAAGTCCATAAATTCGTCGAGCAAAACATGAACGATAATTTATCGCTGCAGACGCTTGCGGCGCAAATCGGTCTGCATCCCGCCTACTTGTCGAGAGCATACCGGGCAGAGACGGGAAACAATTTGAGTGAATATATTTTACGATACCGGATGGAATTGGCGGCGTATTTGCTGCGCAGCAGCGACAAGAAAATTTATGAAATCGCTCGAATCATTGGTTATCAGGCAGTGCCGCATTTCATTAAGCTGTTTAGAGCATTTTCGAATATGACCCCTCAGGAATATCGCGATCGAACGGGGCTGTCCTGACTTTTTGGAAGCGTATAGAGATTGAAATCAAAGCCCCATTCTATCAAACCCTTGATTGGATGGGGCTTTTTTTATAAAGTCGATTTTTAATAACACATTTATCCGCATCGCCTCTGTTTTGGGTAAAAATTCCTCGGTTTGGACAATCTGAATCTGTCGTTCTATCATGTATACTAAAAGGTAGAATGAAAGCGGTAACATTGATTGGGGAATCAGGACGGGCGAAATGAAAGGGAGGAGTATAACAATGGAAAGAAAAATAAGATGGGGCTTATTAGGGTCAGGAAGTATTGTAGACAGATGGATTTGTGGTACCAAACAGCTGAATGATGTGGAAATTGTCGCCGTCTCCTCTAGAACAATAGAAAGCGCGCAGAAGATGGCTCAAAAGCACGATATTCCCTTAGCGCTAGAGTATGAAGCTTTGTTAGAAAGAACAGATATTGATGTTGTCTATATTCCCATACCACATCCCGCACATAAAAAAATGGCGATCATGGCGATGGAGCATGGAAAATCAGTATTGGTAGAAAAACCGGCATGTGTCAATGAAGGCGAATTAATTGAAGTATTAGAATGTGCCAAGAAAAATAATGTATTTTTCATGGAGGGCATGTGGACTAGATTTTTTCCGATGATGAACAAGATAAGGTCATTATTAAATGACGAGGGCATCGGTGAAATTAGAGCGATGAATATCGCATTTTCTTTTAGAATGCCGGGCGAATTCCGCGATAAACGATGGATGAATCCAGAGCTTGCTGGTGGCGGCCTGCTGGATACAGGGATTTACAATCTTCATTTTGCCGAAGCTGTATTAGGGAAAAATCCTGTTGCACTTACAGGGTTCGCTACTATTAATTCTGATGAATACCATATTCAGGTTGACGAGCAAGCAAGCTATATTGCCAAGTATGATAAAGGCGAGCTTGTCGTTATGAGCAGTGGCGTGAGAACAAATATGGTCGATACCGCCATGATCTATGGTACCCAGGGCTATATTGAAGTGCCGTCCTTTTGGAAGCCTACCTTAATCCATGTGATGAAGGATGGCAAGATGACAACCTATGAAGAGAAAGCGCCTCAAAAGGTTGAAGGCATTCAAGATGATGGCTTTCAATATGAGATTGCCCATGTGAATGAATGCATAAGGGGAAATTTAAAGCAATCGCCAATGATGACATGGGAGCAAAGCCTATCGATTATGAAGCAGTGTGATGAATTGCGACGTCAATGGGGACTTAAATATCCTTTTGAAGATTAATGAGCGAGACGGGTTTGAAATAAAGGGATGGAGGAATGAATGATGAATCATGAGATGATTGCCGAACAAGAAATGTTATTTCAATTTGATACATTTAGTCATGACTTGGGGATAGAAATTGGTTTATGGCTGTTAAACAAAGCCAGAAGTGATGGAAAGTCTATCGCAGTGGATATATCTAAATGCGGTCAGCAAATTTTTCACGCTGCCTTAGAGGGGACGACTGTCGATAACGATGAATGGCTTAGGAAGAAGAAAAATACGGTGTACAGGCTCAATCAAAGTACATTAGGTGTTCAATTGAAGCTGAAGGAGCAAGGCGTAACGCTGGAGCAAGCACTCCATTTAAGCCCTGTTGACTATGTAGCGGCAGGAGGGGGCTTCCCGATTGTAGTTAAGGGAGTTGGCTTTATTGGAGCCATTGCAGTTACGGGTACCTCGGACGTCGATGAACATGAGCGTATAATAAGCTGTTTAAGTGCTCTACTAGGTGTAAGCGATTATCCGAAATGAATGGTCTGACAGGCAGGAAATGCTGCTGCTTTACCAAACACCAACCGGTCATCCATGATGATCGGTTGGTGTTTTTCGTCTACTCTTTCTTGCGAAAGTGGAGTGGAGTCATTCCAACGCTGCGCTTGAAGCAGGTGGAGAAGTAAGGTGCATATCGAAACCCAACCTCCTCAGCTATGCGATCGATGGACCATTCCGTCGAGATGAGAAGCTGCTTCGCCCGCTCCATCCGGAATTGCAGCAAGTAATGAATGGGCGTGACACCGTATTTCATTTTCATGCAACGAACGATGTAGTTAGGGTGAAAATGCAGCTCCAATGCCAGCGTTTCATTGGTGATTTCCTCTTGGTAGTTGCGCTGCAGGTAAGCAGCAGCCTTCTCAGCCAGACGTGTTGCCGGTGTGCTAGCTATACCCGAGCTTCCGTTTTCCAGCAAAGCGAGCAGTTGGAACAGCAAGTGCTGCTTCTCCCAGAAGGCTTCGCCGACCCGCAGTTCTAGAAGCTGTCTCATCAGATCAAACGCGATTTGGGGATTAGGCAGCGCTGTTTGCTTAGGGATACGTATTAATTTTGGATTATCGAATGGTGAAGACGGGGCTGTTGCTTCTGGCTGGGCAATCAGGGGATCTTGACGCCAGAGCTCATGCTCGAAATGAACCCAGTAAAAAGACGTTTCCTGCGTGCAAGGCTTGACCGAATAATGCTCCCCTTCTGGCAGCAGCAATAACGCATCTCCTGCTCCAAGCGACCATTCGATCCCATTTTCACCAATGTGCAGTACTCCATTAACCACGATCAGCAGATCGAAAAGCCTAAAATGCTTTCGATTCGGATGGCGATCCCCTGTGCGGAAGTCCGAGCGGCCAGCTTCCCAATAATAAGGAAGGGGTGGGGTTTGCAGCGAAACCATGAACTCGTCATTCAAATGCTTATCCTCATAATTCTGTGTTATTTTTTATAGAAAAAAGGTCAATCCGTTTCTATTATGACAGTTATAAAAAGCATATACTCGATGCTATAGAGAGTCAAATTTTATAATTTCGAGGTGGATATCTATGCAAAAAAAACAGATTCATATCCAAGACGATTTTTGGAACCCATATTCCGAGCTTGTTCGCCAAACGGTTATACCCTATCAGTGGGAAGCACTGAACGATAGGATAGAGGGTGCTGAGCCGAGCCACGCCATACGAAATTTCCAGATTGCTGCTGGATTGGCGAAAGGCGAATTTGGCGGCTGGGTATTTCAAGATAGCGATCTTTACAAATGGCTGGAGGCTGTTGCCTATTCGCTTCGCCGCCACCCCGATCCTGAGCTGGAGAGAATTGCCGATGAAGCGATTGACCTGATCGGCCAAGCCCAGCAAAGCGACGGTTATTTGAATACCTACTTTACGATTAAAGAGCCTGGAAAACAATGGACGAATCTTTACGAGGCCCATGAGCTTTATTGTGCAGGCCATTTAATTGAAGCGGCAGTTGCTTATTACGAAGCGACAGGCAAGCGCAAATTGCTCGAAATCTCTTGTCGCTTCGTTGATCTGATTGCAAGCCTGTTCGGAACCGAACCGGGCCAGATCAGGGCCTATTGCGGCCATCAGGAAATTGAATTGGCCTTGGTGAAGCTGTACGGAGTGACGGGAGAAGAGCGTTATTTGAACCTGAGCCGCTACTTCATTAATGAACGTGGAAGCGAGCCAAACTATTTTATAGAGGAATGGGAACGCGGCGGCAGGACAAATATTTGGTCGCAAGGAATGCCTAATCTGGAAGTATACCAATGCCATCTTCCCGTACGTGAGCAAACGGTTGCGGTTGGTCACTCCGTTCGAGCCGTCTATATGTACACGGCGATGGCTGACCTCGCCCGCTTGACTGAAGATGAGGGGCTGCGCGAAGCTTGCGAGCGCCTATGGTCGAATACGACAAGCAAGCAAATGTACATTACAGGAGGAATTGGTTCAACGCATCACGGAGAAGCTTTCACGTTCGACTACGATCTTCCAAACGATACGGTTTATGCGGAAACCTGTGCCTCTATCGGTTTGATTTTCTGGGCACGCCGGATGCTGCAGCTTGAAGCCAAAAGCGAGTATGCGGATGTGATGGAGAGAGCGCTGTACAACAATGTGCTTGGCAGCATGTCAAAGGATGGAAAACATTTCTTTTATGTTAACCCGCTAGAGGTGTGGCCAGAAGCAAGCGGCAAAAATCCAGACAGACATCACGTCAAGCCGGTTCGGCAAAAATGGTTCGGATGCTCCTGCTGTCCCCCTAACGTCGCCCGGCTGCTATGCTCGCTAAATGATTATATTTACGACGTGTCTAATGATGGCAGGACGGTATATACCCATTTGTTTATCGGAAGCAACGCCTCTTTCGAACTTGGCGGTGTCAACGTAAACTTGCATCAACGCTCCGCGCTTCCTTGGAACGGCCATGTAGAATTGTCGGTTTCGCTCCCAGAGGGCGAAGTAAGTGCTGCGTTTGAAATCGCATTACGCATACCGGATTGGTTCCAAAGCGAGCAGCCGACGTTGAAAGTGAATGGCGAAACGCAGCCCTATCGTATTGAAAATGGCTATGCGAAGGTAGAGCGAAATTGGTCAGATGGCGATACATTGCAGTGGCTGCTTCCGATGGAGGCAAAGCTAATTGCTGCCCACCCGTTCATTCGGGCAGATGCTGGAAAAGTGGCCATTCAGCGTGGGCCGCTCGTCTATTGCCTAGAGGAAGCCGACAATGGAGCTCCGATTACCTCGCTTGCATTAGCCGAGGAGCCGAATTTGACGGAGTATGCCGTTCAAAATCTTCTTGGAGGCTGCGTTATTGTAGAAGGTGATGGAGTAGTGACAGACCCTGCTTCATGGTCCGATGGTAAGCCCTACCGCTCTTATACGAAGCAGAGGAACGCGGTTCGATTCAAGTCCATTCCTTATTATTTATGGGGCAATCGCCAGCCTGGCGAAATGAGCGTCTGGCTGCAGAGCTGAAATAGGTGAATGTATAGGCTGCAGGACCGATACAGCTTGCGACAAGGATACAAGGTAACGAGGAGGAAAAGGGCAGGAGAGCGTATCCTGTCCTTTTTTCGTATTCGGGTCGGATAAAGTGGGAATTGAAAATTTAAACATTGACTTTCAGTAAAATGGTAGCTAATATAGCTATTGTACCTAATCATGATAATCATTATCAACATAGTGATAAACATTATCGTAGTAGAATAGCTTTGATTTTTGGAATAACAGGGGGATAAACAAAATGAACAAAAGGCTAATGGGTTTAATTATGATTATCGTTGTTATGCTGGTCGCAGCGGGCTGTGGATCTAACACTACGAATAATTCGGCAGCAGAAGGAACCGCAACTGACCATGCAGCTGCTGCAAATTCGAATGGGGAGTCCGCTGCGGCTGGACCTATTGTATTAAAGGATGCTAAAGGCGAGGTTAAGCTGGATAAGCCTGCGCAAAAGGTTGTCGTACTAGAGTGGACATTTACGGAGGACGTGATTGCGCTTGGAGTGCAGCCAGTTGGTAATGCCGATAACGCACAATATAAGCTGTATGTGACATCAGAAGCGCCACTGGATGAAAACGTGACGGATGTTGGTATGCGTGACGCTCCGAATCTGGAGACAATTGCGGCTTTGAAGCCCGATTTGATTATAGCGAATACGGATAGCCACGAAGCGATTTATGATCAATTGAAAGGCATTGCGCCAACGTTGATTTTTAGTCTATACCCGCTTGAAGGGGACACCAATCAATATGACCAGATGGAAGAAGTGTTCAAAACGATTGCAGCTGCTGTTGGCAAAACAGAGGAAGGTACTAAAGTTCTAGCTGACCTGGATGCGCATTATGCGGATGCAAAGGCTGCGCTTGCTGCGGCGGGAAAGGGTGGCTTCAACTACGTGCTGACACAAGCGTACAGCTACCAAAATGCAGCAACGCTGCGTCTTTTTACTGACAACTCGCTTGCCGTACAAACGCTGGATCGAATTGGCCTGAAAAACGATTGGAAATCGGAAAACTTTGAGGTTTACGGATTTAGCACTTCGACGGTTGAAGCGCTACCGGCGGTTCAAGACACCAATCTGATCTACATTGTTCAAAAGGATGATAATATTTTTTCGAAAGAACTAAAGGATAACTCGGTTTGGAACGGTCTTACCTTCGTTAAGGAGAAACGCATCTACGGATTAGATAGCGCAACCTGGGTGTTCGGCGGTCCAATCTCCTCGAAAGTGATCGTTGATGAAGTTGTGAATACATTAACGAAATGAGTGCCAAGATGAACGATAATCATAACAATGAAGCCACTATCGGAATGACCTGGCGGGTAATTGGAATATTTGGGGGCGGCCTTGCCGCCCTTTTCGTATTATCCCTTCTTAGTCTTTGCTTCGGGGAAGCTAAAATCCCGGCAGCCACCGTGTTAGAAGGGTTGCTTGGCCGTCAAGATATAATGGAGCATAATCTGCTCTGGGATATCCGCATGCCGCGCACGGTTATTGGTATTTTGGCCGGGGCTGCGCTCGCTGCGGCTGGCGCCTTACTGCAAACGATAACGAAAAACCCGCTCGCTGCCTCAGATACACTAGGTATCAATGCTGGGGCTTACTTTATGGTTGTCCTTGGCGTGGTAGCCTTTCCTGCTCTGCAGCAGCAGTTCCCATTTTTAATGGCGGCGGCGGGGGGATTGCTGGCGGCGTTAATTGCCTATTTCCTGAGCGGCGGCCGGAAGGCCACACCTATCAGGCTTGCCTTATCAGGCATGATCGTATCCATGGTGCTTGGGGCGTTTACAACGGCCATTCATATTTTTAAGCAAACGGAAACGCAAAATTTATTTTTATGGGGTTCAGGTTCCTTAATTCAGCTGAACTGGAGCGGAGTCGAGTATGCATGGCCTTTCGTCATTGCCTTGCTTGGAATTGCAATGCTCGCAGGAAGGCAATTTGATGCCTTGGAGCTCGATGAGTCTACCGCTCGTTCGCTTGGGCAGCGTGTAGGCTTAATTCGGGCAATGGGGCTTGGCCTCTCGGTACTGCTGGCTGCGATTGTAGTCAGTGTAGTTGGCCCGATTGGCTTCGTTGGTCTGGTCGCCCCCCATCTTGTCCGGCTTAGCGGTATTCGCAAGCATCGCCTGCTTATTCCCGCCAGCGCATTGTGGGGAGCGCTGCTTATTACGGCGGCGGATTTGCTTGCTCGTATGGTGCGGAGCAATTTAGGGGAAATGCCGGTTGGCGCGGTCATGGCGATTATTGGAGCGCCTTGGCTCATCTGGCTCGTACTGACCAAGATGAAAAATATATCCGGTTCAGGCTCTGGGCAGTCATCTATGAACATCGGCGGGGTAGCGCTGCGTATGCGCTTCGCTCCGACTGCAATATCCATGACCGTGCTGCTCATCGTTATCATCCTCGTAAGCTTGTCGCTTGGGGGAACGAGAATACCGATTGCCGATTTGCTAGGCAGCCTCGTCGGTGGAGGAGACTCATCCTATTCGGTGCTGCTGAAATTAAGGCTCCCGCGTACACTCGTTGCGGCTGGGGGTGGAATTGCGCTTGCTATTAGCGGCGTTTTAATTCAAAGCGCAGTTCGAAATCCGTTGGCTGATGCCTCGATTATTGGCGTGACGTCGGGGGCAGGGTTTGGCGCGTTAATCGTATTGGTTGCGCTGCCGAATTTAACAATCTTCGCTCTCCCGTTTGCGGCAATTGCAGGTGGGATTCTTGCCGCAGCCTTTGTCTTTTTCTTAGCTTGGCGCAAATCTTTAAATCCGTCTGTTCTTATTTTGCTTGGCATCGCAGTATCGGCAATCGGCTCTGCGGGCATACAGGCGATGATCGTGAAGGCGAGCCTTTGGAATAGTACAGCCCTGATTTGGTTAACGGGCACAACCTATGGGAGAGGCTGGAATCAATTTTATAGCATTATGCTGTTTCTGCTTATCCTTTTACCGATTGCCTACTATTTGGGCCGAAAATTCGATTTACTGGCGTTTGGCGACGAAAGCTCGATAGGCCTTGGCCTGCCGGTTCGAGGAACGCGACTCTGGGCGATGATTATCGGCGTTTTGCTAGCAGCGGGAGCTGTTGCGAGCGTAGGTACGATAGGTTTTCTCGGGCTTATGGCACCGCATGTCGTGCGCATGATGATTGGGCATCACACGAGACGCTCCATTATTTTGTCAGGTCTGCTCGGCGGCTTGCTGCTCGTCATTGCCGATACGCTCGGTAGAACGATCATGGCACCGAAAGAAATTCCATCAGGTCTAATTATTATGCTGATCGGCAGTCCGTATTTCCTGTTCCTCATGTACCGCTCGGTGGTTAGGAAGTTTTAGCAGCGTTTGTGAGGCTGCTTGAAGCCTGCTGCTTTCCAATGCAGGTGGGAACGGAACGGTAAACACCCTGCACAAAGACAGGTTTGGCGGCGGACACAGCAGCCGCTATTTCAGCAGAATCACGGATATGACGTAGGCTGCAGACTCAGGTGACGCTAAGGCGCTGCCATAAGCCATTTTGACGGGATATTGAGGGCAATAACGGATTTCCTGTCCGCTTATGTCCTGAAATGGGATTAAAATCCAAAATAGCGGAGCCTCAGTCCGCCATAAAAAGCATGAGAGGGTCCGAGGTAAGCGATCGGAGTAACAATCTAATGCTGTCGTTCTCAGGCTGCCGTTCCCAGGCTGCCGTTTCCAGTTTTGAATTGTCAGAGGAGATTGCCTCGAATATTTGCTATGCAAGAGCAGTTGCATCAAACAGTTCGATTATGGTTAGATATTACCATGATTGGCCTGTTTTTTGCTTTTTTTATTCATTTTTTAAAATTAAGACGAGTGCAGCGTAAGAGCAAGGAGTGAAGAAAAATTGGAAGTCACGAACGACAAGATAAATATGGAGGAGCAGCTGTTTTGGTTCACGCATAGTGCTATTAAAGTGATGGACGTTCGGCATATTAAAATGAAGCTAGGGGAAGCGCTTAGCGCCTATCGGCTGCCGGCCAATGCGTTTTTGTTTGCGCTAAGAGGCAGTGCGGCGGTTGCTTTGGACAATCGGGAATATGCATTCAAAAAATTTCAAATATTGCATGGCGGGAAAGGCTTTTATTTGGATATTCGCCCCACAGATGAGCTTTTTGAATATTATCTCATTCTCTACAAAACGGTTCAGCCGCTTCTGAATATGCCAGAAAAACAGCGGCTGCTGGAGAAAAATCCTTTTCGCATGCAATACGGTGTTACGCCCGTTTTTCCAATATCCCTTTATGAGAAGCTGAAGCAGCTGAACGAAGAATTTCATAAGGACGGCAAGCTTGCCGAGCTGCATGTGAAAACGTTGTTCTACGACTTCATCTATGAATTGCTGCGGCAGCTTGAGGAGCAGGAGGTTCCCGTTATAAAAGCGGATCTGGTCGCCCAAGCGGTCAGGTTTATCCATGAGCATTATGCGGAATCGATTACACTGGAGCGGCTGGCGAATGTGCTGGATTGTACGCCAAGGCATTTAACGCGCCTATTCAAAAATCAAATCCACCATAGTCCGATTGATTATCTCATCCAGCTTCGCATCCAGAAGGCGAAAGATCTGCTGACGAGCACGGAGGGGACTTTACAGGAAATAGCCACTGGTGTCGGCTATCCGGACGTTTATTTTTTTAGCCGTATTTTTAAAAAGCATACGGGCATTTCGCCGATCCATTATAAAACGGAAGCGAGCCCCCCGAGAAAACGCCCTTATAATCCATTATTGATGTCCCGATACCCCATTGTATCCAGGAGGCGCAGCGGGCATACTGTTATTGGTGATAATCATTATCAAAACAGAGGCGAAGGGGTATTAAGAATGAACAAAGTTTCCAAACAATCAATTGCCATTATGATGCTGCTAGCGGTTACTCTATTGGTCAGTGCATGCGGAAGTTCGGCAAATTCTCCAGCGACAAATGGGGCTGCGCCAGCCGCAAGCAGCAATTCAGCGGAACAGACAGCGGGTGAGCGGGTACTGAAGGATGGTTTGGGGAATGAGGTTAAGGTTCCAGCTAATCCTCAACGCGTTATAGCCTCTTATTTGGAAGATCATTTGGTGGCGCTAGGCGTCATTCCGGTTGCTCAGTGGTCGGTAAGTGATGGGAAGGTGCAAAATTATTTGCAGAAGGAGCTGGCGAATATCCCTGCTATTCCATCCGAGCTTCCCTATGAAGTCGTGCTGAGCTACCAGCCTGATCTTATTATTATCGACAATGCGGAAATGGTAATGGGGGACAAGTATGCACAATATGCTAAAATTGCCCCAACCTATACAGTAGGCAGCGATGTCAACAATGATTGGCGGCAGGAGCTGCTGACGGTAGGAGAAGTGCTGAATAAGAGTGAGGAAGCGAAGCAGGTGCTGGCTGATTATGAAGCGAAAGCTACAGATGCCAAGGATAAGCTGCACCAAGCAATCGGTGACAAGTCGGCTGCGGTTCTCTGGATAACGGCTAAAAATGTCTACGTCGTCAACCAAAACTTATCCAGCGGCGATTTGCTTTATCGGGATCTGGGTTTGGCCGTTCCGAACGTGGTTGCGGAAATATCCTCTACGGCGAAGGCGAATTGGAGTGCGATTTCCAAGGAGAAGCTCGCCGAGCTGGACGCCGATTACCTGTTCATTGTGAACAGCAGGGAGGCGACTAAAGAGGAAATTTTGAGCGATCCGATCTGGCAGGGCATTCCTGCAGTGAAAAATAACAACGTCTACGCGTATGACAACAATGCCAGCTGGCTGTACACAGGAACGATTGCCAACTCGCAAATGATTGATGATGTGCTGGAGAGTATTGTGAAATAAATAAATAAATAAACAAATAAATCTAACCCGTAAAATGGACTCTCTAAGAGTTTCCACTTTACGGGTTATTTTCTTGTGAGGCTAAAATAAGTGCAGGAATAGTGATTTTATTGCCATATCAAAATCCCCTCCTATATTGTAGAATGATGCACATAAGCGCTGCAGGATACGAAAGGAGACAACAGATGAAGAGCTTCCAGCTGAGCAAGCTGTATATACCATTTACGTATAAAATGATGATTCCTTACATGGCGCTTGTGCTGCTGACGGATGTGCTGGTCGGCTATATCTCATATACGATGCTCGTTCAGTCACGAACGGAGATGGCGGAGACGAATATTCGCACCGCGATGGAGCAGACGCGCAATAATATTGAATACCAAATGGATGAGATAGAACGTATATCGAGCACGCTCTTCAGCAGCTTAACGTTTCAGAATGCTCTGCAAAACACGGGAGAACCGCTGGAGATTATGCTGAAAATGAAGGATGACATCATACCGCAGATGAGAGCGCCGCTCCAGCTGTATGGAAACAATATCCGGCTCGCGGTTTACACGGTAGACGAGAAAATGTACGAGGTGCTGGGCGATGATATGGACAAGCCTATTCAGCGCAGAGACTATTATGTGCTTTCGATGCATCATATCGAGAATACGGACTGGTTCAAGTCACTCCAAGCATCCAATCAGGATAATCTTTGGATACAGCTGGCTTCCGACCGCAAACTGGAAAACGTTTCGCATTTTCGCAAGCTGGTGTCCTCCAGCGGCATGGCTTCTGTTATCGGCTATGTGCGCGTGACGGCTCGCTTTGATGAGCTGCTTGGCAACTTCGATACGTTCCCGATTGATCAAGGCATCAGCTTGCGACTTCTTAACACCCAATCAGGCGAGGTCATGTATACGCGCGGCATAACAAGCGATCAGTCTAATTCGGCCTCCTACCTGAGTGTAAAAGAAGACATACCCGGAACGCCATTTGTGATTGAAACGCTTGTGCCGCATGCCTATTTAAACAAGGATGCCAGCCGTATGCAAAAGGTTATTTTCGCCGTGTGCTTAATCAGCTTCCTGGTCATGGCGTTTATTGGCTACATTGTTGCCCGGTTGTCTGGCAAAAAAATGAAGCGAATTGTTATGCTGGTTCGCTCCTTCCAAGAAGGGAACTTTCATAAGCGGATTGGTTTTACCGGCAATGACGAATTTGTTCATATTGCCAATTCCTTCAACCAAATGGCGACGAGCATTCAAGAGCTGATTAAAAATGTCTACGTGCAGGGCATTCAGAAAAAGCAGGCTGAGCTGGATGTGCTGCAAGCGCAGATCAGCCCTCATTTTTTGTATAACACGCTCTCGACGATTGGCAGTCTGGCTAATTTGGGTGAGACGGACAAGGTGACGGCGATGGTTCAGGGGCTGTCGAAGTTTTACCGTTTAACGCTGAATGGCGGCAATGTGTACATTACGCTGGAGAAGGAGATTGAGCAGGTAAAAACGTATTTGGACATTCAACGGGTAAAATATGCCGATACGTTCGAGGTTTATTACGACATCGAGCCGGATATTTTGCAAACGCCGATTATTAAGCTTATTTTACAGCCATTTGTGGAAAATATATTTAAGCACGCTTGGTTTGGCAAAACGATAGCGATACGCATAACGGGCAGGCGGCTGGGCGACCGCATTGAGCTGAAAATTATTGATACCGGCATCGGGATGCGGCCGGATACGATCAAAAAAATGCTCTCGAATACATCCTTGCCTATGCCTGTTCCTGCAGGACAAACGGATAAAGTGGAAGACGCCAAATCGGATAAATATGGTCTGAAAAACGTCGAAGAGCGAATCAAGCTGCGCTACGGCACGGATTTTGGCATTCGAATTGGCAGCCATTATGGCGCGGGCACAACGGTGCAAATTATTCTTCCGGTCGAAAATGCCGAGATGAGGGAGGATGCAGAAGGGATTTGGCTATAGGCAGCTTAGAGGGGAGCGTGCGGAGATGGATATTAGTTTATTGCTCGTGGATGATGAGGCGATCGATTTGGAATGGCTCCGGCGACGGGTAGTCGGCAATGAGCGCCTGCAATTGCAGGATGTGTCCGTTGCCACTAGCGGGTTCGAGGCGCTGGAAATGATGGAGCAGAAGCGCATCGACCTGATTCTCTCGGATATTCGCATGCCGATTATGTCGGGGATGGAATTTGCCCGCAGGGCGAAGGCGATTAACCCGATGGCGCATCTTGTTTTTATAAGCGGCCATCAGGATTTCAGCTACGCGAGGGAAGCGATCCAACTGAACGCCTCCGGGTATTTGCTTAAGCCGGTTGATGATACCGAGCTTCATGATATGCTGCTGGAGCTATGCAACAAAATCGAGCAGGAGCGGCAGCAAAACCAGTCGCTGACCGAGACGCTGACGCTGGTGCATCAGGAGCTGCTGCTGCGCTGGTTTAACGAGCCGACATCGGGGCGGGTAGAGCAGCATCTTCACAGCTTCCTTATGCCGCTGCTGCAGGGCGGAGCAGCTGTTGCCATTATTGAAATTGATGATATGGAGTGGAAGCTGGGCAAGATGGCAGCGGGTGAGCGACGTTCCTTAACAGCGGAGATGGCGTTGTTTATTCGTGACTTTGTTGACCGTCATCAAGTTGGAACGTTGCTGACCAGCTATGACTATCATTTTGTGCTGCTGGCGACGGTGCAGGAGGCGGAATGCAAAGCGCTGCTTGAAAAGCTGGTGCAAGCGTTTAACGAAGCTTTTCCCTATTCGATTACCATTGGCGCCGGCATGCATACAACGGTTATTGCCAAGCTGCATGACGCTTATCAGCAGGCACAGGCAGCTCTGAGCATCAAATGGATTGTCGGGAAAAACAGGCTCATTCACGATGCAGCATCCTGGTCGCCTAAAGAAGCGATGGCGTACAGCCTCGAAGAGACGGTAGACCGGATGCTGCGGGCGATGCTGGAATATGATCTGACGACGGTTGATGATTGCTTGCGGGAGCTGTTCAGCGGCGACCAGCCGCTAACCGGGAAAAACGACATCTACGACCTCATCATTCGTATTACGTCCAAGCTGCATGCGGATCTCCAGCAAATGAACGAGCATTTATATGAAATTTTAAAATGGGACTCCCATCAGCCGTTTGTCTTGTTTCAATTTGAGACGGTGCACGACATTCTCTCCTGGCTGAGAAGGCGGTTTTTCGAGCTGTCCGAGCTGCTGTATTTGAAGAAGCAGCGGCAGAAGCGGAAGCTGATCGAAGAAATCGCACTTTATGTGGAGCAGCGGCTCGATCAGAAAATTACGCTCAATGAGGTGGCGGCCCACTTTGATTTTACGCCGAACTACTTGGGCCAGCTGTTCAAAGCCGAGACGAATACGCTGTTCAGCGATTTTCTAAGCGAGCTGCGTATGAAGCATGTGTGCAAGCTGCTGGAGGACCCGACCAAGAAGATATATGAAATTGCCGAGCTGGCTGGCTATAAAAATATTATTTATTTTAATCGCCAATTCAAGCAGCAGATTGGTATGTCGCCGGGGGAATATCGGAAAAAACATAATATTTAATCGTTTTTCTGTGTTTATTTCATGGTAATGGCCCGGGGTCCGACGGATACCGGGTTATTTTTTAACCGCCATTTTATGCAATCGTTGAATTAGTATAAGTTTTAGTTGTTCCCCTTAATTATGCGGACGCCCTGCTTTTCTTATAATGAAAGCAGACAAGAGAAGAGAGGGGAGCACAGATGAAGCGACACGGATTTATACAGGATGTCATCAAATATCGGGCTATTTTGCTCATGCTGCTGCCAGCCGTTTTGTTTTTTCTACTGTTTGCTTATATACCGATGGCGGGCATTATTATTGCTTTCAAGCATTATGATTATGCCGGCGGAATCTTCGGCAGCGCGTGGAATGGGCTGGACAACTTTCGGTTTTTCTTTGAATCGGGCGATGCCTGGCGCATAACAAGAAATACGGCGCTCTATAATATCGCTTTTATTGTAGTCAACAATGTGCTGCAAATTTTCACGGCGATATTGCTGTTCGAGGTTGGGGGCAAATGGTTCCGCAAAATCGCTCAGTCGATTTTGTTCCTGCCTTACTTTATTTCTTGGGTTGTCGTGGGCGCGATTGCCTACAACCTGCTCAGCTTTGACATCGGAACGGTTAATTCCCTGCTGAGAAATATTGGGATGGAGCCGATTGATATTTATAATACGCCTGCCTATTGGCCGATTATTCTCGTACTGGTCGCGGCGTGGAAAACGCTCGGTTATGGTACGATCATGTATTTGGCGGCGATTACGAGCATTGATACCGAAATGTATGAGGCCGCGGAAATCGATGGCGCGAATATTTTTCAGCGTATCTTCAAGGTAACGATTCCTAATTTATATCCAACCGTCATTATATTGGTGCTGCTGGCAGTGGGCAATATTTTCAAAGGCGATTTTGGGATGTTTTACAATATGGTCGGCAATAATGGTGTGTTGTTCTCGTCTACTGATGTTATTGATACATTCGTATTCAGGTCGCTCATCACTTCGAATGACATTGGCATGTCGGCCGCTGCGGGGGTTTATCAATCGGTTCTCGGATTTACCACCATTATGCTGTTTAACTATGCCGTTCGCAAGTATGACAAAGATCGCGCCTTATTCTAGTGGGAGGTCATGAAAATGAGTGTATCTGATGCTAATATCGGCAGTAAAGCCGTCAAGTCTGTGAAAAGCGGTCAGCTCGACCGCCAACTTCTTGCCATTATCGGCTATACTTCCTTAACCGTACTGTCGGTTCTGTGCATATTGCCTTTTATTCTGATCGTATCCTCTTCGTTTACGGAGGAAAGCACAATTGTGCGTGAGGGTTATCAATTTTTCCCAACTGCCTTCTCTGTGGAGCCTTATAAAATCCTGTTCAAATATCCCGAACAAATGATTCGGGCATATGGGGTAACCATCTCTGTTACCGTTATCGGTACAGCGATCGGTCTGTTCCTGACTGCTATGACCGCCTATTGCCTATCACGCAAAGATTTCAAATGGCGCAATTTTTTCTCCTTCTTCTTTTTCTTTACGACGCTGTTCAGCGGCGGGCTTGTGCCTTGGTACCTGCTCATCGTCAACTATCTCCATATGAAGGATACGGCGCTAGCGCTGATTGTGCCGCTGCTGCTGAACGTGTTTTATATCATCGTTATGAAATCGTTTATGAGCAACATTCCAGAAGCGATTGTTGAATCGGCCAAAATCGATGGCGCAGGCGATTTCCTTATTTTCATGAAACTTATTCTTCCGCTGTCCAAGCCTGCTCTCGCAACGATCGGTCTCTTCCTTGCCCTCGGCTATTGGAATGATTGGTATAATGCCCTGCTGTTCGTTGCGGACGACAAGCTGATGCCACTGCAATATTACTTGTACAAAATGTTGGGCAACATGGATGGTATGCGCAAGGCAATGATGGGCTCAGGCGCTGTTGTGACGACAAGCCTGCCGACAGAGGGCCTTAAGATGGCAATGACGGTTGTAGCCAGCGGTCCGATCCTGCTTGCCTATCCCTTCATCCAGAAGTACTTTGTAAAAGGCTTGACGATTGGCGCAGTGAAAGGATAATCCCAAGGGAACTTGGTTTATCAAGATAGATGGGCATATCAACAGTTACATTTAAGGGGGAAATTCAATATGCAAAAGAAGAAAAAAGTCGTTATACCGGCGGTAGCCTTAACTTTAGCCATGGTTCTTGGTGCATGCGGCAACGGTGGCAATACAGGAACAGAAGCAAGCACTGCACCAGCGTCAGGCACAAATTCTTCCGCAGCACAGTCGCAGACGAAGGACGGCGTAGATATTTCCAAAGAGGTTAAGCTGAAAATGGTGTTTGTCGGCCCGAAGCCGGTTGATTATGATGCCGTATTCGCAGAAATTAATAAAAAGCTCAAGGAAAAAATCAATGCGACTGTCGATGCCGAATTTCTAGATTGGTCCGATTGGGCGCAAAAATATCCGCTGAAGCTGGCGGCGAATGAAGATTTTGACCTTATCTATTCTGCGAACTGGGCGGGCTATAACGATCAGGCACTCAAAGGCGGTTTTCTGGAGCTGACCGACGATATGCTGTCCAAATATATGCCAGAAACGTGGAAAGCAATGGACAAGGTTGGCTGGGATCAGGCGAAAGTAAACGGCAAGCTGTACATGGTTCCGCAAAACAGAGGCGAATCGGTAGAGAAGCTGATTTTGTACCGGGAGGACCTGCGTAAAAAATACAACCTTCCTGCTATCGACAGCCCGGAAGCCTATGCTAACTATTTGAAAGCGGTCGCTCAAAATGAGAAAGGCGTTACGCCATTCACACCGGAAACCGGCGACTGGAAGCTGCATAATTTAGACCGCATTCTGCTCAAGCAGCAACATGACTGGAACATGCTCGATTTCGACCTGCCGATCGGCTTTAAGCTGACGGATGAAGCGGGCAAAGTGTTTAACGTCTATGAAACACAGGAATTCAAGGATTTGCTGTATTATTACAAAGACCTTGCTGACAATAATGCCTGGTCGAAAAACGTATTGAACAATAAAAATGACCACCAGCAGGATTTCAAAGAAGGCAAAACAGCATCTATTACGCATAATATGGGAACGCTCGGCTCACTTATGGCATTGATGCGCATGGAAAAATCGCCTTATGAGCTTGCGCTGGCGGACATTACGCCAAATACGAAAAAATCGAATGCCGTATCGACGCAAAACGGTGTTTCTATCCATGCAACCTCCGAAAATCCGGAGCGTGCGCTGATGTTCGTTGACCTGATGCAAAATGACAGAGAGCTTCATGACTTGGTGCAATACGGTATCCCAGGCGTACATTTCACAGCCGTTGGCGACGATAAATACGATACGACCGATAAAAGCGTGAACTTCACAGGCTTCTCCAGCTGGGGCTTCAATTCGCCGCTTAATCGTGACAACGCATCCTTCCCAGAGGAAGCGACTGCGCTCACGAAAGATTGGGAAGCGAAGGTTTACCACTACCCACTGGAAACCTTCGTTTTTGACAACAGCAAGGTGAAGACGGAAGTGGCGAATGTTGGCAATGTGATGCTCCGCTTTGCTATTCCGCTGGAGTATGGCGCTATCAAGGATGTAGATAAAGGCCTTGAGGATTTGAACAAGCAGGTGAAGGCGGCCGGCATTGATAAAATTCTCGCAGAAGTACAAAGCCAAATCGATGCTTTTCTAGCAGCGAAAAAATAATAGCAGCTAAGGCAATAAGCTGCCCGCAGTCCGAACATCTGGCAACAGGTGCTCGGGCTGCGGGCTTTTGCTTTTTCAGCAGTGCGGCTGCCGGTTTAAAGCCTGTCAGGCTTGCTTTTCTTTTTATTTTTGCTGCGAATCTTACCGACAATCCACAGCAGCAGCGGCAGAAAAATAAAATGGAAGGGCAAATTAATCGGTACAGCGACGAGCTTAGGATAAAGGATGGAGCTGTCAACAAAGTTGCGCGGCAGCATCGAGAGTACAAGCGCGACGGGGGCAGCGATAAAGATGAAAGTTCGCCAGCGCTTCACACCGAACCATTGGGCGCTGCCATAAGAGGCAACGAACAAATACAGCGATACTTTAATGAAAATGCCCATAATCCAGATGGCGACGACGATGGCATCAAGATTTTGCAAAAAGCCGAAGGAAATGAAGCGAACCAAATTGAGAAACGGATAGGTCTGCCGAGCAGCTGTTGAGTAGCCGAAGATGGCGATGCACTCCATTGCGGAAAACAACGTAAATACTCCTGCTACTACGGAGCCGAGCACAGCGCTTTTTGTCCCCTCGCGCGGCTTCGAAAGGAAGGGGAGAATCATCATCAGCATAATGTTATCACCAAGAAAGGAAGCGGTAGGCAGCGCGCCCTTGAGCAGCACGAGCGGGCTGCCGTCGACCATAAACGGCAGTAAATTGTTTATTTTTATTTGCGAAATATTCAGCAGAAGCGGCACCATAATACCAAGCAGCACTAAAGGGCCAAATACCTCGCTGCACCTTGCAAGCACCTCAATTCCAGCAAAGGAAACATAGGCTGCCACAAGGAGCATGCCAATAATCGGAACTAGGACGGGCGTGAGCGGCAAAATGGTGCCAATCATGAAATCGGCATACTGCCGTAAAATAATGGCCAGCACCGTATACCAATATATGAAATACAACAAAATGATCGTGTGACCAAGGAACTTGCCCAATATTTTCGGCGCATAGGTGACTAGAGAATCGCCAGGATACATGATACTGATGCGTGACAGCACATAGGCAAGGCCCATGGAAAACAGCGTAGAGATGGCAATCGATAACCATGCATCCTGCTTGGCAACCGCAATGGAAGGATTGATGGTCAGCAAAATGGTCATGCCGATCTGCATCGTGGAAATCATCCAGAAAATTTGATTGCCGTTGATTTTCTCCTTAATCATTCGGCTTCCTCCTTCCTACTTGGATTCTTGGGTATTGAACATGCCCGGTCGCAAAATTTCTGCTTTAGCTTTTACAATTACCTTTATTTCTGGGAAAATCGCATCCCAATCCTTTTGATTTTGCTTCCATACACGTGGATAAGCGCGATGGAACGCTCCTGCAAAGTTGAAAATGTCCGCCTTATAGCTTTTTTTAGCTTTGGCAACAGCCAGGTTTATGCGCTCTTCAATATTGCGCTCTAGCTGGTCTTCGATTTTTTGAAGGCTTTCGCTGCTCTCGGTCAAATTGATGTCCGATGTATTTTGCAGCAGTTGATTTTTGCAGGAGACGTGAATCGTCATTTCCCATTTGCCGTCACGGAAGCGCGGCTTCATAGATGAGCGGTTGCGCAGCAGTTGAACAGAGACCGTACCGCTAGCGCCCTCGGGCTGGATCGTAATGATGGCATTGTCCATTGCATTAATAATCCACAAAATGCCGCGCGTCACCCGGTTGTCAGCGACACCTACCAGCTTGCCATTATGTAAAATGGCAGTCCCGTTTATGTAACCGATGCTGCGCGTAGGATCGTCTTTATTCGGCGGCGGCAGCAGCTCTACCCAAGGCAGCAAGGCGGTTTTGCTGTCATCCTCCAGCATTTCGGACAAATGAGCCATCGATGACGTGATGCTCGTCCTATTGTTCGCCATTTCGCGCAGCACCTCCGACGTATTCCGCTCCAAAATCGAATGACGCTCCAAAATTTTTTTTGCTTTTCCTTTGCTGACGAACACAAACGCCCGCTCACGCGGCTCTGAATCCCGCATCAGAAAGTCCATATCCTCCTTCACGCCTTGCTTGACCTTGTCCTCGCCAAAGATGAATACCTCGGCATGGCCCCAAAAGATTTTGCGAGAAAAGCGTTGTTGGAGTTGGGACAACGCATCAGCAATATTTTCACCATGAGCCGATTGAACGAAGGTGGTCCCGGTTCCGCCTGAAGCTTCGCCAGCAGCTTGTACTCCTTGCGGAGAGCCTTGGGGAATGAAAATTTGCACGCTCACCTCAATGAGCTTATCGTCCTTCTTATCGATCGCTACCCCGGTTACGAGCGCCAAATCATTAATTTCCTTGCGATCCCAGCATCCGCCGAGTACAAGACAAAGCAATAGAGCTAATAGTGAAAACAGAATTGAACGCAGCATCTGGATCATGAGGAAGCCTCACCTTCTCCTTGTTCGGGACGATTGTAAGGGGGCTGCCTTATTTCATTTTTACGTCCAGTAAAGCTTGGTCTTTTGCGGTTGCTCCAAATCGGAGCGCGCATGAATGTATCGAGCATTTCACTCCATTTCATTGGCGCAAGCGGCTGCAAGTATGGCACTCCAAGCGAGCGGATGGAGCATAAATGGATAATGATGGCGATGACGCCAAGCATCAAGCCGAGCAGGCCAAACATGCCCGCCAGAAACATAATCGGGAAACGCAATACGCGTATGGCGATGCCAGCGCTGTATTGCGGCAGCAGGAACGACGCGATGCCTGTAATCGCCACGACCATGACCATTGGCGAGGAGACGAGTCCGGCAGAGGTCGCCGCTTGCCCGATAACGAGTGCGCCGACGATGCTGACGGCGGAGCCTACCTGCTTGGGCAGGCGAACGCCGGCTTCCCGCAGCGCCTCGAAGGAAACCTCCATCAGCAGCGCCTCAATCAGCGCGGGGAAGGGGATGTCTTCCCGAGACTTGGCAATGCTGAGCAGCAGCGAAGTTGGCACCATTTCCTGATGGAACGTCAGCACCGCGACATAAAGGGAGGGCAGCAGCAGCGAAATGAAGAGGAACAGAAAGCGCAGCCAGCGGATGAAGGTGCTGATCATAAAGCGCTGGTAGTAATCCTCTGGCGATTGCAGCATAGACATGAAGGTCGTCGGAGCAATCAGGCAAAAGGGCGTACCATCTACCATGATGCCTATTTTCCCCTCCAGCAGCGAGGCGCTGACCACATCAGGACGTTCGGTTACTTGGATTTGCGGGAAGGGCGAATACGGATGATCCTCAATTAAGGCTTCGATATAGCCGCTTTCCAATACCCCATCAATGTCGATTTTCTCGATGCGATGTCTGACTTCCTCGACAAGCGAGTGATTAGCAATGCCATCAATATGGGCGATGACGACTTCCGTCTTTGTATAGCGCCCAACCTGTACAGAGCTCAGCTTTAGGGCAGCATCTTTAATTTTGCGCCGCAGCATGGAGGTGTTGACGCTCATCGTCTCGGTAAAGCCTTCGCGCGGACCGCGAATAATCGATTCTGCTGCCGGCTCCTCGATACCGCGCTGCTGCCAGCCGGATAAATTAATGGCGATGCCAAACGGCAGATGATTAACGAGCAGGGCAGCGCTACCGGTCGAAATATAATGAAGAAGCTCGTTAAAGGATGTGGCGATGGAAAGCTGGCTCGTCGATACGACGGAGCGGATATAGGCAAAATCAAGCTCAGACGCTTCGGTTCGGGTTTGCAGCAGCGGAGCAAGAACATGCAGGTCGATGAGCGTTTCGTTAACCATGCCATCGATAAACAAAAGAAAAGCCTCGGTTTTCCCAGCGATCGGAAAGGTCCGGCTTTTAATATCAACGGAATCATTATAAATCGTGTTGAGAATTTCGATATTGGCTGCTAGCTCGGTGCTGAAAGGCATCAGCCGGTAATCCATTATGTCAACCATCGTCATTCTCCTTGAATTATAAGAGTGGTTAAATCCGAATAAGTTAAGGATATATTTACCGACAGCGGCATTTTTTATTCTGCTGATTGAATAGGATGGGCAAAAAGGGGCTGCTGGCAGAAAGCCAAAAAAAGCAGCGCTCTCCTGAGAGAACGCTGCTTTGATCCGGATTAGCGTTATGGGCTAAACCAATTGTGTATCGTTATTAATGGAAATGAGCACAATGGCTTTATCCTCGCCAATATTTTTGGCATAGTGGGGCATGCAGGCTTTCCAGCTAAAGGAATCGCCTGCGTAGATGGTTGCCGATTCGTCTCCCTGCTCTACATAGATCGTGCCGGAGAGGAGGAAGTGAATTTCTTCCCCCGCATGGGCATGCTCCTCTGCCGTCGAGGCGCCGGGCTCAAGCTCGACCAGCATCATTTTGACGCTGCCGCGCTCGCTGAGCTGCTCGACCTTCATCTTCCCGCCGCCGTACAAAGTGTGCCGACGCTCATCCTTGCGCAAAATCTGCATCCGCTCATCCTTTTTGAGCAGCAGGAAGGCGAGCGGAACGTTCAGGGCTCCGGCAATATGATCGAGCGTAGAAATGGATGGCGATGTTTTGTTATTTTCTACTTGGCTTAGGAACCCTTGTGATAGTCCGGTAAGCTCCGCAACCTGTTGGATAGAGAGTTGTTTCTTCTTGCGAATTGAGCGAATGGTATTGCCAATATCCATGAGTACCTCCTGAAACATTGGTTGCCTCTTAACCGTTGTCGTTAAGCTGTGGCGGTTGAGCCTGTGTATGTGGCATTAAGCTTCATCCATAGTAGCAAATGTTTTATTGACTTGCCAGCATTCACATGATAATATTTCTCATATAAAACATATATTCTTATAACAAATATATCAGATAAAGAGGCGATGGACAATGACTATTTCCATTCATCCAGCTGCACATATTGGATATGTGAAGCTTAAAGTAAGTAATATGGAGCGCTCGCTCCTTTTTTATAAAGCGGTTGTGGGCTTTAAGGAGCTTTCCCGAAGCGGGAACGAAGTGCAGCTGACGGCTGACGGCAAGCGTCCGCTGCTCATCTTGCAGGAGCAGCAGGGTGCGGTTGTGCTGCCGGAGCGTGCAGCGGCGGGACTGTATCATTTTGCGATTTTATTGCCGAGTCGTGAAGCGCTGGGGCTTGCTTTGCGGAATTTGGCGAACCATAATGTGCCGGTTGGACAGGGCGACCATTTGGTTAGCGAAGCGCTCTATTTCAATGATCCAGACAACAATGGCATTGAAATTTACCGCGATCGCCCCCGCGAGCAATGGGAGAAGCTGGAGGGCGGCGGCTACAAGATGGCGACTGATCCCGTTGACATTCAGGGTCTGCTGGATGTTTCCGAAGGCAAGGTTTGGAATGGGCTGCCCGAAGGCACGGTTATTGGGCATGTGCATTTGCATGTGAGCCATTTGCCGCAAGCCCAGCAGTTTTATTGCGACACATTAGGCTTTGATCTTATTTTCAACATGGGCGGGTCCGCATTGTTCATCTCGGCGGGCGGCTATCATCATCACCTCGGCCTGAATACATGGGCAGGCGTAGGTGTACCAGCAGCTCCAGCGAATGCGGCAGGTCTGGACTACTACACGATTGTGCTTCCTAATCAAGCAGCGTTGGATGAAGTGCTGGCTAGATTGGGGCAAAAGCAAATACAATTCCGCAAGCAGGCAGATGGCTGGATGGTCACAGATCCTTCTGGCATTTCCAGTTTGCTGACGATTGGTGGATAAGCAGCGATGGAGAAGCGAATGGGGGAGCAGCAAACCGGAATTGAAATTGGCATTTATACATTAGGCGATATATTGCCTGATCCTCATACATTGGAAACGATAAGTGCGAAGCAGCGGATTCAGGACATTATTGCAGCGGCAAAGCTGGCGGATGAAGGAGGGCTCGACATTTTCGGCCTGGGCGAGCATCATCGCCATGATTTTGTCGTTTCGGCAACGCCAGTTATGCTGGCAGCTATTGCCCGGGAAACGAAGCGAATCAAGCTGACGAGTGCAACTACCGTGCTCAGTACGGTTGATCCGGTACGCTTATTTGAAGACTATGCGACGCTGGATTTATTATCTGATGGGCGTGCGGAAATTATTGCGGGACGCGGAGCATTCGTCGAATCGTTCCCGCTGTTTGGCTATGAATTGAGCGATTATGATGAGCTGTTTAGCGAAAATCTGGAGCTGTTCGGCGAGCTGAGCCGCCAGGATACAGTAACCTGGCAGGGCAAGCATCGCCCTGCCCTTCGGGCCGCTGCGATTGCTCCGCGTCCGATTCAGCCGCAAATTCCGGTATGGGTTGGCGTTGGCGGTTCGCCGCAGAGCGCTGTGCGCGCAGGGGAATTTGGCCTCGGCATGATAATGGCGATTCTTGGCGGTTCACCAGACAGGTTCAAGCCGCTCGTCGATATTTATCGCGAAACGGGAGTGGCGTCGGGCTTCGATGCAGCGAGCTTGCAGGTTGGCGTCACTGGTCACGGCTATATCGCGAAGGATAGCCAGAAGGCTCGTGCAGAATATTTCCCCTATTACACGAATTATTGGTCGCATATGAACCGCCAGCGCGGCAGCGACTTCCGTATTACGCAGGAGGAGTTCGCCGAAATGACGGCGCCCGATCAGGCCTTGTTTGTCGGGAGTCCAGAGGAAATAGCTGAGAAAATAATTCGCCAGCATGAGCTGTTCGGGCATCAGCGTTTTATTGCTCAGCTCGATATTGGCGGCATTCCTTATGCCAAAGTTGCCGAAAGCATCGAGCTATTAGCTGGGAAGGTCGCGCCTATCGTGCGTGCAGCGACAAAAGCGAAATCATGATTTAAACCTGATCCTTGCCGATTTTGACGAAAGCTGGCGGATAACGATAATTCATTCATAGATTCATAGACAATCTGGCAGGCGCTGCTTTACGGCGTTTGCCAGATTTTTTGTCGTGCTCCAAAATATTTTCAATAATCAGACGGTTCTACAATTTTCTCGTAAATGATCCTTTACAATAGATTTTAACGAGCTTAGAAATACATATTTATGGGTTAAAAGGTAATTTGTGATATTTGATAGAAAGGAGGCAAGGTGGCGGTTTTAGTAGAGGGCAATGAAAAATAGGAGGGATTTCATGCAGCAATGGTATAAACGCAAAACAAGTCGCAATAAGCAATTATCTATTCTAATCGTCATGTCGCTTTTGCTCACCTTATTATTACCCGCGGGGGCTATGGGGGCGGAAGCAGCTCCGCAAAGCCTTAAATCCTCCATATTGTCAGAGCAGCTGAAGCTGCCGAAATCGGCTTATGAGCAGGTTGATTCAGCCGGCAAGAAGGAGTCGGCGGGGCTGCTTGGCGCGCAGGGAGAGCAGCGCTTCAAGGTGGAAGCGGCAGGCTCTGCGGCAGAGGGAACAACACCACTACTCCTTACGCCGCAAAACTACGTGCCGCATTCGGACAGCGGCAAGACGATTAGCGTCATCGTTGAGCTGGTATCCGATCCAATCGCCGTGCAGAGCGTCAAGGCACAGCAAGGTCAGGCCAAGTCGATTGCCGGCTATCAGACGATTGTGAAGCAGGAGCAATCCAGCTTTGCTGCTGCTGCGAGGAAGCTGAATGTGAAGCTTGGGCGCCAGTACCAGCAAATTTTCAATGGCTACTCGGTACAGGTTCCGGCAAATCAGGTGGACAAGCTGCTTGCGCTGCCTGGCGTGAAGGCTATCTATCCGAATTCGGAAATTATTATAGATCCGCAGCCAAGCGTGGAGGCTAAAATGGACGAGAGTGTTCCATTTATCGGTACCCCTGTTTATTGGGACAGCGGCCTAACGGGGGAAGGCATTAAGGTTGGGGTTATCGATAGCGGTATTGATTATCTCCATCCAAGCTTGAAGGATGCTTATAAGGGTGGCTATGATTTTGTCGACAACGACAATGATCCGTACGAGACGCTTCCCGATCCGAATGATGCTGAGGTGGCAACCTCCCATGGCACGCATGTGGCTGGTACCGTAGCAGGGCGCGGAGATCCGGAAAACCCGGATGGCGAAAGCGGATGGGTAAAAGGCGTCGCATACGGTGCAGATATTTATGCTTACCGCGTACTGGGGCCGAAAGGCAGAGGTTCGACGGAAAACGTCATTGCCGCGATGGAACGATCGGTTATCGACGGTATGGATATCATTAACCTTTCGCTGGGCGATGACTTTAATGATCAGTTCGAGGCTAGCGCCGTCGCGCTGAATAATGTGATGCTGGCAGGCGTTGTGGCGGTTGCGGCGAACGGCAACGATGGACCAGAGCCTTATACGGTAGGTGTTCCGGCTACAGCGGAGCTGGCGATTTCCGTCGGAGCTTCTTCGCCGCCACTTTCTGTGCCTGTGCTGACAGGAAGCGGAGTAGACACCGTCTATGGTGGCTATATGACCTACTCCCCTGAGCTTGGCAATCTGGAAAATAATGCATTGGAGCTTGTATATGCGGGCCTAGGAACAGCGGCGGATTTCATTGGCAAAGATGTAACGGGTAAAGCTGCGCTCATTTCACGAGGCTCCATTACTTTTGGCGAAAAGGCGCTGAATGCCTTAAATGCCGGAGCTGCGGCTGTCATTATTTATAACAATGCGACAGGAGGCTTCAGTGGAACGCTGAATGCGGGAGTCGATTATGTCCCTACGCTTAGCATTTCCCAGGAGGATGGACTTGCTTTGAAAGCGAAGGTTGACGCGGCTGCTGGAGCTGGCGGGTATTCGATCGACTTTGGTACAACAGTAGAGCAGGATATGATGGGGGATTTCAGCTCGCGCGGTCCATCACTGCCGGGTCTGGCTATTAAGCCGGATATAACGGCGCCAGGTGTAGCTATTCGTTCATCCGTACCTGCTTATGGCGGCGATTATTCGGATGCTTATGAAAATAAGCAAGGCACGAGCATGGCGAGTCCGCATATTGCAGGCGCTGCTGCTCTGCTGCTTCAAAAGGAGAGAGGACTTACTCCATTTGAGGTAAAAGGGCTGCTGATGAACAATACGAAGAAGCTGGCAGATCGCAGCGGCGAGCGTTATTCGCATATGGATCAAGGGGCAGGACGGATTGACTTGGAGCAAATCTCTCATGCAAAAGCGATAGCGCTTGTGGAGGAAACGACAGTTGCAGTAGCAGGTGCTGCCGCTACGTCTTATTTGACGGGCAGCTTATCTTTCGGAGCACAGGCTCCAGGGGATGAGTCGGCGAAAACGATCCAAGTAAAGGATATTTCTGGCGCGGCCAGCTCGTATGCGGTATCGACAATATGGTATGGCGAGGCAGCGGGTGAGCTAAGCGTTAGCGAAGAATCGTTCGCGGTGGCGGCAGGCGGTACGGCTTCCTTCGATGTAGCCCTGCAGGTAGCAGAAGCAGCGGAGGATGGCCGTTACGAGGGCGAAGTCGTCATTCAGGGTGGAGGACAGACTATACAGCTTCCACTCGCTGTCTATGTAGGCGAAGTGGAGCTTCCAGCAAAAGTATCGGAAATTACGCTTGAACCGTTCCTTTTTTCGCCAAATGGTGATGGTGCAGCGGATACGACCGACCTTAAGTTCCGCGTAAATGCTACGCTGCCGTATTTTTCACTGGATGTTTATGCGGTTTCGGGAAGCAATTTGTCCTGGAAAGGGGCCATTGTGGAAAGCGCGCAAGGCATGACACCGGGCAGCTACATCGTTGAAGGCTGGGACGGGGAAATATTGACGGCTCTTGGCCCTCAGCAGCTTGGTGAAGGACATTATGTCGTCGTGCCTTGGGTCGGGTTTGGGGCAGAAGATTTTTTGCTTGACCAGCTTGCCGAATTTGTCTTGGATGTGCAGGCTCCGGTTGCGGAACTGGCTGACCCGCCAATTGCAGTTACAGGCAATGACGGTGTGATTAGCGGACGAATTATCAGTGACCGCCTTATTACGTTGTTCGGCGATTATTCGGCAGTTGGTGCTGCTGCCATCGCTGAGGATGCAAACGGCGATTTGCAGCAGTATGATGCGACGATTGCAGCAGACGGGCGCTTCGAGATTTCGGTGCCAATTGTTCAAGGAAGCAACGCGTTTGACGTGTATGTGTATGATGCCGCCGATAATGGCGTCATTGAGCCAGCCTTTGTTGTCAACTATGAGAGTGCGAATGAGCAGCCTGCCACATTGGCAGCTGTTGCTTCAAAGTCCAGTGTTCGCACGGGTGAAACCTTTGATATTGATGTGAATTTTGAGCATGTAAAGGGCTTATATGCGGCGCAGTTCAGCTTGACATATGACAGCGGGCTCGTGAAAGGCACAGTTGCGCCAAGCGTTACGCTGTCCACGTATCAGCAGCAGGTCAATCCTGGCGGATCGCTTATCGTAAATGAGACGGTTGTCGATCTCGGGAGCGGCGTTGCGAGGAGCGACTATGTCGTATCGTTGACCGGGGATCACAGCGGCTATAGCGGCTCCGGGACGCTGGCAACATTCCATTTTTCCAGCGGCAGCGCCGGAAAACAAGATTTTAAACTGTCCAATGTTCGGGCATTGAACAGCGATACGCAAGAAATTGCTTATAGCAGTGTGAGCGACGTTTCTGTGACGGTGACGCCGGGTCCTACCGAGCCGGAGCATCGGATTACAGGCAAAATAACGGCGGAAGCTCTCGGCAGCAGTGTGAATTATAGTGAGACGTGGTACCAAGGTGCCGATGGTGTGCACAAAGTTGTCGTAGAGGCGGTTACAGCAAGCAAGGAGGTTGCAGCTGTTGGTGAAGTGAAGGCGGATGGAAGCTATACGCTGCTTGTTCCATCGGGTACTTACACCGTGCGTGTAGTCGTGCCAGGGCATGTGGCTTCGGCGTCTTCGGTGACGGTGGCTGACGAGGATACGACGCTTAATGTCGGACCGCTTCAGGCGGGCGATGTGAATAGCGACGGTAAAATCGATCTGGCCGATCTCCAGCTTGTCGCCAAGCAGTTCGGCAAGTCACGGAGTACAAGCTGGGCCAATGCACCGGCAAGCTCAGCTGACATTAATCGGGATAACGCGGTTGACCTGCTCGATATTTCATTCGTTTTAGGCAACTTCAAGCTGTAAGCGGCACGAGATAAGAGATAAGAGATAAGAGATAAGAGATAAGAGATAAGAGATAAGAGATAAGAGATAAGAGGTAAGAGACAAAGGGCAAGAGACTGATCATAAAACGGTCGTGAAAAATGGAAGGGGAGCGCGATTGGCTCCCCTCCTTATTTTCAGGATGAGGTATAGGGAGCAAGAAGTCGAAGACAGGAGAGATGAATATGAGAGGGAGTCAGCATTCAAAATGGTTGTCATTAATGGGGGTAAGCCTGCTGGTCACTGCTTGGCTTGGTGCGGCATCGGCATCGGGAGCCGAGAAGGCGGAAGCAGACAAGCTGCCGCAAATTCGTATTGTCCTTTCTGCCAATCAGGTGAAGATTGGCGACGTGTTCGAGGTCGCCGTATGGCTGCAAGGCTTTAAAGGGAGCTACGGCGGAGTTCAAGGCTATGAGGTACATATGAAATACGATTCAAAGCGAATAGCGCCTGTAGTTGAAAAAGAGGCGGAGGCGCTGCTGCGGCCAGCGGTGTTTGCAGCTTCGGCGAGTCCCATGCAGCTGCTGAACAAGCTTGATGCCGCAGCAGGCCTTATTCAAATTGCCGAGGCGACGGCCCAGCGGGACCCGGCATTATTTTCTGGCTACGGAAAGCTGGGCAGCCTGACCTTCAAGGCAGAGAAGGATGGAGCCGCGTCCTTCAGCTTGGCGAAGTCGATCATTATTTTGCCGGATAATCCGGGACTGAATATTCAGCATCGAGTAAATGAGCCAGTCGTCAGCATTGGCGCAGAATCAGTCAAGGACGGCGCGACGAAGGTCGTCGGACAATCGCCAGCGAAAGCGGCAGCACAGTTGACGGTGGAGCAGCGCCTCAAGCAATTCAAGGATTATGAGGCGGTTGCGAAGCTGAAATGGGCTTCGGCAGCTGTCGGGGAGCTGGCGCTTGCGCAGGTGATGCAAGGGACGGCAGCTGGCACTTTTGAGCCGGGGCGCCTAATGACGCGGGCAGAGTTCGCGAAGGCCGCTGTACTTGCGTTCGAGCTGGATATGAAGCAGCAAGCCATCCCCGCTTTTACCGATGTGCGCAAAAGCGATTGGTCATACGACTATGTGGAGACAGCGGCGGCAAATGGCCTGCTGCAAGGTGTAGAGCGGCCGCAAGGCAGCGCCCTTCTGCCGAATCAGCCGATTACGCGAGCGGAAATTGCCGCTGTGCTGTCGCGGCAGCTCAAGGCGCTCGGCCCGGCCGAGCCAGCAGGTGCACAAGAAGAAGCTGCATCTGGTGTACATCCGTTTAGCGATATTAGCGGCCACTGGGCGGAGCAGGATATTGCGTATTTGTACGAGCGTGAGCTGCTGCAAGGACGGACGGACAAGCTTTTTGCTCCAGGCGACCATGCAGTGCGTGCGGAAGTCAGCGTGCTGCTGCACCGCGTAATGGAGCGTCTGAACTGACATCAACTAAGGCAGTCCTCCCATGCAAAAAAACCTCTGCCACATGGGAGAGGTTTTTTTGCAATACATGCTCTATACCGGAATCATAAGTAAAATAATCGAAAATAGCGAGAAGCAAACGCTGATGAGAAACAGAAACGACAGCACTTGTCCGGGTTTGAGGCCGGAATGCAGCAGGCGGTAATGAACCTGTGTCGCATCCGCTTGGTAAATGGGCTTGCCTTGAATCATACGCTTGATTACGACGAAAATGTTATCGAAGATCGGCACGCCAAGCGCCAAAATCGGAATGAAAATCGACAGCACAGTTGCCTGCTTGAAGGCACCGTCAAGTGCAATGACTCCAAGCATAAAGCCGAGGAACGTCGCGCCAGCGTCGCCCATAAATATTTTGGCCGGAGGCTTGTTGTAGCGCAAGTACGCAATTGCAGCCCCAATCAAAATAATAGCCAGCATCGCGGAATCGCTTTGCCCCTTGGTAAGGGCCACAATAAACAGCGTTACAGCTGAAATTGTAGAAAGGCCGCCCGCCAAGCCGTCCATGCCATCGGAGAAGTTAATGACGGTCGTTACGCCGAAAATCCATAAAATCGTCAATACGAATTGCAAGGCATAAGGCAGATTGACGAACTCACCGCTGAGCGGATTGTAGAAGCCCTCGAATGATACACCAGCGAAAAATACGATTGCTGCCGCCGACACTTGAACGAGCATCTTCGGCAATGACGGAAAATCCTTGCCATGCGTCTTGTACCAATCGTCAATCGTGCCAATAATGAGCAGCAAGATCGAGCTTATTATAATAGCGACTGTTTTCATTGTAATTTCATCTACAAATACTAAATACGTAGCCATAAAGCCGACAAAAATAGCATAGCTCGCCGTGAGTGGAATCGGCTCTTTATGTATTTTGCGTTCGACATCCTTGCGGGGCTTGTCCACAAAATCGATGCGGAAAGCGAGCTTACGAAGCGGAGGAATAAGCAGCAGCACAATAAAGAATGACATTGCAAATGCAGCAGCGTAACTAATCTAGATCATCTCCTGAATGTATAAATATATAAAAATAGGCAGCAAAGCTAGCAATCTCTCAAACTAATAAAATGTTACAATAAACGAGTTTGAATAGCAAATTTCTGATAAATAACTCATCTTCCGTCGAAGTCCAGATCGTTCACCATTCGCCGGATTGTTCAATTGAAATCGCTTACATAAATGCTAATATAAGGGGTGTGCGTTGCTGATATTAACCAGGCGTCGCATCATTATAAAGGAGGAGTTCAAGCATGGTGATTATGGGAAAAAGAAGTGTGATCGCTGTTTTGCTGCTTACTCTACTGCTTTCAATTGCTGCCGGAGCGATTCCGGCGGGCCGCGCTAACGCTGCCAGCGTAAGTATTGTAAACGGGACAGACTGGAAGGATACTGCAGGCAACCCGATTCTTGCGCACAGCGGCAACATTTTAAAGGTCGGTTCCACCTATTACTGGTATGGCGAGCATGCGACGGGCGGAACGTTCGATGCCGTTAACGTGTATACATCAAGCGACCTCAAAAATTGGACTTTCCGCAGCAGCGTGCTGACCAAAACCTCGGCAGCGGAGCTGAATACGAGCAAGATCGAGCGCCCGAAGGTCATCTATAATGCCGCAACGGGCAAATATGTGCTCTGGATGCATTATGAAAATGGCAGCGATTATTCGCTCGCCCGCGTTGCAGTAGCGACGAGCTCTACACCAGATGGGGCATTTGCGTATCAAGGCAGCTTCCGGCCGCTGAACTACGAGTCCCGGGATATGACGGTGTTTGCCGATACCGACGGCAGCGCCTACCTTATTACCGCTTCGAGGAAAAATGGCGGCGCCAACGATACGATGGCGATTTTTAAGCTGAATGCCGATTATACCGGCGTGAGCAGCTTTGTCGGCTGGATTTATGAGAACGGTTACCGCGAAGCGCCTGCTGTTGTGAAGAAAAACAATACGTATTATTTGTTCACCTCGCAGGCTTCGGGCTGGTATCCGAACCAAGGCGGCTATTCCACAGCCTCGGCGATGAACGGCACATGGTCTGCGATCTCGCCCTTCGGTGATCCGGCGGCTTACAGCTCGCAGATTGAAAATATTATGACCGTGACGGGCAGTGCCACCACGACCTACATCTATATGGCGGACCGCTGGAATCCGCTCAATCTCAGCGACCACAAATTCATCTGGCTGCCGCTTACGCTGAATGATGCAAGCAATAGTGCAACGCTCAATTGGTATAGCTCATGGGGCATTGATGCAGGAACTGGCACGGTCACGCTGCCGTCGCAAGTCAACCATGCGCTGGGCAAAACCGCGACCGCCAGCAGCATCGCCTCCGGAAGCAGCGCAGCAAATGGCAATGACGGCAATGCACAAGTGTCATGGGCGGCTGCAAATAATGGCTGGCCTGCTTGGTGGCAGGTGGATTTTGGCGCACCGAAGACGATTACTGAGGTTGATATTTCGTGGTTTATGTATAAGGGCTCCGAGGGCTATTACAAATATAAAATCGAAATCAGCAATGACGGCGTGAACTACGCAGCGATTGACCGTACGACGAACACCGCATACGGTTTCACGACTGACGCAGTACATTTTACGGCGCGATATGTGCGAATTAATATGGTGAATGCAGTGCTGTTCAACAATCCGGGCAACTGGTATACGCCAACGCTGCATGAGGTTCGGCTGTTTGGCCCAGCGACTGCAGAGGCGACGGGCTACAGCACCTTTGAAGCGGGCGCTCTTGCTGGTTACCTAATCCGTCATAACAACTATGTTGGACGCGTTGATTCGGGTATATCTCCGGCTGCCGATTCGCAGTTCCGAGTGGTGCCGGGACTTGCGAGCGCGTCGTCCGTATCGCTGGAGTCGATGAATTACCCTGGCTATTTTTTCCGCCGCAATGCCAGCAATCAGATTGTGCTTCAGCAATATGACGGAACGGATGCGTTCAAACAGGATGCGACCTTCAACATCGTCAGCGGGCTTGGAGACAGCACGGAAATTTCCTTTGAATCGTACAGCCAGCCGGGCTATTACGTTCGCCATTACGACTATGTGCTGCGGCTGGACGCCTTGAGCGCCCTCAATACAACAATTTCTAAAAATGATGCAACGTTCAAACGAACGAACTATTCGTAAAATCGTAGAGAGAAGGATAGACGAGGGCTGAAAAGAGGGAGGAAAAGAGGGAGGAAAAGAGAGGAGAAATAGAGAGCAAGAGAGAAAAACACAAGACACAAAAAACAAGAGAAAGAGTGGGCTACCTCCTCTTTCTCTTGTTTTTATGGATGGACGGAAGCTTCATATATTTTTGCAGCCTCGCCATTAAAGATGTAAAAAAGCCGTCAGCGAAGATCCTTATAAATTTCCCGCATCACATGACCTAGCTCAGGAACGATAATGCGTTCGGCCGCGAGCCGGACTGCGCCGCTGGAGCCGGGCATGGAGAAAATCGCCGTATCCTCGTAAACGCCAGCAATCGCCCTGCTCAGAATCGCCGCCGTGCCGATATCCTCAGCAAAGCTCAAGTAGCGAAAAATCTCGCCAAACCCATGCATTTCCTTATCGAGCAAATCCTTTACTGCCTCATAGGTCGTATCCCGCTTGGCAATGCCTGTCCCGCCATTGAGCAAAATCGCCTCAACCGCCGGGTCCGAAGCTCCGCTGCGCAGCGCGGACTGGATTTCGCTGTATTCGTCCTTGACGATGGCGTAGCGCGTCGTCTGATAGCCGCCTGCCTTGAGCAGCTCAATAAGCAGCGTGCCGCTTTTATCGGTAGCGGGCGTACGTGTGTCAGATACGGTAATGACCATGCAATTAACGGTCGAAGGTGCTTCCTCGCGATGTTGTTCAACGGATGTACTCATTGGAAATGTAAACATCCTTTCTTGGCCAGCTATGCCGGAAAATATTTGAATAATGACTCCTATTGTATACTGGATCTGGCCCTGATGCCAGCGCATGCATGGAATGTTCCTCCGTAAAAGGCACTGGGGGCTGGCCCAAAATAGGCAGTTGACGAATGAAAAGCGGCTTGCTATACTCATTAAGCGTAATAATTACTATTAAGCAATGTAATAACCGTTAATGAATCGCTGCTGGCGATTTCTTTTTTGGGATAATATCGTAATTATTACGATTAAATGCAAACGGCTGTCGCCATCCACTGGCGGCAAAGCTACCGTTTCGAGAGTGAAACTTATACATTGTTATCTTTTTTTGAAAAATAGCATTGGAGCGAAAGGGGAGAGACCGCGTGCAGATTGCTTCATTAAATAATGTCGTGTTCGGCTACGGCAGCGTACCGAGTCTGAATGAGGCGGATATGGACATTCATGCCGGTGAATTTATAGCGGTAACCGGGCCCAACGGCGCCTCGAAGACGACGCTGCTTAAGCTGGTGCTGGGCTTGCTGAAGCCGTGGAGTGGAGAGGTTTACTTGGCGAAGCTCGGCGCGAGCGGCAAGAAGCTCGTGATTGGTTATGTGCCGCAGCAGATCGCAGCTTTTAACAGCGGCTTTCCAAGCACGGTGCTGGAGTTCGTCAGGTCTGGCGCATACGAAAGCGGAGCTTGGCTGCGGCGGATGCGGCCACAGGAACGAGCCCGTGCCGAGGAGGCGCTGCGCCAGGTCGGCATGTGGGAGCAGCGCGGCCGCAAAATCGGCGAGCTGTCCGGCGGACAGAAGCAGCGGGTGTGCATCGCCAGAGCGCTGGCACAGCAGCCCGACCTGCTCGTCATGGATGAGCCGACAACCGGAATGGATGAAGCAAGCCGTAAAGGCTTTTACGAATTAATGTTTCATCATGTGCAGGCTCATGGGCGGACGGTTGTGATGGTGACCCATGGACTCGAAGAGGTCCGTCCGTATTTGGACCGCATCATTGAGCTGGAACGGAAGGGGGAGGGAGGATGGAAATGCTGCACTACGACTTCATGCAGCGGGCATTTTGCGCCGGAGGCATCATCGCTTTAGTTGCCTCTGTGCTTGGCGTGCATTTAATGCTGAGACGGCAGGCGCTGATGGCGGATATGCTTTCGCATGTATCATTAGCTGGCGTTGCCGCGGGGGCCTATCTAGGCTGGAATCCTTCCTACGCCGGGTTCGCTGCTGCTGTAGCAGGAGCGATTGCCGTTGAATATATTCGGCGCTCATACCGGGCCTACAGCGAAATGTCGATTGCCATTATTATGATTGGCGGCTTGTCGAGCGCCGTTGTGCTGATGGGGCTGAATAAAGGGATGAACAAAAGCTTCTCCTCCTATTTATTCGGCTCTGTCGTCGCGGTGAACGAAACTGAGCTTATGCTGATGCTTGGAGCAGCGGCTGTAGGAGCGAGTTTTTTTATATTGCTGCGCAGACCGCTGTATCAGATGGCGTTCGACGAGGAAACGGCGCAAGCAAGTGGCATTCCTGTCCGACTCATCTCCATGCTGTTCAGCGTGGTGACGGGCATGATTGTCGCTGCGGCTATGCCAATTGTAGGCGTGCTGCTCGTATCGGCGCTAATCGTGCTGCCTGCGGCGCTGGCGGTACGGCTTGCCCGCAGCTTTGCGGCAGCGCTCATTATTGCGATGGTGGTCGGGGTGGCGGGCGTATTCTCGGGACTGACCGCCTCTTACGAGCTGGGAACGCCGCCGGGCGGAACGATCGCACTATTTTTGCTCGCGCTGCTGATCTTAGGCATTGTATTGAAAAAGGCATACGTTATAGCCGGGAAGCTGGGCAATCGGCAAAATCGCACCATCATCAACAACCATAAAACGGGGCAAGTGGCGAAGCAGGACGCTTTTCCCCGCATGAAGAGCAGCAAGCTGGATGCATCAGCAACTCACACACATGGAGGTACAGAAAATGAAAGTTATGTTTAGCAAATTTTCTTTGTTCTTAATCGCAGCGGTGCTGCTGCTATCGGGATGTGGCGCGGCTGGAAGCACGAATGGGGCAAATACAGTTGGCGCGCAAGCAAATAACGGAAGTGCCGTTTCCTCTGAAGCGAGCGTTTCGCCAGCTGTTGGGGAGACGGAAGCGAAGAAGCTGCAGGTCGTAACTACCTTTTATCCGATGTATGAGTTCAGTAAGCAGGTGGGCGGGGAATACGCTGATGTAACGGCGCTTATTCCGGCCGGCACCGAGCCGCATGACTGGGAGCCAAGTGCCAAGGACATGGCGGTGCTGAAAGAAGCGGATGTGTTCGTATATAACGGCATCGTAGAAGGCTGGGCGGAGCAGGCGCTGGAAAGCGCGGCAAATGAGAAACGTTTCGTCGTGGAAGCGAGCAGCAGCATTGAATTAGCCGAGGGCGGGGAGGACGAGCATTCGCATGGGGAAGAAGCGCACGGTGCCTCGGATGATGCAGCTGCGGATGCGGAACATGAGCACGACCATGCTGCCGAGCACGAGGAGACTGCCCATGAGGAAGAGGAACATGATCACGATCATGAGCATAGTCTCGATCCGCATGTATGGCTGAGTCCGAAGCTGGCACAGGCAGAAGTTGCGGCCATTCAAGAGGCGTTTGCGAAAGCAGATCCCGCCCATGCGGACCAATATAAAGCGAATGCAGATGCCTATATTGCCAAGCTCAAAGAGCTGGACGATGCGTATAAGGCTGGGCTTGCAGGGGCGAAGCGTACCGAGTTCGTTACGCAGCATGCGGCTTTTGGCTATTTGGCGCGTGAATACGGCTTGACGCAGGTGCCGATTTCCGGCCTGTCTCCTGACCAGGAGCCCTCCCCTGAGCAAATGGCGGAAATTGTGAAGCTAGCGAAGGAGCAGCAAATAAAAACGATTTTTTTCGAAACGTTGGTTGATCCGAAAATCGCCAGCACCATTGCGAGCGAAATCGGCGCCAAGACAGCGGTGCTGAACCCGCTGGAAGGGCTGACTGAGGAAGAAACGGCAGACGGGCTCGATTATATTGGCGTGATGAAAAACAATCTGGAAGCACTGAAGCTTGCTTTGAACGAATAAGGCAGATTGAAGCCACAGCAAGAGACCGATGTTATCGCATTTATGCCAAGCTATATATATGAAGGGAAGCGTGAAAACGAATGGACAAGGAAGCAGCAGTGAAGAAGCAAGCAGATTTTAAAATTCCGGTGACGGTGCTGAGCGGTTATCTAGGAGCAGGGAAAACGACGATTCTCAACCATGTGCTGAACAATCGCGATGGCCTTCGCGTGGCGGTTATCGTCAATGATCTGAGCGAGGTCAATCTCGATGCGGCTTTGGTTCAAAAAGAAGGCGGGCTGTCCCGCACCGATGAGCAGCTGGTGGAAATGTCGAATGGCTGCATCTGCTGCACGCTGCGCGGAGATTTGCTGCGCGAGGTAGAGCGGCTGGCGAAGCAGGAGCGCTTTGATTATATATTGATCGAATCGACGGGCGTGGGCGAGCCGGTTCCCGTTGCCCAAACGTTCACCTATATTGATGAGGAGCAGGGAATTGACCTGTCGCAATTTTGCCGCTTGGACTGCATGGTGACGGTCGTTGATGCGTACCGCTTCTGGCACGATTATTCCTCGGGCGAGACGCTGCTTGAACGCAGTCAGGGGGCGCATGAGGAAGACCATCGAGAGGTCGTTGATCTGCTGATTGACCAAATTGAATTTTGCGATGTGCTGCTGCTTAATAAATGCGATCTGGTCAGCGATGAGGATTTGGACGAGCTGGAGGGCGTGCTTCGCACGCTGCAGCCGCGCGCCAAGCTGATTCGCACCGAGCGGGGCAAGGTTGATCCTGCGGAAATTTTGAATACCGGCAGATTCAACTTTGAAGAAGCCAGCGTATCGGCTGGCTGGATGCGGGAGCTGAATGCGCCTGTCCATACGCCAGAAACAGAGGAATACGGAATTGGCTCATTCGTTTATTTGCGGGCGAAGCCTTTTCATCCGGAACGGTTAATGCGCTGGATGGAGGAGTGGCCGGAAGCTATCGTTCGGGCAAAGGGCATTATGTGGCTGGCAACCCGCAGCTTGCAGGCGCAGAGCATTAGCCAGGCGGGGCCGTCGATTCAATTTGGCCCTGCTGGACTGTGGGTGGCCGCGCTTCCCGAGCCTGAGCAGCACTTGCTGCTTGAGGAGGAGCCTGAACTTGCGGGCAGCTGGCATCCGATGTATGGTGACCGAATCAATAAGGTTGTGTTCATCGGTATCGATTTGCAGCACGCCGAGATTGAAGCAACGCTTGACCAGTGTTTGCTTACGAAGGAAGAGATGAAGCAGGATTGGAACAGCCTTTTCGATCCATTTCCGCAGTCGCAGCAGGAAGCTTGCGCCATAAATTAAGGAGACAGGCCGTTGAAAAGTATGTTATAAAAGGAGGTGAGCCTAATGAGAGTTACTGTAACGCTGGCATGCACGGAGACGGGTGACCGCAACTACACGACCTCCAAAAATAAACGTACAACCCCGGAGCGGCTGGAGCTGCGCAAATACAGTCCCGCCTTGGGGCGGGTGACTGTGCACCGGGAAACGAGGTAGGAAAGGAGGCTTCCAGAGGATGGCAACTTGGAACCTGACGCATACGCGCCATCATCTGCTTCTATGCAACGGAGGCAGCTGTAAACGCAGCGGCGCGGAAGAGGTAACGCTCGCCATCCGTGAGGAGCTTGCGAGGCGCGAAGCGGATTCTTTCGTCCATACGACGAAGACGATGTGCAACGGCAGATGCGAGGATGCATGCAATGTGGTCGTCTATCCCGACGGCAACTGGTATAACGGCATGACCCCAGAGCTTGGCCGCGAGCTCGTTCGCGGACTGCTTGATGGCAATCGGATGCCGCTGCCGGAGCGAATCTCGTATAACTACGAAGCGGATTGCTTCACAGCGACGGGCAGTGCGGCGGAAGGCATTAGCAAGCCGGTTGTGAAGAAAGTTGAAAGAGCTTAAGCAAGTGGAGAAGCATAGGTAAAAGCAGAGGGCATAACGCTGAATGACAGCGTTATGCTTTTTTTGTTCATTATTGTTAATCGATTCTACTAATTTTTTTATATCCCTATCCGATTTTCCTGAAATAACATTCTCTATCCCTATTAGTTCGTTTATTTGGTTTATTATCCCTCGGAAGGATATATAGATTTTAAATCTAGACATGCATGAAAGAGAAGTGAATTTTGCATGAATAATAGTAAGTAATTCTTGATAATCCTCTCTTTAAAGTTAGGATATCGAGACTTGGAATTCAAAATTTCATACTATATACACAAAAATAGGTGGAAAATTAGGTATTTTGATGTAATAATGGGTAAGGTAAATAATTGAAAATGAAGTTCTATATTTCATATATATACTTTATAAACAAGGAGAAATGAGAAATGAAAAGACAGGTAAAAAATATATTAGCTGGGGTCGTTTCTATCAGTATATTGCTGCAAGGCGGTATGGCTGCGGCGAAAGAAGCAAATGGGCCAAACCAAGATATATGGAAAGATCGACAGGTGTATGTGAGCACTAGTGCTGCAAGCTTTAAGGATATAAAGGGGCACTGGGCAGAAGCGACGATCAAGCAGGCAATAGCGGATGGATATCTTAAGGGGTATTCGGATGGAACGTTTAAGCCCAATGGCCTTATTACACGTGCTGAACTAGCCAGTGTGCTCGTACGGATAACGAAGAATAAAAAGGATGGAAGCAAGCTGAGCTTCACGGATGTACCGAGCGGCTATTGGGCAGCAAGTGCTATTGAGGGCGCAGTAGGAGCTGGTTTTATTAAGGCAGGCGATGCGCCGGGGGGCAAGTTTAAACCAAATGAAGCGATGACCCGATATGATATGGCGAAGTGGTTTTCACAGGGACTGGTGCGCAGTGAAGCTAGTTTTGAAACGGCATTGAAAGAGGTAGAAGGTACGTTATTGCCATTTACCGAGACGTATAAGACCGGTATTAGTAAAACCCAAACGCCTTACATCGCTCTTGCACGGGGAACGGGACTAATGAAAGGAAATCCAGATGACAGCTTTGGACTGGAAAATACAACGACGCGTGCAGAGGTTGCGGTCATGCTTTACCGCTATTTAAGAATTGAAGGAAGCAAGGCGGAAAGCTATAGAGGATTGAATGAATTGAGAGAAGTTGGACTGTATGGTACGAATGCAGTTAGCCTTGGCAATGCAACATGGTCCAAAGATAGTAAGGACGTTGTGGCACCTGTTTATAACATTATGGGGAAAAAATTTATTATGAAGGGGAAACGGGGCACGTTTGTTTTAAATCGAATGATAATTGTGGATATTTCGAAACCGTTGGGAACCGAAGATAGAGGTATCTATGGAAACATGTTTTATCAAGCAGTATACGATACGTTTGGAGTATACACGGAAGCAACCGTCACCGCTGAGAAGAAAATGAAATATTCTACTGAGTATGGGGATAGCTATAGTGTGTTAACGGGAACAGTCATACTTGGTGATGCTCCAGAACAATTTGGTTACGAAACCTTACCAAGATTTTATGGACTAGAATACAAGGATTTTTCTGACTTTTTACAAGTAGGGAAACCAAGAAGGGTATGGACTGCTACTGGTATTATCGGTATGCAATTTATTACTGCGGCTGACGGTACTGTAGGGACTATAAAATTGAATAGAGAGTAATGAGTGGAGATGCAGATCAACTGGGGCTATAGCAATGTTTGAATCGAGCTTCTCGGTGGGCAATGACTTCCAAGGCACCGGGAGATAGAACGAGTGAGCGAGGAGGAGTACAATGGCTGGAAAGCAGGTTGTATTTAAACCGGATGAAGTGAGGCGCCTGCAGCAGCAGATGGTGCGAATCGGAGCGGACACGGATGAGCTGCGACGGCGGGTGAGCGGGAAGATCGCGAGCTGGGATCGCTCTTTGCCGATGCTGAGCAGCCTGGAGCAGATTCAGAGGCAGTTGACGGGCTTGACGCAGGAAGCGGAGCAGATGACGGAAGTGATCAGCAAAGCACTGAAAGGCATCGAGCGGGTGCAGGCGGAAGCGGCGCAGGAAGCGAAGCAGCTGGCGAAGGGGCTGAGCGGGCTGGAGCGTTTTGACCTATTGAAGCGTGTAGGGACAACAGGCGGCGGCAGCTACACGCCCGTTCCGATCACCTTCCGTCCGATGGTGACGAATCTGATCGACCGGATCTTGCCGCAAGCCAGCCGAGACCGCTGGTCGAGCGATCCGTTGGTGAAGGAACTGCGGCGGGTCGCAGGCCTGCAAGGCGCGACAGCAGCAGAAAAGCTGGATGCGGAAATGAAGCTGGAGGCGATATTCGCCGAGCGGGATTTGATCGCGAAGGCGCAGACGGCGTATGCGGTGTACAAGCAGTTTGGCAATCATCTGCTTATGGCAGAAGTGCATAAACAGGCGGAGATTAGTCGAGAGAAGCTGAAGGAACTTGGCGTAGCAGAGAGCTATTTTTCCCAAAATGTGAATATGACGAGCTATTTCAAGCAGGTGCCGCTGCTGGCGTGTGACTATGATCCGTCGTTCGCGCTGGAAGGAGACCTGACGACACGGGTGCCGCTGCCGGACAACGCTCGCTATTTGTTTATGGTGATGATGGCGCAAACACAGGGTCCGACGGGCGAACTGGCGAGGGTGCAGCTCAAGGAGATTCATGCGCTGCAGCAAACGATTCGAACAGCGGCTGGAGGATTAGTAACGGATGTACAGCAGGGGCAAGTGAAAAGCGGGCTGCTGAACGTGCTGACGATTTTGCAGAGCATGCAGGCATTAAGTAAATACGATCCCCCACCAAAAGAAGTTATCGTCGAGGAAAAGCCGGGCATGCTGGAGAAGTTTGGGCAGGATTCGATGCGTAGCCTTGAGATCTACTGGAGCGTGCTAAAAAACCAAGCGTCAGTGGAATGGGCTGCGATTAAGCAAACCGGAAATAGCATAGCTGAAGTGGGAACGGATTTATACAATGCTCATGTAGAACGAGCGAACAAGAGCAACGACTCGGTCTATGATTTTTTTAACCATGCGACGATGGGCTTGCTTAGTGTGCCAGAGGCATTTTGGAAAGAGTATGTTGATCGGGCGGCGAATAAGAATGAGTCGGTGTCTGCCTATGTGGACTATTTGAGCATGGGTCTAACGGGGATGGTACAGGGAGCAATTGCGCCGGAAAATCCGAATTCCAAAGAGCATGTGCAGGATGTAATCGGAGTGCTCGGCTTATTGTTTTCGGTTAAAATAAAGGCACCAGGAGGGATGGAACCAACAGTACCGAAAAGCCCAACAGTCAAACCGGAGGGTGCAGGAAGTGACCGTGGATTAGGCTTTGGCAATCAGCTTGTGACCCCTGAAGGCTTCCAATTCATGGACTCTTTTCCTAACAACAAGTCGCCAATTGAAGTTCCGAAAACAGACGTGCAGAAACGGTATTTGGAAGAGATGGAGCGGCTGAAGCGAGAGGCTGAGGGGACGGGTAATTCTGTCCCAGTAATAAAGAACAATTTCGAGTTTGTAAATGGATTTGATGATCACATGACAAATGCACAAGGGATTGTTAGAAAAGGGAATAAAGGCGTTGTTGGAGGTCATAATTTAGAAAATTTTGAGAAAATTCTGACAGATCAAGGCTGGAAGCTAGATGATGTTATTGTTTCAAGAACTCCGCACTCTACTGTTCCTGGGGTTTATGAAATAGAGTACAGACTTCCTGCATTAGACAGGGAATTGAAGGTAGTGCCTGGTCAATATAAAAATATCCCTCAACCAAAGACAGTCTATGATTCAAATGTGATTTCAAATGAACAAATGATTGTATGGGGCAAAGAGGCTATGGAGAATGGTGTGATTAATGGGAGATTAGTGACTGGATATTCCTCTAATGGACTTAGATTTACGGGATACCTTGATGAAAGTGGGAACATTACAAATTTCCATCCTTCATTTGAGGGGAAATAGGGAGGTAACAATATGACAAATGAAAATATTTCTGAAAAAAAACTGATAGATCTTTATTATTTTTCTATCGGAGATGGGAACTTTATTAAAGCGTTGGAAAAGCATTGTAACGGGCAGGGTTTTGGTAATGAGCATATATGGTGTTTATTTGCAAGTGAACTAGAAGAGTGGGAAGAAGGGTACTTCGGAGAAGAGGGGGTTTGCTATTTTTTTGACCGTCCTGCAGTTGATGAAGATGTAACCGTCGTACTAGATTACTCCAGTTTCTTTTTTTATCTTAAAGAAGCAAGTGAAGTATATTTGTTAAAGCATTCTGATGATAAGGATGTAGTTGACTCTCGATTATATGAATTTAAACGAAAGTTTAAAATCGTATAAGTAGTAGGGGGCTACCTAGTGAAGAATGTATTCATCATCTAACTAAAAACACAAATAACCCGTGTAATACCCGTATAAAGATTTCGTCATTTTCTTTTACGCACTACAATGCTTTAATTTTATAACCTAAATAACTCTATTCCGTTACAATGAACAGGTTGATTATGGTCAGATACGACCATGATTAACCTGTTTTTATTATGTTCGCTTCACCGTTACAGCGGCGGAACTGATTGCTGAAATCGGAGATATTCGTCGATTCTCTAACGCTGACAAGCTAGCCTGTTTTGCCGGAATCACCCGTGTCCATTTTAGTTTAGGCGGACCAAGCCAGTGGACAAGGAAATCCTGTACTGAGTGCCATCTTCCATAACCTAGCCGTTCAGTAAATCCAAGTGGCAAAAGGAAGCAACAAGCAACAGTGAAATCCGTTGTTTTACGACTACTATCATCGGAAGCTAGTAGAGTGCAAGACGAAGAAACAAGCCCTCATATGAGAAGGCTTGTAAACATCAACTACAGTATGATGAAGAACAAGACAGAGTATCGGGTGGCAACTCTAACAGAGCGACAAGTAAATTGATATAATGGTAGTAATTGGAATATTCCAACGATAGGAAAATCGCTTCCCCCATTTTCGTTTCCCTCGCTGTTGTCTTCTTAGACAGTTCACGTTTTAAGTGATACTTAAGTAATTACGATTTTTTTTATATCCCTATCCGATTTTCCTGAAATAACATTCTCTGTGCATATTAGATCGTTTATTTGGATTATTATCCCTCGGAAGGATATATAGATTTTAAATCTAGACATGCATGAAAACGAAGTGAATTTTGCATGAATAATAGTAAGTAATTTTTGATAATCCTCTCTTTTAAGCTAAGATACCGGGACTTAACATGCAAAATCTCATACTATATACACAAAAATAGGTGGAAAATTAGGTATTTTGATGTAATAATGGGTAAGGTAAATAATTGAAAATGAAGTTCTATATTTCATATATATACTTTATAAACAAGGAGAAATGAGAAATGAAAAGACAGGCGAAAAATATAATAGCTGGGGTCGTTTCTATCAGTATATTGCTGCAAGGCGGTATGGCTGCGGCGAATGAAGCAACTATGCCAAACCAAGAAGCATTGAAAAATCGGCAGGTGTATGCGAGCACTAGTGCTGCAAGCTTTAAGGATATAAAGGGGCACTGGGCAGAAGCGACGATCAAGCAGGCAATAGCGGATGGATATCTTAAGGGATACTCGGATGGAACGTTTAAGCCTAATGGACTCATTACACGTGCTGAACTTGCGAGTGTGCTTGTACGAATAACGAAAAATAAAAAGGATGGAAGCAAGCTGAGCTTTACAGATGTACCGAGCGGCTATTGGGCAGCAAGTGCTATTGAGGGCGCAGTAGGAGCTGGTTTTATTAAGGCAGGCGATGCGCCAGGAGGCAAGTTTAAACCCAATGAAGCGATGACTCGATATGATATGGCAAAGTGGTTTTCACAGGGCCTAGTGCGCAGTGAAGCTAGTTTTGAAACGGCATTGAAAGAGGTAGAAGGTACGTTATTGCCATTTACCGAGACGTATAAGACAGGTATTAGCAAAACCCAAACGCCATACATCGCTCTTGCACGTGGAACAGGATTGATGAAAGGAAATCCAGATGACAGCTTTGGACTGGAAAATACAACGACGCGAGCAGAGGTTGCGGTCATGCTTTATCGCTATTTGAGAATTGAAGGAAGCAAGGCGGAAAGCTATAGAGGATTAAATGAATTGAGAGAAGTTGGACTGTATGGTACGAATGCGGTTAGCCTTGGCAATGCAACATGGTCCAAAGATAGTAAGGATGTTGTGGCACCTGTTTATAACATCATGGGGAAAAAATTTATTATGAAGGGGAAACGGGGCAGCTTTATTTTACATAAAATGATAGTAGTAGATATTTCGAAACCGTTGGGAACGGAGGAGAGAGGTATCTATGGAAGTATGTTTGATACAAGAATGGGAGCAACTTTTCTCATTTATACGGAGACAACTGTTACGGCTGAAAAGAAGATGAAATACCCCGATGAATATCAAGATAGTTATGATTTTTTAGGAGGATCAGTTATTTTTGGTGATTCACCTGAGCGGTTTGGATATGAAACGGTACCAAGAAATTATGGTTCTCATACAAAATACAACGACTTTTCAGACTTTTTACAAGTGGGAAAACCGAGAACGATCTGGACCACTATTGGTTCTACATATGGTATGCAATGGATTACTGCGGCTGATGGAACCGTTGGAACAATAATGCTGAACAGAAAATAAGCGGGGAAGATGAAATGGTGAGAAATTTTTTTGTAGTAATGGGTGTTTTATTGGTTCTAATTGCTACAGGGTCAGCAAATTTTGTTGCTGCAGCTGTTGGGGATGAAACGATTCAAGCTGGTGAAATTGAACTTCCTCCAGCTGGCGATATTACATTTGAGCCTCTGTCTGCTGGGTATACAGGCTCCAAACAGCATAAGCATTATAAAGTAGTAGCAGGAGACATCGTCAAGCCCAAAATCATTTGGACCCAATTGGATGATGGTAGCTTTAGGGCTGAATCCTCCGAGTCAGAGGCTGAAGGTTATCCTAGGTTGGCTAATGCGGCTAACATGAATACGGGGGCAGATCGAAATACGAATCCATATCCAGTCCCAACTTCATTCGTTGGGGTAACGGATATGTCTCTGTATGCACCACGAAGCTTTGTAGATAAAAACAACGAGGCACATGCTATGCAGGCGGGGGAGTATTTCCTCTCTAGCAATTCAAGTGAACATAGATTTGTGAATATGCATCTATATCCAGGTTCATTTGGAGATTGGCTGAATGCTGGTAGAACAAATAAAAACTATTTGGTCTATAAAGTAACCACAGGTGGTCCAAATCATCAGATTAGCAATCCATTAGGGATTTTTAGACCAGGAGGCGTGTGGCAGAAATATGGGGTTCATTATATTTTTGAAACATTATTAATTTGGCGTGGGGTCGATAAGCAAACGAAAGAAATACGAATTATTGGAGATTCGCCTGCCTCCATTGGAGCGACAAGTCAGATGAAAGCTGAAATAAAGACGGATGGCTTTAAGCCTTTAGGCTGGCAGAACATGACGAATAGGGTGACGTGGAAAAGTGATCGCTCGGCCGTCATTTCCGTCGATGAACAGACTGGTTTAGCAACGGCACATAGCCGAGGCTCGGCTGTTATTACAGCGAACTGGAAAGACGATGGGGCAAATGGGTATAACATCACGGCGAGAATCACACTGACGGTGGGAGCTACCGCGTGTACAGGAGCAAGCTGTGAGCCTTCGGACATGTGCGTTCCGACGCCCGGCCTAAGTAGAAGCCAAACCTCGATAACGCCCGATGCTCGAGGCGAGATTCGGGCAGATGCGCGAGGGGCAGAGCAGTTCGATGTGAGTAAGGGGATTCCAAGCAGTGACGCGCTTTATGCCAATGTATTCGGCAAAGCGTATCTCTTTGACTATACGTTTGATCAAGAGGAAGGAACTTGTACATTTAAAATTCCGGTGTCCAAAACATATACGCTGAAATGGCAGACCGAGGAATCAGATGGGACCGATTCGGATGGCAATCCGAGAACGAGAACGGTCCGTCATCAGGAATCCGAGACGGTAACGACGATATATGAGGTGGAACGGCCGTTTTCCTATTGGGAAATTACGACGTTCGATGCATGGGGACTGAAGCAAGCGACGCTGAATCAATATGCACTGCCTTATGGGGCGATTACGCTGCTGCCAAACGGCTATACCGCGCCGGATGTGCAGGGAGGCGTGACGGCCGAGCATATGGAGAAGCCGCCATACAGTGCGAAAGTGTTGGCGGGCGAAACGCTTGATGGCGGCAGCGAGCGTCCGAGCGTGCCGTCGGAGGACTGGACCGAAGAAGCAGAGGGGCAGGTTGGACGAATTAAGGTATGGAATGACCGCCTAGATTTCGACGGCTCCGTCATCATGGACGACGTGCAGCAGGACGATGAAACCCCAGAGCCGATCGACATCGTAGAAGGCGAGGAGATCGGGGAAGATGTGCTCTACGAGAGCGGATTGATCATACCCGGCACCCGGGCGAACAGCCGGGATGAGCCGAGTGATGGCATCCTGTCGTACGAGAGCCTGCTGAGCATCAATGGCGAAGGGGAGGTTCAAACGTTCCCGATTGAAGGGCTCAATACAGTGACCGTCCATACCCCAGTGGTCAATGATTCTGAAGCACCGGATGAAAACCGGGGCTTTGACCAAAGCGTCATCCCAAATATGGCGCGAACGGTGCTTGTACTGGGACGAGAGTTTTCCGTCGACTTTGACGAGACAGCGCCGCATTTGAACCAACTCGGATACGGTAACCGGGACTATGCGAGATATACGCGAAACAAACGAATTGTATTCCCGTTTGATGTGTACCACGGGAGCACCTTCTATCCAGCGCAAACGTGGATCGATTATCCCGTTGGAGCAGCGAAGCAAACGTACCGCATTCCGGTCTGGGTACCAGAAGGGAACTACGATGCGGTGACGCAGGCGTGGGCGATTAATACGCCAGATGGCTCATCGGCGTATCAGACCGACTTCAATGGGGATCTCGCGAACTACGGAGCGAGCCGGACGCTGCTCTTCACAGTGCAAGGCCGGATTTCGGATTTCACCATCACGGACATTGGCGACCTGCGCTATGAATCGGTGTTTCGCACAGGGAAAGGCTCGAAGCAGCATTCGGGCTACGTCTATGAATCGGGTGGACGGACGAAAGACCGAGAAGAGACGGCTCTAGCGAGCCAGCCTTCACGGCTATTGCCGATTCGACCAGGCTCGCATCCAAGGGAAGCGGCCACGGTGCCGCATAATGGGTACCCGATCTCGTTCTACTTTGAGACGATCGGGAGCTACAGTGGCAAGGACGCAGGCATCCAAATCCAGCCAAGCTTCTGGTTTGTGAGCAAGCAGGGCGGAAGCGCGCAGGAGGTGGACTTGTACTACGACGTATCCGGCCCACGGAACAAGCTGATTAAGGTCGGCTCGGCGCGGGATCAGGAGCTGTACAGCCGAACGTATCAGCTGGCGGATCTGCTGCGCGGAGTGACGACGACCTCGCTGAGCCAAGCAGCGAGCTATGAATATGATTATCTATTATCCCCAGCGAATCGATTTGGCGCTTCCTGGGAGAAATTCTGGAAGCACTATATTACGCGGAAAACGGTCATCAGTGCGGGGTACAGCTTGGAAGAGCTGTCGTATGCGTCCCGTACGCTAGTGGGACCAAGCGGCTCGCAGGTACCGGCAAGTGTGAATACGGTGCAAGCGCTGCGGAGTGTACAGCGATGGTATGGGGAGTACAGCTTGCCGATCGCGCCGTATGTGCTGCCGAAGGGCACGAATATTTTGGACGTGGCAAGGCAAAATGGCGGGGTGCTGAATGGCAGTGAGGCAGCGTTTTTGAAAAACGGCTACCTGATGGTTCATTTTGACCTGAGTGCCTACCAACAGGAGCGCAAGGCGAATCCGGAAATTCGGTATGACGCGCCAATGGCGAATATGTGGGAAATTGAAGGACAGCCGCTTAGTAGCGTGAGCTATAGCGGTCAGACGTATCGCTTTCAATACGGGGATATCGCGATGTTTGAATCAAGCTTCTCGGTGCGCAATGACTTCCAAGGCACAGGGAGATAGAACAGGTAAGCGAGGAGGTGTGAAATGGCAGGCAAGCAGGTTGTATTTAAACCAGATGAAGTGAGAAATTTACAGCGCCGGATGATTCAGATTGGGGCAGACACCGATGAGCTGCGGCGGCGGTTGAGCGGGAAGATCGCGAGCTGGGATCGCCCCTTGCCAGTGCTGGGTAATCTGGAGCAGATTCAGAGGCAGCTGACGACTTTGACGCAGGAAGCCGAGCAGATGATGGAAGTGATCAGCAAAGCGCTGAAGGGCATCGAACGGGTGCAGGCGGAAGCGGCGCAGGAAGCGAAACAGCTGGCGAAGGGGCTCAGCGGACTGGAGCGTTTTGACCTGTTGAAGCGGGTAGGGACGACAGGTGGCGGCAGCTACACACCCGTGCCCGTGACCTTCCGTCCGATGGTAACGAATCTAATCGACCGTATATTGCCGCAAGCCAGCCGGGACCGCTGGTCGAGCGATCCGCTGGTGAAGGAGCTGCGGCGGGTCGCAGGCCTGCAAGGCGCGACTGCGGCAGAGAAGCTGGATGCGGAAATGAAGCTGGAGGCTATATTCGCGGAGCGTGATCTGATTGCGAAGGCACAGACAGCGTATGCGGTGTACAAGCAGTTCGGGAATCATCTGCTGATGGCGGAGATGCATAAACAGGCGGAAATCAGCCGGGAGAAGCTGAAGGCGCTTGGCATAGCGGAAAGTTATTTTGCTCCCAACGTGAATATGACGAGTTATTTCAAGCAGGTGCCGTTGCTGGCGTGTGACTATGATCCGTCCTTTGCGCTGGAAGGGGATCTGACGACACGGGTGCCTCTGCCGGACAACGCACGTTATTTGTTTATGGTGATGATGGCGCAAACGCAGGGTCCAATGGGCGAACTGGCGAGGGTGCAGCTCAAGGAAATTCATGCACTGCAGCAAACGATTCGAACCGCTGCGGGCGGATTAGTAACGGATGTACAGCAGGGGCAAGTGAAAAGCGGGCTGCTGAACGTGCTGACGATTTTGCAGAGCATGCAGGCATTAAGTAAGTATGATCCACCGCCAAAGGAAGTCGTCGTCGAGGAAAAGCCGGGCGTGATGGAGAAGTTTGGACAGGATGCGATGCGGACCCTTGAACTGAACTGGAGCTTTTTGAAAAACCAAGCGGCAGTGGAATGGGCTGCGATCAAGCAAACCGGAAATAGCATAGCTGAAGTTGCAACGGATTTATACAATGCTCATGTAGACCGAGCGAATAAGAGCAACGACTCCATCTATGATTTTTTTAACCACGCGACGATGGGCTTGATCAGTGTACCCGGAGCGCTATGGGAGGAACATGTTGATCGAACGGCGAATCGGAATGAGTCAGTGTCTGCATATTTGGATTATTTGAGCTTGGGTCTAACGGGGATGGTACAGGGAGCCTTTGCCCCAGAAAATCCGAATTCCAAGGAGCATGTGCAGGATGTAATTGGAGTGCTCGGCTTATTGTTCTCGGTTAAAATAAAGGGGCCAGGAGGAATAGAACCGACGGTTCCGAAAAGCCCAGAGGTTAAACCGGAGGGTGCAGGAAGTGGCCGTGGACTAGGATTTGGCAATCAGCTTGTGACGCCTGATGGAATACATTTCATGGATTCCTTTCCTAACAACAAGTCGCCAATTGAAGTCCCAAAAACAGACGTGCAGAAACGATATTTGGAAGAGATGGAGCGGCTGAAGCGAGAGGCTGAGGGGACGGGTATAGTTAAATATAAAGAGGGATATTATTTTGAACATTTAACTGGAAAGGTAGAAAAAGTAACAGATTGGAAGGGGGTTAGTGGTGGTCATAACTACGATGAATTTAAGATTTTCTTTGACGAAAATGGGAAGTACTCATTAGTAGAGGTGAATAAATTAGAACATCCCGATATTCCTGGTATTTATGATTTGGAATATAGAATGAAGGTCGAAATAAAAGATTATAAAGGAAAAGGTACTGGTGAATTTAAGGATATACCCAAGGAGGATAAACCACCGCATAAAAAAACTATATATGATCCTAATGTAATTTCTAATGACGATATTATAAGATTAGGAAAAGAGGCAATGGAAGAAGGAATAAAATCGCAAAGAGTAAGTCAATTAAAAAGTCAAAGCAATAAGCAAATAATCCGAGGAGTTTCAAGTAATGGGTTGAAGTTTGAAGGAATAAAAAATATTGATACTGGAGTAATTGAAAACTTTTATCCAGTATTGAAATTTGGAGAAAATTAAGGAGATACCATGATGACCACTGTTTACGATGATAAGAATAAGTTTATTCTCAAGTACGAAGAAAACGGACTCGAAAAAGGCTCAGTTATTGATGTTCTTGGCGATTTTGTTTTGGAGCATGACCTTGTTAAAGTATTAGATGGTTTTTTAAACGAATATGTTGAGAGACGAGATTATATGGGAGTTATATATTCAGATGAATACGATGTCGGGGATGAAGGTTACTTTGGCGAGAATAGTGTTTTGTTTTATTATGGTGTAGATGATAATTATGATGTTGTCAGTTACAAAGAACTGTATGATTACTTGCAAGTAGCATGTAATTTCTATATTGAAAAGAACTCAGATCAGAAAGATTTAATAAGCGAATATTTATTAAGAATAAAAGATAAATATAGTATTGAAGAATGAAGATTGGGATTGGCGAATTAGTGATAGAGCGTCGAAAATTATTTTGCAATTCGTATTCTGATTTAATAAAGAAATTGAATTAATATTTTTCTTATATGGAAATAATATTAATTCATCAATCGAGCAAAACAAGGTAGCTCTATCAGTGTGAATGAAAGAGATAGTAAGTATATTGCATAAATACAAAATAACAAATAACAATGAAATTCATGGATTTTCCGAGTTTGAAGTGGCGATAGGTTCTGTTTTACCAACCCAATATAGAGAATTTCTTTTGCAATTGGTCATGATGCAGGATTATTATTTCGAGGAACAGATATATTATTTGGCAATGTAGAAAGTCTTTTGGAACTTAGAAAAGAAGCGGAAGATTTGTTGGAGGCAAATTAAGAAACTTTCAATTTACCATCTGATGCTTTTGTTCTTTTAATGCACCAAGGGCATGAATTCAACTACTTTGTTATTCAGAAGGTAATGACCATCCGGTTTATCAGTATGTTGAGGGAGACGTTCTTCCTGTTTTAGTGCAGTTCTTAGAAAATCATTTAATTCATGTGCTCCAGTCATTAAGGAGGGGTTATTCCCTTGTAATGGTGGGGGAGTATCGAATGAACCCAACATTTAATTAATAACACATCTAACCCATCTAACCCATGTAATACCTGCATTAAGATTTCGGCTACAGAGAAAGCTTGAATTTTATGTCCTAAATAACGCGATTGCTTTGTATAGAACAGGTCGATTATGGTCAAATGCGACCATGATTGACCTGTTTATTATTTTCCACTGAGGTGCTCGGTAAACTTAACTTCCTTCTAACTTTGCTGACCGTGCAAAACCTGAAAGTCACTTCGACAAGCATGGAGGCGAATTTGGCGGAATTTATAAAAATACAGATGAGTATCTTGACGGTGCAAAAAATGTAATCAACAACGGAATAAAAGTACAGTAGGAATATAAGGGTGAAACACGAACAGGATATGTGAGATTTATGGGAAATAATAAGGACGGTAACGCAAAGTTTGAGTTTGTAGGGACAAACAATAACGGTGAAATTACCACATACCATACACAAAGTGGTAAAAAATTCCGGAAAACTATAAATGGTGAGAATGTTCCTGTAATTAACCCTGCTGAATAAGAAAAGGGGAAGTAAAAATGAGGCATTTAGCTCTAGTTAAAGGATTAGACCCACACATTGAAGAGGAAGTTACACTCGAAATACAAGGAATAGAATTTACAGGTTTCGCGTTTATTTGCCCTTATGAAATTGAAATAGGAGAAAAATACTCTGTTTCACTAGGATTTGTAATTTTAGACGGGTTAAATATTCGTGAAATATATGATAGTAAAAAAGAAATGGAACGAATCGGCACAAGTTTTAAGTATTATATCCGTGGTATCCTTAATGAAGATTCAATTGATGCAGGAATAGTTATATCTGATGAAGATGAATATTTTGCTAACTATCCTGATTTGATTGGCAAAGTCGTAGAATTCCAAGTTGACCGAATTAGTGTGGAATTTTTGAAAGAATAGAGTTGTTTGAACCTAGTCTGGCTATGAGCCTTTCAAGGTTCTTTTTTTGGTGGGCCTAACCGGAATGGTGCAGGGAGCATTTGCGCCGGAAAATCCGAATTCCAAGGAGCATGTGCAGGATGTAATCGGAGTGCTCGGCTTATTGTTCTCGTTTAAAGTGAAGGGGCCAGGAGGAATTGAACCGACGGTACCGAAAAGCCCAGAGGTTAAACCGGAGGGTGCAGGAAGTGACCGAGGACTAGGATCTGGCAATCAGCTTGTGACCCCTGATGGGATACATTTCATGGACTCATTTCCCAACGACAAGTCGCCAATTGAAGTCCCGAAAACGGAAGTGCAGAAACGATATTTGGAAGAGATGGAGCGGCTGAAGCGAGAGGCTGAGGGGACAGGTAATGCTGGTAAAATATCAATAACAGCAACCCCTGAGCTAGAGACTCATATTAGGAATAGGGAATTTTTTGATAAAAATGGGAACGAGTACCCGAACAAGAAAGGAATCGTTGGTGCACATAATAGCGAAGAGTTTTATAAAAATGATGTGAAAATAGTTAGTGAGAATAAAGTTTATGATTCGAATGGTAATGAAGTGATAGGAGTTAAACAAATTGAATATAGCATGCCCGAGTTAGATCCTAAAACAAGACAACCAACGGGTAATTATAATACTAAGGTATTAAAGAAAACTATTTATGATCCCAATGTGATATCTGATAAAGAGTTTCTCGAAAGGGGTATAGAGGCTGCTAATAATGCTTTAGCGAAGGAGACAACAGGAACCTTATCTCGTACTTGGATAGGAGTAGATTCAAAGGGAGTAGTATGGGTCGGATATTATGAAGATGGGAAGATAACTTCGTTTTTCCCAACAACACCTTAGGAGGAAGTAAAATGGAGAAATTATTAAATGCTGATGACTTGATTAATATCGAACACTCGCCTATAGAGGAATTAGTGAATTTCTGTCACTTATTAAAATCATACAAAGATGCCATGAAGTATGTGAGCAAAAAAGTTGGTTATGGGACAGATTTTGGTGGCTTTACTTTTTGGAGTGATCTTGATGAATCTGATAAAAGTTTATTTCAAGAAGAGTTCGAAGGGGTTGAAATCGAGTACGGAGAGGATTCGATAATTATAGATTATGAAGTTCTATACTATTATCTTGATTTAGCAGCAGGGAGATATATTAAAAATAATCCTCAAGATAAGCAAGAAATCGAAAAGTATCTTACAGAAATGAAAATTAACCTAAATTTGGAGGGAAGAAAAAGTTTGTAAAATAGATTGAGAAAACTCATTTACAGCTCCAACAACAAGATACTTCCATAAGACCATCGATGCCACAATGCGAGTTAGCTCACGTATTGTGGCATTTTATGCGTAGCAGGATTCATCAAACAAATTAGCGTTTAGACAAAATGTACGGTCTACCAAAAAAGCTTAATTTACGGCGAACTTATAGCATGTTTTAAAGTATGATGCGGAATACAGGGTTGCTGTGCTAACAGAAAGCAAAACAAACAAATACAATGTTGGTAATTGTGAAAAAGTTATCCCCTTTCCTTTTGCAGTGTTTAAGGTTAAAACTGAGGGGACGGGTAATATTGGTAATGTTATACCATCAAATAAGACTGTTATTAGTCCAGAAATGGAAGTTAAGATATTGGAAGGGCAACGCAAAAGCCCAAATAAAAATGACTTAATTGGGGGGCATTCTCCTGAAATTTCAAACCACAATTCAAATTATGCAGTTGAAGAGATATCTATTAACCCAGATGGAACTAGAAAAGTAAAGTTTACAACACAATTCCCAGATGGGAATCTTTCAAAAATTAAGACAAGTACACTCTTTCCAGATTTCTGGACTGATGAACAAATTTTAAAAAGCATAACTGATGTTGGTAATACACCAGCTATTTCTACAAGATTAAGAGATGGGGCAACTTGGCATAGAGCAATTATTAATGGTGTTGAAGTTGATGTAATTAAAGCTGGTGAAAATGTGACCAGTGGTTATCCAACAGGGGCAGTAAATGCATCTCGCCCTGCAGGTTTTTAATTCTACATTTAAGTGGAGGCAATATATATGTACAAAGAACTAGATAACCTATTATCTGCTGATACAACAGTAGATTCTTGGTACGATGATGGCTGTGTCATTGCAAACGAGATACTTGCAGAATTTTGCTCAAGTGATTGGGATGAATTATCTAATAAAGTACTAAGTAAACCAGTACAATGGCAAAGAAAATTAGCCTATTGTTTAGATAATGAGTGCAATATATTTGAACTTAACATTTTAATATCATTGCTGAGTACTAATGATGTCGAATTATTCGAGATATGCATTGACACACTAAGAAGTTTCACAAATAAAGAAAGTAAGAAGATAATATTAGATAATCCCATAATACTACAACGTGTTAATAACTTATTCTTGCATACTTCGAGCTTACCAGTGAAAAATATGCTTCAAGATTTCCTTTTAAAAATCCATTCGTAAATTTGCGTTCCATACCTTGATTGGCTTCATGCCTTTCAAGGGGGTCTGTCAACAATTTTGTGTAAACTCTGTTGAAGCAAAAGTTAACGGAGGTGCTGACTGATCCGTTCAGGGAAAAAGACGGAGAGCTGGAGGAGCATTTGTCCCCAATTCTGCACACGCCCTGTCCACTTTCGGGTAACGTCCATCGTCGCCAAATAAAGCATTTTGAGGAGGGACTCGTCGGTGGGGAAAATGCTTTTTCCCTTTGTCACTTTCCGAAGCTGACGGTGGTAACTCTCGATCATATTGGTCGTATAAATGAGTTTGCGAATCTCAGGTGGATATTTAAAATAGGTGGCGAGTTCATCCCAGTTGGTACGCCAAGAGCGCACCATGAGCTGATATTTGCTTCCCCATTGTTCTTCAAAGCGATCTAATTCGAGCAGAGCAGCCTCTTCGGTTACCGCTTTGTAGATCGGCTTTAAATCAGCGGTTACCTTTTTTAGATCCTTGTACGAGACGTAACGGATGGAATTGCGGATTTGGTGAATGATACATTTCTGAATCTCGGTGTTCGGATAACAGGCCGAGATCGCCTGAGAGAAGCCCGTGAGGTTATCCACACAGGTGATTAGAATGTCCTGTACACCACGGTTTTTAAGCTCGTTTAAGACACTGAGCCAAAACTTAGCGGACTCATTTTCCCCAATCCACATGCCTAATACGTCCTTGTTGCCTTCTAAATCGATGCCAATAACCATGTAGGCGGCCTTGTTCACAATGGCTCCGTCTTGTTTCACTTTGTAATGAATCGCATCCATAAATACGACCGCGTAGATGCCCTGCAACGGCCGATTCTGCCATTCTTTAATGAGGGGGACGATTTTGTTCGTCACGTTTGAAATCATGGTTGGAGAGACGTCTATTCCGTACAGATGATGGAGGTGATCTTGGATATCCCTCGTACTGACACCTTTCGCGTACATCGCGATGATTTGGTCCTCAATACCGGTGACGGTTGATTGGTGCTTCTTCACAATCACGGGCTCAAACTCGCCATGACGATCACGAGGGACGGCTATCTCCATTTCGCCGTACTCGCTCGTTACCGTCTTTTTCGTTTTCCCATTACGGCTATTACGTGTTGTTTTGCTCTTCACATCATGCTTCTCATAGCCGAGCTCCGTATCCAGCTCAGCCTCCAGCATGGATTGCAGCGTCTCTGCAAATAGCTCCTTCAATGCCGACTGCACATCTTCCATCGTTTTGAGGTTGTTTTCCTTCACAAATGCCTTCACTTGTTCCTTATTGAATCTCGCCATCGGTGCCATCCTCTCAAACCAGCCTTTCTTCTATTGTAATCGGGTTTGAGAGTTTACACAGAATATTTTACAGACTCTTTCAAGGTTTCTTTATTGGTGGGGTTACCGAGTGCTGAATGAACTCATTATTTAACCAATAACACACTTAATGCATGTAATAGCCATATAAAGACTTCTTCTTTTTGTTTGTACGGACAAAAAAAGGTTGAAGATTATACACGAAATAACGCTATTAAACTATATCGCACAGGTTGATTATGGTCAGATACCAACATAATTGACCTGTTTTTTCTGTTAGAATTTTAGGGGTCTGTTTGTCTCTAAACCAACGTCGCCAACTGCTGCGCAAGACGCTCAAGCGTCGATTTTGCGCCTTCGATAGCTCCATATTCTTTGACCACTTTCTCTAATTCCTCCGCAGATTTGAACAGTGAGCGCATGGCCAGCTCGGTCTCGCTATCTTGTTCCGCAATCGTAACCGTTACCCGAAAGTACTCGGCATCCTCATGATCGCCATGGGAGTAAACGAGCCGCTCGGGGCTTACAACCTCAAGGTGTGAAATTTTATTATCATAATCAACACCGTCAGGGCCATGCATGATGTAGCTCCATACTCCGCCCGGCCTTACATCGATCTGCTGGATTGTAATGGTAAAGCCTTCGGGTCCCCACCATTGCTGCAAATGCACGGCCTCTGTCCAAGTTTTGAATACAAGCTCACGGGATGCTTTGAATAGCCTGGTCACGGTAAGCTCCGGCCCATTGACCGCTGTAGTAGTGCTGCTGGCTGAATGGTTTTGCGACATTAGAAATTCCTCCGTTATTAATAAAATGGTATTTATTGGGAGGATATAGAGCTGCAATCGAACAAGCGGGTAGAAATTTGTCGAAAAAGTGTCGGACTGATTAATAAGTCTCATGCTTTTACCGATATAGTTACTAAACAATAATCATTTTTCAAAAAAGGGGATAGCTCATGGCTTTAAAAAACTCGCGTTTTATTCGCGCCCTACTCACATTCTGTTCCCTCCGTCAGACAGCCGGGCGAATTGTACTATCTACATTGCTTATCGTCATTGTCTGTGTTTCGGTACTGTCGTTTACGTTTTATACTCCCACCTCTAATGAGGTCAGGAGCCAATCGGAGAAGCAAATGGAGTTGAATACGAGGCTACTGGCCAAGGAAGTTGACAGCAGAATGAAAGAGAAGCAGACCATCATTAAAATGCTTGCGGAGCAAGGAGCGGAGCTGGGCGATGACAAACAGAAGCATATGGACTTGATTGCCAAGTCACAGAAGCTGCATCCTGAATTCACAACGATTTTGTATTCGGCTGATACGACGGGAAAGCTTGCAATAGACTCGACTGGCAAGGAATATGACTTATCTGAGCGTCCCTATGTAAAAGAGATTCAGGCAGGACGCGCTTACGTCTCTGACCCGATTATTTCTAAAGTAGATAATCAGCTTGGCGTTGCTATTGGTGCTCCTATAATGAAGGATGGCCAGCCCGTTGGCTTTTATACAGCAGGATATCCGATTAGTGAGGTAGTTGATAACATTGCCCGTTTTGAGCAAGGCGAGACGGGAAGAGCGCTTATGACGACTGCGGATGGAACATTTATTTATTTTCCGGATGAGTCTTTTATTTTAAACAATAAGATTGCCGATTTGAACAACCCTGTACTGGATGAAGGATTCGCTGATGCGCTTCAGGGTAATTACAAGGCCATTCATTTCCATGAATCAGGGGTCGACCAGTTATCCTATTTAACTAAAACGGATCTCAATTGGATCGTTGTCACCTATGTGCATGAAAGCGAGTTTTTAAAATCGGTTAATGATTTGCTGAAGCTCATAATAATCGTAGGGCTGATCATTATTGTGGGGGCGCTGCTGCTCAGCATTTTGATAGCGCTCAGAATTGTGCATCCTATCCGTCAATTGACACACGGAATTGATCTGCTGGCACAAGGCGATCTCACGTATCGCATTCCGACCAAAGGCAAAAACGATATTAGCGTGGCTCTTCATGCTTTTAATGCAGCAGGAGATCAAATGCATCAATTAATGAAGGGCGTTGCAGGCTTATCCGAGCAATTGACGGAGTCTGCGAGGCAGCTTGCGGCAGGTGCTGATCAAGGTGCTCATGCAGCGCAGAGCATTTCCGAGGCTATTTTGGTCGTGGCCGAAAGCTCGGAGCGGCAAACGTCTAGCGTACAAGATGGCAGCGATGCAGCGGAAAATATTGCTGTGCAAATTAACGGTGTTGCTGCACATAGCTCAGATGTATCAGCCATTGCCTCTGAGGCCTCTACCCTGGCAACAGATGGCTCAGCCGCTATGAATCAGCTTGGTGGAAAAATGGATGAGATGGAGCTCGGCATTCGCGAGTTGTCTGGCACGATTCAAGATCTTAGCGGCTTGTCCGCTAAAATTGGCGAGGTTGTAGGCAGCATTAGCAACATCGCTCGCCAGACGAATATTCTCTCCTTGAATGCGGCGATTGAAGCGTCGCGCTCTGGTGAAGCTGGGCGAGGTTTTGCTGTCGTTGCTGATGAAATTCGGAAGCTGGCTGGACAGTCGATGGCATCCGCAGAGCAAATTGCCGGCTTCATTGGCAGCATTCAGCTTGAGATTAAGCGGACCCTTCACGCGTCTGAACAGACAGTTGAGCAAGCAGCCCAAGGCAAACAAGCCGGAGAAGCGGCGAATGAGCTATTTACGCACATTCGCTCATCTGTGGAACAGGTTGCAGACAGCATTCGAAGTGTTTCGACCGCAGCTGAGGAAATCGTCTCTGGTACAGGAAGCTTGGTTGACGCCATTCGTCATATTGCCGATTCCGCCAGCGAAACCGCTGCTGAATCTGAAAATGTCTCGGCTGCCGCGCAGCAGCAAATGGCATCAATGGAGGAAGTCGCTTCCTCCTCGGCGGAGCTCGCTAACATGGCAGAGAAGCTTCGCACGCAAATTGATCAGTTTAAGCTATAGCAGGTTGATCGGTAAAAGGTGAGAGCTAAAAGGTAAAAGATAATAGGTAAAACGACAAAAACCGTTTCTTTGTTAAAGGCAAGCTTAGCCTGCTATTAACGAAAGGAACGGTTTTTGTTGATGGAGCAAGTAATCGGTATAACTTTCGAGCTCTCAATGCCTGCGAGTTTTGCTAAGAGTACGCGGCTCAGGCAACTCACTCTTTTTTCAAGGACTGAGTTTCCGCTATTTAGGCTTTTAAACTGAATTTAGACCGTAAGCGGACAGGAAAGCCGCTATTGCCCTCATTATTGCGTCAAATTGATCATCTGCAGCACATTAACGTCTCCTGAGTCCGCAGCCTGTACCATAACCCGTGATTCTGTCTAAATAGCTGCTGCTGTGTCCGCCAAATCTATTTAAGTGCGACTGTTTGCGTATGAAAAAATAGGTGCGGTTAGGCAACTTCAATCCACGCGCCCCATATGGAGTGCGACTGGAAAGCGGGCATCTTTGGGCTCCAGCCTTCGGCTGTTTCAATCCACGCACCCCATACGGAGTGCGACATGAACATACGCCTGGTCAAAACCAGTAGTGGAGTTTCAATCCACGCACCCCATACGGAGTGCGACAGCGAAAATGCCCATGAATGATGCCGGGCAGGCATTCGTCTGGTACATTTTCAAAATAAGTAATGCTAAAAAAGTCTGAAACAAATGTTGACTTTTACCCATTCTCATGAAAATGAGTCGTTTTCGACAAAATTCGAGGTGCGAATCGCCCAGGGATTTCATGGGAGCTTCACATTCGCACCAGTCCTTTGTATATTTACTTTACCTGCTTCACTTATATTATTTCTCTCATCGTAAGGGATGGCAGAAAACAATACAACCCCAAATTAATCATGAAATCCGCCGCCGATACCGCTGATCCTGCCGATACTATAGCTCACCCCAATCGTTCCCCACAAACCGTGCCACATTCCAAAAAAAATAAAGCGTCCCCGAAGGAACGCTTCATCTCCATCTTCATCCGGCACGCAAGCGCCGACGATGAACTTTTTTACCTCTATGTGTTACAAGCCGTTCGCTTCTCCATTAACCGAAATGCCCAGACGGTTGAAAATCTTGGTATGGGCGTTTGGCAGGGAGCTGTCCTGCGGCAATTTGCCATTGTTCAAAGTGACGAGCATGGCCGAAAGCTCATTAAACCAAGCTTCATCGTTCGTCGCAAGCGCCAGGTCGATCAGCTGCGTCAACTGCTGCACCGTATACAGCGGTGACGAACGCAGTGAATTAACCTGTGATGCCGCAAGTGTAATCGTTCTGCCGATGGCAAGCTCGTTGTCGCATGCCGTTACATATAGCCGTACCGTGCCGTGGGAAGCATCAACGCTTTCTACAAAGCCGAGCATTAGCTCGCCATTTCCAGTCGTTCCGTTCATCCAGTCGCCCGGTTTAATTATCATCTCATTAATCATTCCAGTCACCACCTGTCGTTTAATGGAACCTGCAATTATGCCTGCTTGTTTCAAAATCCATTACAATTTAACAATGATAATACTGTAATTATAATTTATACAGTTACAGCTGTCAATCGTTGCTCTCTGTTTGCCCGCTGATGAGCTGAGAGCGGTATTGCTTGGGCGCAACCCCCATATTTTTCTTGAACGCTTTGGAAAAAGAAAAGAGGTCGGGGAAGCCGATGGAGCTGGCGATTTCCGATAACGTATAGCTGGTTTGCGCCAGAAGCCGCGTTGCTTCTCCCATTTTTAACTGCTGGATGTATTGGACCGGTGTTATGCCGTATGCTTTGCTGAATTGTTTAGTGAAATGCGTGCGATTTACCCCGACGTAGCTTGAGACGCTCTCCACGGTAATGCCCTCCGCATAATGAATCTCCATATACTCCAGCCCCTTTTGCAGCCAGCCAATACTGCGATGGTCGCGGGGAACAGCAGGAGAAGCGGAGGATACAAGCTCATCCCATATACGGTGAAAAAGGCTCAGCCGTGCCAGATCGGTATTTGGCGAACCAGAGTGGCTGACGAGCTGCAAAAGCTGCTGCATAAACTCGGCAGCCTGTGGTGTCAGTGCGCCGGGTGCATGAGGCGTTTGCGGGCCAAGCCCGAGCCGAGCCAATAGCTGAAGCGCTTTCTTGCCGTCAAATGCAAAAAAGATTTTGTGCAGCGGCTCCTCCGCCAAGGTGAAATATTCATGGGTAACCTGCGGGAATAGGCAGAACAGATCATTTGGCCGCAGCGTGTACGCCATGTTGCCCTGAAGGAACGTTCCTTGCCCCTCCAGCACGCCTAGCAAATAATAGTAAGGCGCCACGCGTGGGCCGATATGATAATTCGGCTTGGCGATATTCGTCCCGACCCGAATCGGCCATGCGGCTCCCGATTTCTCGAAAGCAGAAGGCGTGAAATGATAGATTTCCAGCCATTCATGATGGTCCTCACGCATATTCGGTCTCATCATTAATACCCCCTTTTTTCCATGTTTAAACGTGCTTGTCCTACAATCTATTATTCTAGTTTTACTTAACTAGTGCTGTGAAAATAGATAACCTTCCTCAGTATAGCAAATGATTCAACGTCACAAAATGACAAGTTTAATACGCCGCGAAATGACATTGACCCGCTAACGGTTGATTGTTATGATGCAAATACAACTATTCCTACTAAACTTGTTGGTTATTGACCGGACAGCCGGATGTACCATAAGCATCTGCCAGACGAACTGGAGATACGGGCTGCTCACGGCTTCAGCGACATACCCGTAAAGGAGAACAAAATGGTGAGTAATCTTAATGATCATAAAGAGATAGAGTTTGGCTGGTTTCTGCCTACGGCGGGAGACGGCAGCTACGTAGGCGTAGCATCGGAGAGGGAACCTACGCTGGAGTATTTAATTAATGTGGCTCAAACGGCTGAAAAAGCAGGCCTCGGCTTCGTACTGATCCCGACGGGCGGTCCATGCTTGGACGCCTGGGTTGTCGGCTCGGCTATTATGAGCCATACGACGACGCTTCGTCCGCTCGTGGCGGTACGTCCTGGCCTCGTGACTCCGGTGCTGTCGGCCCGGATGGGAGCAGCGCTTGATCAATTATCCGGCGGACGCGCGATGATTAACGTCGTAACGGGAAGCTCAGTGCAGGATTTGGAGGAGCTGGGCGATCCGCTTGCCCATGCGCATGATGAACGCTACGAGCGCGCCAGTGAATATTTGGCCGTCATGCAGCAGGCGTGGACGCAATCGGCTGGCATTAAAGCGTCTGAATTCGTCGGCAGCGAAGAGGCTAGGGAGAAGCAGTTGAATCAGCAGCAGCCCTTCAGCGGGAAATATTATCAGTTCACCCGTGCGGTAACGACGCCGCTTACGGTACAGAAGCCGCATCCGCCGTTTTACCTCGGCGGCAGCTCCCCATCAGCGAAACGCGTAGCGGTTGAATTCGCTGAAACGTATTTAATGTGGGGAGAGCCGCATGACTGGATTCGCGAGCAGATCGAGGATTTTGAAACCGTCCGTGCCCAGTACCGCGAGGAGACGGGAATTGATCGTCCGGTCCGCTTCGGGCTGCGGGCGCAAGTATTGGTGCGCGATACAGAGGAAGAGGCATGGGCTGCGGCATGGGAGCTTATTAGCAAGGTGTCGCCTGAAGCGATTGAGCAGGCGCAAAAAGCTTTTGCCAAGACAGATGCCACGAACCAGCGCCGGCAGAACAAGCTGCGCGAGCAGTTCAAGGATGAGCGATTTGTTGTAGGACCGAACCTGTGGGCAGGCCTGTCGCTAGTCCGTTCGGGTGGTGCGATCCTGATTGTGGGCACGGCCGACCAAGTATCGGAACGATTAATTGAATACGCCGAGCTAGGCATATCCTCATTCATATTGTCGGGCTACCCTCATCTGGAGGAGGCGGAAAGCTTCGGCAAAGAAGCATTGCCGTTGTTTCATCAGAAATGGGCGAGCAGACGCGAAGTAAAGGCGTAAATTTTTATAGTAGATGACAGGAGGGTTTTTAAATTCATGATCAATAAAAAATATTCCTTTTCCGCAGCCGTATTGCTGCTGCTTACACTCATCTTGGCAGCTTGCGGCGGCAATGGCGGCGAAGCCGAGACCAGCAATGCCGCATCCGGCGGGAACAGTGGAGCGGGCAAGTCCGTAGAGATCAGCTTTATCCATTGGCAGGGCGATGTGCCGATCTGGAACGAGATTATTAAAGATTTTGAGCAGGAAAATCCAGGCATCAAAGTGTCCATGCAGACGTTCCCGTCTGAGCAATATCAGACGACAGCGCAGGTTAAACTGCTGGACGGCTCTGTAGGCGACGTGTTCGCATCCTTCCCGGGCGCGCAGTTCGAATCGATTGCCAAAGCAGGCTTGTACACCGATTTAACGAATGAAGCATTCGTCCAAGCATTCGTGCCGGAGCTGATTAAATCCGGAGCGAAGGATGGCAAGCAATATGCGCTGCCATATTCTCTCGTGTACAACATTCCGGTTTACAACGTCGGCCTGTTTGAGCAATACAACATTTCCCCGCCGAAGGATTGGGCCAGCTTCCTTGCCGCAAGCGAAACGCTTAAGAGCAAGGGCATTATTCCCATCGCCTTCCCGGGCGCCGATATTGGCCCAGGCCAATTTATGAACCCGATGATGATGAACAATGCGCCGGATGAAGAGGTGTTCCAGAAGCTTGAGAAGGGCGAAACCAAGCTTACGGATGAATGGTGGACCACAACACTGTCGCAGTTCAAAGAACTGAACGACAAAGGTTATTTCCAGCCTGATTCGTTAGGTACGAATACGGATGCAGCGATTGCTCTCTTTTCACAAGGAAAAGCGGCGATGCTGGCAACGGGTTCATACTCCATTGCAGCCGTATTAAAGGCTAACCCTGAGCTGAAGCTGGATTTGCTCGCTCCAATTACCGTGCCTGCGGATCAAGCGATTTATGAGGGCATTCATACGACGACGTTCATGCTTGGCGTTAACAGCAAGTCGAAGCATCCGGAGGAAGCCAAAGCATTCATCTCCTATTTGAGCAAAAAAGAAGTAGCGGGCAAGGTTGCGAATGCGGCGAACCAGAACATTCCGGTTAAGGATATCGAATATACAAGTCCTGCGCTGCAGGTCATCAGCGGCTGGGCCGATAAGAAAACGCGCTTCCAGCCTCGTTATCTCATTACAAATATTGAAATTCAGAAGGCGGTTACCGGCTCCATTCAAGCGGTCATTGCCGGCGATTCAGCGGAAGGGGCTGCCAGCAGCGCGCAAGCGATTGTGGACCAGCAGCTGAAGCCATAGTCTGATGGCTGTGCGGAAGACGATATACTTCTTTTTTGTGCCGGGGCTGCTGCTCTATGCTGTCTTCTTCCTCTATCCGACACTGTCCGGCTTCTACAATTCCTTCACGGATTGGGACGGCATGTCGGACACGTCAAGCTTCGTCGGTCTGGATAATTACAAGACGGTAGCAGACAGCATTATTTTCAAAAAAGCGATTGGCAACAACCTGCGGTTTATGCTGTCGGTTGTGGTCGTGCAGACGCTCGTATCCCTCATTGTAGCGCTGCTGCTGACAAAAAATAAAAAAACGACGGTTGCGCTGCGGGCGCTGTATTTCTTCCCGACGATATTATCGTCTGCCGCTGTTGGATTTATCGCTGCTTATGTTTACGACCCGAATCTGGGGCTGCTCAATGAGCTGCTTCGGATGCTCGGATTGTCAGCGCTTGCGAATAATTGGCTTGGCAATCCGTCGCTTGCGATCTATTCCATTGCTGCTGTTCAGGCTTGGGCGCATATTGGGCAGATGGCGATTTTATTTATCGCTGGCCTGCATGCGATTCCGGAGGAGCTGTATGAGGCGGCGAAGCTGGACGGAGGCGGCAGATGGGCTATTTTTCGCCGGATCACTTGGCCCCTGCTTGCGCCAGCGGCGACGATTGTTGTTGCTTATACGACGATTCAGTCCTTTAAGGCGTTTGATCTGATCTTCGTCACAACGCGGGGCGGTCCGAATTATGCGACGGAAATTTTGTCCACGTACATTTATTCGGCGGCGTTCCAGAACTATAAGTTTTGCCAAGCGTCCGCGGCTTCGATTTACTTCCTGTTTATTATTGCCTTCATTACGTTTCTGCAATTCAGAGCGCTGCGGGCGAATCGCGTCTCCTATTAGGCCGTATTTTCAAGCTGTCTCTACGCACTGCGAAGAAGGCGGCTTGAAGATAGGACCTTAACTTGAAATATAAGCATTTATAAGTTTTACACCTATAAATCAATCGGCTTATATTTCTCGGACTGAAACGCGCCGCGCCGCCAAAGGACGGAGGGCAGCCGTTTCACCTTGCGTAATGATCAGAAAGGAGGCATGGATGCATGCTGTTACGAATAGCAGGGCGCTTGTTTCTGCTTGTCTTCGCCATTATTATTTTGCTGCCGCTCCTTTTCCTGATTGTGACGACGATCAAAGACCAGCAGCAGTTTTATGCGAGTCCGCTCGGTATTCCAAGCTCGTTCACCCTGCAAAACTACAGCCATCTATTTGACAGCCAGCCGATGCTGTCTTATTTCAGCAATAGCATAACGGTGTCTTTCAGCACGGTTGTTCTGGAGCTCATCGTGTCGAGCATGATAGCATATGGCATCTACCGGGTTGCTAATAGGCTAGGACTTATCCTTTATGGCATCTTTCTTATGGGGCTGATGGTTCCAGCGCAGGTGAACATGATTCCGATCTATTCCTTTATGCGCGATTTAGGGCTGATGAACAGCCGGTTTGGCCTCATATTGGTAACCGTTTCGATGCTGCTGCCGGTAGCGGTATTTATGCTGACGGGCTTTATGCGAGCGCTGCCGAAGGAAATGTTCGAGGCAGGCAGCATGGATGGCGCGGGGGAGTGGCGGCTTTACAGCCAAATTGCACTGCCGCTGTCAGCGCCGTCGCTTGCGGCAACGGCTATTTTTCTGCTCGTGAGCGTCTGGAATGATCTGCTGTTCCCGATGCTGCTGCTGACGGATAAGGCAAAAATGACCTTGCCCTTAGCGCTTTTGCAATTCCAGGGCGAATATTCGACCAATTATCCGGGGCTTCTGACCGGAGTAGTATTGATCTCGCTGCCGATGCTGATTTTATTTTTACTGCTGCAACGGTATTTTATTTCCGGCATGGCTGCCGGAGCATTGAAGGGATAGAGGGAGCGCACGCCGCGAGGGTGCAGCTCCTTTTTGTTCTTTATAAATGAGCTGGTAACAAGTTTTATGCTTGTTAGCGGCTTTTTTTGTGCAAAATTAAAGTATGCCAATCATGCTCGGCTGATTTTTAATTATTCCTTGACGGGAATATTCCCTTAGTGGTATATTCAATTCAGGGAAACGAAAGCACCTTCATAGCGCTGACTTCCCTTTGATTTTAACAGCGCCATTAAAGGACGCGGTTTTATGGATGCTACGACATTCGGCGCATTATCCGACCCGACACGTCTACGGATCATGGAGCTGCTCGTGGACGGTTCCTTGACGGTCGGAGAAATTGCGGATCGTCTTCACATTCGTCAGCCTCAAGCTTCCAAGCACTTGCGTATTTTGCTGGAAGCAGGGCTCGTCGAGGTGCAGGCAGCAGCCAATCGCCGTTATTACAAGCTTCGAGTGGAGCCGCTCCAAGAGATGGACAGCTGGCTGGAAACGTATCGCAGCCTATGGAGCGAGCGGTTCGACAAATTGGATATTTACTTGCAGCAGTTGAAGGAACGGGAATGCAAAACAAACGAACATTCGGGAGGCAATCACAATGACGAACAAATTAAGCTTTAAGGTTGAAGGACAGGTACTTACGATGGAGCGGATTTTTGATGCACCACATACACTTGTGTTTGAAGCGCATTCGACGGCAGAGCATTTGAAGCATTGGTGGGGACCGAACGGCTGGATTTTATCAGCTTGCACAGTAGATTTCCGCCCAGGCGGCGTATGGCATTACTGCATGAAATGCGTAGACGAGAACCAAGGGGACTTTTACGGTTTTGAATCGTGGGGCAAGGGCGTATATAAGGAAATTGTAACGAATGAAAAAATAGCCTATGTCGACTATTTCTCCGATGCCGAGGGCAATGAATCCGAGGACATGCCGTCTGGTGACATTACCATTACGTTCGAAGCGACGGAGGATGGCAAAACCAAGTTCGTGAGCGTAACCCGCTATCCAACCGAGGAAGCACTCAAAACGGTTGTCGAAATGGGAATGGAGCAGGGCATTAGCGAAACGTCGGATCGCCTGGTCGCATACTTGGAACAGCTGAAATAAAAGTAACGTCATTATAGCTTTGAAAAATAAAGCGAGTTAGCAAGCTGCCCGCTGCCTTTCAGACTGCTGTTCAACTATAAAAGGAGACAAGCGCTGCCATTCAGGCAGCGCTTGTTTTTTTAAATATAGGAAGCTTGCAGTGTTTCCAGTCCGTTCATGTAGGGCCGCAGCGCTGCTGGAATATAGATCGATCCGTCTTCCAGCTGATGATTTTCCAGCAGCGGGATAAGAATGCGCGGCGTTGCGACGGCCGTATTGTTAAGCGTATGGCAGTAGCGTAGCTTGCCCTCTGCATCGCGATAGCGAATATTCGAGCGCCGCGCCTGAAAATCATGCACATTCGACGACGAATGGGTCTCGCCATATGCTTGCCTGCTTGGCATCCACGTTTCAATGTCGAACTGCTTAACATTTTTTTGCGACATATCGCCGGTACATACCGCAACAACCCGATAGGGTAGCTCCAGCATTTGCAGCAGCTGTTCCGCATTCGCTGTTATTTCGTGGAGCAGCGCCTCCGAACGGTCAGGATCGGCCTCGCAAAGCACGACCTGCTCAACCTTGGCAAATTGATGCACGCGATAGAGGCCGCGCACATCACGTCCGGCCGAGCCGACCTCGCTGCGGAAGCAAGTGGTTGCTGCGGTAAGCCGAATCGGCTCGGCAACATCGACGATTTCATTCTCGTAATAGGCGACTAGCGGCACTTCCGACGTCCCGATCAGCCAGCGATTTTCGCCGTCGATTCGGTAAGCCGAATCTGTGCCCGCGGGGAAATAACCCGTATTGTACATCGCTTCCTCTCTCACCATCAGAGGCACATCAAGCAGCGTAAATCCGCGCTCCAGCAAATAGTCGAGCGCGAGCTGCTGTACGGCGCGGTGCAGCAGGGCACCTGCGCCTTTCAAATAGTAGCTGCGCGAGCCTGCTGTCCGAACACCGCGACTCATATCGATCATGCCGTGCAGCTCGCCGAGCTCCACATGATCCCGCAGCGCAAAAGCGGGAGCCGGAAGGCTGCCTATTCGGCGCACTTCCACATTGTCCGCATCCGACTTGCCAATGGGCGTATCGGGCGAAGGCGGATTTGGCACCTCCAGCATGAGCTGGCGGAATTGCTGCTCAGCTTCAAGCAGCTGCTCCTCGCAAGGCTTTAGCAGCTCATTAATTTTCGCTACCGCTTGCTTCAATTGCTCGGCCTGCTCGGTTTCTTTTTCCTGCTCTATCCCTTGCTTTTCCCGCCTCGCATTTGCGCTCTGCATCAGCTTTGCAATGCGCTGCGAATGCGCATTGCGCTCCTGCCTAAGTTCGTCCGCCTGCTGCTGCAGCTTGCGTCTGCGAGTATCCGCTTCAAGCAGCTGCTGGACGTTAAAATCCAGCCCCTTATGCTCCGCCGCTTGCTGCACCAGCTCTTTGTTTTCGCGAATCCATTTCATGTCCAGCATGTTACCGCGCTCCTTCATCGTTTAAATAAAAACGCAAAAACGCTCCTCATCCTTTTGGGACGAGGAGCGTTAAACTCGCGGTGCCACCCAACTTGACCGGACGGCAGTGCCGAACGATCCGCTTTGGTTCCGCGATAACGGGCGGGCCCGGTTAACTTAGGAGAAGCGCTATGCATCTCTCTTGACGAGAACGCCTCGGAGTTGGAATCTCGTCATCAGCAAGTCGTTGTAATGAAATTAGATGTATTATAGCGCGCGCTGCGGATGAAAGCAAGATTGATTTATTTCATTTTAAATTATTTCAACCAAGCATCAACCAGCGCGGCGTTGCCTTCAACCCAAGCCTTGGCCGCTGCTTCCGGCGTTTCGCCGCCTTGAATAGCAACCATGACCTTCGCCATATCATCCGGCGTCCAGTTGAACTTGTCGAGGAAAGCGTAAGCTTCCGCTTTATCCTCTTTCAGCCCTTTGCGTACAATCGTATGAATTTGCTCCGCTCCGCCGTATACATTTTTCGGATCATCCAAATATTTCAGATCCATCTTGGCGAACATCCAGTGTGGTGTCCAGCCCGTAACAACGATTGGCTCTTTATTGTCATACGCCTTCTGAAGCTCCTGCGACATCGCAGCGGACGAGCTTTCAAGCAGCGTCCATTTGTCGCGCAGACCGTATTCATCCATTGCTTTCTCCGACGCCATCATAAGTCCGGCACCGGGCTCAATGCCGATAATTTTGTAGTCGAGCTCGGGACCCGTTGTATCATTCAAGTCCTCGATGCTCTTGATGTCCATATAAGAGGGAACGACAAGTCCGGTTTTGGTGCCTTCAAGATTAGCGCCTAAATCCTCATATTGTCCTTTATATTTGTCAGCGTAAGAGGCATGCGTGCTTGGAAGCCAAGCGGCAACGATTCCGTCTGCGCTTCCGTCGGAAATGCCAGCCCACATCGGTCCAGCATCTACTTGCAGCATTTCAACCTTATAGCCCAGCTTCTGCTCCAATACTTCCTTTACGACATAGGTGCTGGCAATTTCTGAATCCCAAGCGACATAAGCCAGGGTAATGTCTTTGCTTCCTCCGGCGGAAGAACAGCCGGCGACTAGAACAGCGAGCATAACGGCAGCAACTAGCATTTTCATTTTTTTCAACAATAACACTCCTTCTGAAAATAGTTCGATTGATCTAACAGCTAATCCGCCTTAAAGGCGGAGAGCACATATAGTGGTTTACGCCTTTTTCGTACGGCGAATCGCATTTTGCGTTAAGCGGTCGAGGATGATCGCCAATATAACGATGGCGATCCCCGCCTCAAAGCCAACGCCGGTGTTGCCCTGCGTCACCGCACGGTATACGTACGAGCCAACGCCCTGTGCGCCAATCATGGATGCGATAACGACCATCGAAAGCGACAGCATAATCGTCTGGTTGATGCCCGCCATAATGCTCGGCAGCGCAATCGGCAATTGCAGCTTGATCAGCTTCTGCGACGGTGTAGAACCGAAGGCATCAGCCGCTTCCGTCAGCTCTTCCGGAACTTGGCGAATGCCAAGATTGGTCATCCGTATCGTTGGTGGAATCGCAAAAATAATCGAAGCGATGACGCCAGGCACGACGCCAAGCGAGAAGAAGGAGACGGCAGGCAGCAAGTATACGAAGGCCGGCATCGTCTGCATGAAGTCGAGAATCGGAGTAACGATATTTTGAATGCTATTTTTACGTGCGCACAAAATGCCAACTGGAACACCGACCACTACTGAAATGAGGGCGGACGTCAGCACGAGCGACAGCGTCTGCATCGTCTGGCTCCAATAGCCGAGATTATCAATAATGAGCAGGCCGATAAACGTAAACAGCGCCATGCGCCATTTGCCGAGAAACCAAGCCGCTGCGGTAAAAAGAATAATTAGCACGATCGCAGGGAAAAAGTCGAGTGCGGTATTTAATCCGCCAACCGTTTCGCCAACGACCACTTTAATAAGCTTGAAAAGCGGACTGAGATGGGTATCAAGCCATGTTTCCAGCGCCCCGATCCAATCTGCTAAAGGGATTTTGGGTATATTCATGCTTTAACACCTGCCTCTATTTCGGTATTGCCTGCGAGTGCGGCAAGCACTGCGCCTTTAATGACGATGCCCTTTAATCGTCCATTTTCACCGATGACAGCAACGGGCAATCTCGCATTGCCCATCAGCTCGAACAGTTCATTGAGCAGCGTATCGGGCGATACGGTTGGAACATCACGCTGGGTAAGCGATTCAAGCGACAGCCCTTCCTTCAAAGCCTTTGCAGCGTCGTCAGCCGTAATGACACCAAGCAGGCGCATTTCCCTGTCCACCATATATAAGCTGGAAATGCTTCTGGCACGCATGAGCTGGAGCGCAACGCGAGGTCCTCTCTCATTCGTGATCGTCTCGGCCTTCGCCATGACATGGGAGGCGGTGAGCACCTTGGACAAATCGACGTCTTCGACGAAACGCTCGACATATTTATTGGCAGGCTGCATCAAAATTTCTTCCGGTGAGCCAATTTGCACGATGCTGCCATCCTTCATTAGGGCAATTTGGTCGCCAATGCGCAGCGCTTCATTCAAATCATGAGTAATGAAGACGATCGTTTTTTTCATCTTCGATTGGAGCTCCAGCAGCTCATCCTGCATATCCTTGCGGATAAGTGGGTCAAGTGCACTGAACGCTTCATCCATCAGCAGCACTTCGGGATCGCTGGCAAGTCCTCTTGCAAGACCTACGCGCTGCTGCATCCCGCCGCTTAGCTGCTCGGGATAACTGTCGCCGTAGCCTTTCAAGCCTACAAGCTCTAAAGATTGAATCGCCATTTCCCGGCGCTTCGACTTGTTGATGCCCTGAACTTCAAGGCCGTATTCGATGTTTTGCAGCACCGTGCGATGCGGGAAAAGCGCAAATTTCTGAAACACCATCCCGACATGCTTGCGCCGAAACTGCCTGAGCTGCTCCGCCGTCATCTTGAGCACATCCTTGCCATTGAACAGCACTTGTCCGCCCGTCGGCTCAATTAAGCGATTCAATAAGCGAACGAGCGTCGATTTGCCGCTGCCCGATAAGCCCATAATGACAAATATTTGTCCAGCCTCTATCGAAAAATTGGCTTGATTCACGCCGACAGTCAGCTTTGTTTCTTTTAAAATCTTTTCCTTTGACCAGCCTTTATCCAGCAGCGGTATTGCTTTTTTTGGGTCCGCTCCGAAAATCTTGGTCAGCTTTTTAGCTTCTATAATAGCCATGTAGTACCCCCTCCACGATCCTTGGCACAGGAAGCGAGGTGGACGCTTTATCATAACGCTCCTTCACCAAGCTTCGAGTGTTCGTCTGCTTACAAGTGTAGTTGGATAACAATGTAATGGTCAAAAGGCGTGAGCCCCTGTATACTTTGTACAGTTATAACTTTACAAACTTTTCGTACAGAATACTCCTGATAACTCCCTTTTTCATATCAACATGTTTCTTTACATTACCCTAGGCGTTTGATTACAATACATGTTGTAGGATGAATGGGACACGCCACTCCTCAGGAGGAACGACATGGATGAACTTGCAGCATTAACAGAAGAGCAGCAGCAGCTTCTGCTGAAGACGCGAAGGCGCGTCATTGAATCAATCGGCAAAAACATGGATCTGTATGGCATAACGCTGTCCATCGGGCATTTATATGGCAATATGTATTTCAACCGCGAGCCTGTCACGCTGGACGAAATGAGTGCTACGATGGGAATGAGCAAAACGTCAATGAGCACCGGAATGCGGACATTATACGATCTGAAAATGATCAATAAAGTATGGGGCAAAGGCTCACGCAAAGATTTGTATGAAGTGGTGCCGGATTGGCATGAGAACTTCACGGACTTTTTCTCTATTAAATGGAGGAAGGCTGCTGAGCAAAATGTACTTGCCCTAACCCGTTCTCTTAAGGAAATTGAACAGCTGGAGGAAAATCCGGAGCATTCCGAAGCCTTTCTTGATGTGCTCGCAAGCGATAGACAGAAGCTTCAGGAAGCGCTCGCGTATTACAAGTGGCTGGGTCGTCTCATTGATGCTTTTGAGTCAGGAGAAATTTATAAGCTGATTCCGAAGGAAGAGTAGACAGCAGAATATCGCACGACCTAACATTCGTATAAAAAACATAGCTTTCGTGCAAGGCCGGTTGAATGCAACCGGTCTTTTCTGCGTCTACCTGCAATACGTAGTGTAAAGAAATGCCTCTATAACCGATATAGTTACTATACGTTCTTATCTACTATAATTTGGAATGGGGGATTTGCAGTGCTTCATGCGCTTCTCGTTCATGACCGCGTAATCGAAAGAGCGATTATTACAACTGGTTTTACGGAACAAAATATACAAATCTCGGCCCAGAGCAGGCTGGAGGATGCTTTGCTCTGGTTCAAGCAAGGCGGCGAGGCGGATCTATGTCTGATTGATGCTTCTCTGACAGAGGATACTGAAGCCGCGTGCCGCGCGATTCGTGAGGCAAGCGGCAGCAAGGAGCTATACATAATTTTACTGCTGGACATAAAAGCCAGAAAACAACTGGAGCGGCTCTACACAGCTGGGATGAATGATTATTTATTGCGGCCCTTCGCCGCTGTAGAGCTTACGCAAAAGCTCTGCATGCTCCTGCAGCTGAGAAAATCAGAGGCGGGGCTTGTGGAGACGGAGCTGGCGATGCTGCGCGCGAAGATTAAGCCGCATTTTTTATTTAATGCAATCGGAACCATTATTTTCATCAGCAAGCGGAATGCGGAGGAAGCGAGGGGACTGCTTCGCAGCCTAAGTGAATTTTTGCGGAGCAGCTTTGATTTTGAGAATAAGGCGGAGGCTGTGTCTTTCAAGGTTGAGCTTGCACTCGTTAACGCCTATCTGGACTTGGAGAAGGCGAGATTTGGCAGTCGCCTGCAGGTGAATTACGAGCTCAGAGCAACGCAGTTTCAGCTGCCGCCCTTTATTATTCAGACGCTAGTGGAAAATGCGATTCGCCATGGTATTACAGCCAAGCTCATCGGCGGCACAGTTGACATTATTACGCTCAACGTTCCTGAGGGCATTCGCGTCATTATTAAGGATGATGGAGTCGGTATTCCGGAGGAGCAGCTAGAAAGTTTTATGCGCATTAGAAAGCAGCCGCCAGGCAGGCGTTTGCCAAGCGGGCAGCAGCTGCTGCGTCAGGGAATTGGGCTTGCGAATACCAACGAGCGTCTACTCCGTCATTTTGGATCGGGACTGCATATTAGACGCCGCGAAAGCGGAGGCACGACCGTTACCTTTTTGATACCAGCACAGGGGGGGCACTAAAATGTTGAACGTTGCGGTGGTGGATGATGAGCATTGGGCGCTTGAGGAAATGAAGGAATATTTATCGAACTGTGAAGGAATCGGCTCCATTCAGCTTTATGATGATCCGGTGGAGGGACTTGCGGCTATCAAGCGCGAGCCGCCGGATGTCGTGTTCGTAGACGTTTACATGCCGCAAATTTCTGGTCTTACATTCGCGGAGGAAATGCTCGCTAATTGCCCAGGGACGGCTACCGTATTTGTCACGGCATTCGATAATCATGCGCTGCAGGCTTATGAGCTTAATGTGGAGGATTATATATTGAAGCCAGTAGCGCCGCAGCGGCTTCAGCGAACGGTGGAGCGCGTGCTTCAACGTAGAAACGGGAGGAATAAAATGGCCGCCGAGGCGGTGCAGCAGAAAGACAGAGTCGACGTGCAATGCTTCGGCAAGCTGAACCTTTACGGGACAGCAGGGCCCGTCAAATGGAAGGTGCTGAAAACGAAGGAGCTGTTCGCGTATTTATGGATGAACCGAGAAAGCCGCGTGGAAAAAATTATAGATGATGTTTTCCCTGGAATGGAAGATGCGAAGGCAAGGGCATACATTCATACCTGCGTTTATCAACTTCGCCAGCTGTTGAAGCGTAATGGGCTCGACGGGCGGATTCGAATTAAATCACTGCGGGAGAAGTATATTTTGACTGCCGAGCATATGTCCACCGATATGCTTGAATTTCAACTGCTGGCAAAACGTGCGGTCGATAGGGGCAACGTATTTTTACTCCGCCAGGCGGTGAATTTATACAAGGCGGAAGTGTTGACGGATATACATAGCGTCTGGGTTTATCGGCTGCGAGAGCACTATAGATTAATCGGCTGCTTAGTTTTGGAGCGGCTGATCGAGGAACTGCTGAATCAAGGAGATATTCTTGTGGCAACGGATTATGCGCTCGAATATTTAAACAAGGAGCCTTACGATGAGGGGGCTTTATGGCTCGTCGTCCGCTGCTATATGAGAGGCGGTAATCGGGTTAAGGCGAGTACTGTATTTAAGCAGTTTTGCAAGCGTACTGCTGGGGAGCTTGGAGCTTGTCCGCATGCCGAGCTAGTGGATCGATATGAGTCGCTCATGCAGGCAACCTAATATCAAAACATAAGAAGCTGCCTTTTGCCTAAGACAAAGGTGGCTTTTTTGCGTTTTTGAAAATATTAGAGAAAGGATAGGATTTACCCATCCATTTTAATTAAATTCGTTAAAATTCACTAAAAATCGACAAAAGATTCAGTTATGATTCAGAGCCGTTTGTTATTGTATAGGAAATAAGACGCAGCAATCAGCAAATCGGGAGGACGGAAGATGCATCGAATACTCGTGGTAGATGACTCTTCTTTTATGCGGCATTTAATCAAGCGATATATTGAAGAAGATCCGAAGCTTAAAGTCGTAGGAGAAGCGAGAAATGGGGAGGAAGCTATTGCTGAAGCTCTCCGCCTGCGTCCAGATGTCATTACAATGGATGTGGAAATGCCCGGAATGGATGGGCTTACTGCCCTTTCGGAAATTATGCGACGTGTGCCGACCCCCGTTATTATACTCAGCTCCTTCCATAAATTTGGCGGGGAAGAGACCATTATGGCGCTTCAGCGCGGAGCGGTTGATTTTGTCGCCAAGCCGTCGGGAGAATTGTCAGCCGATATTTATAAAGTAAAGTCAGAATTGTGTGAAAAAATAAAAAATGCAGCCGGAGCGCCGATTCAGCGGCTTCTGAAGCTCGCGGGCGTGCCGCAGGCACTGCCTACGCCTCAGCCTCAGCTGAGAAAGACAACCTTGGCCGCATCTATCGTCCGTGAGCTTATAGCTGTAGGCTCCTCTACCGGAGGGTCGCAAGCGCTTACCGTGCTGCTCAAAAGCTTGCCCGCTGCTTTTGAGCATCCCATCGTCATCGTGCAGCATATGCCGGCGACCTTTACCGCTTCGTTAGCTCAAAGACTGGACGGAGTTAGCGCTGTGAAGGTCGTTGAGGCGAAGGATAAGCAGCAGCTTGTGAATGGAACGGTGTTCATCGCCCCCGGAGACAGCCACATGAATGTGGAGGAGAAGGATGGCAGTTACTTCATTAAGCTTCATCAAAAGCCGCTTGCCGGGCTCCATCGCCCATCGGTGGATGAGCTGTTCCGCTCGGTGGCGGAGCTTAAGCGGCTAAAGCGGCATCTCGTGCTGCTGACAGGCATGGGCAGCGATGGCGCAGAGCAAATGCTTCAAGCTAGGAAGGCAGGGCAAGCAGCAACGACGATAGCGGAAGCGAAGGAGACCTGTATCGTTTACGGCATGCCGAAAGCGGCAGTTGATCGAGGGGCCGTCGATTATGTGCTGCCCATTGAGCAGATTGGCAGAAAGCTGCTGGACGTTACCAGAGGCAAAATGTGAAAGGGGGTGAAATCATGCAGGGGGTAGAGCAAATGCAGTATGTGCAGTTTGGCGTAGGGGAAGAAAGCTATGGCATACGTATAGCTGAAGTTCATGAAATTATACGTATGCAGGAAATTACCGAAATACCGAATTGCCAGTTTTATGTGAAGGGAGTCATTAATTTACGCGGCAAAATTATTCCGGTTATTAGCCTGCGAGCGTTATTTTCACTAGATGAGGATGTGTACTCAAAAGCAACGCGGATCGTCGTTGTTCATCATCAGGAGGAGTCGATCGGCATTATTGTGGATCGGGTGCACAAGGTAACGACGTTTCACGATATTCAGCCACCACCGGAGCGGGTAGGCGGCATCAACGGCGCCTATTTTACAGGAATCGGTCTTACAGAGTCAGAATTGGTCGGCATATTAAAGATCGATGAGGTGCTGCTGCGCGATTAATGCTTCTAGCTTCACATGGCATATTTCAAGCAGCAAGTCAGCTCTCAAGTCAACGCTTATGAGGTGGTCCATATGTTCGATAACTCGGAATTTAGGCAAGTGTTTCTCGAGGAGCTTGAGGAACAGATCATGACGATGGAAGAAGAGATTTTATCTTTGGAAAAGCAAGGCTCTCATTCCGAGGGCATTCAGCGGCTTTTCCGGGCGGCACATACGATTAAAGGCTCTTCTGCGGCAATGGGCTATATGGAGCTCAAGCAGCTGACCCATGAATGGGAGCATCTACTTGATATGCTGCGTAATGAAGAGCTTGCGATGTCACGGGAATTGACGAATTTATTTTTTCAATGTCTCGACTTTATTAAAGATTTGCAAAACAGCATTATCCACGAGGAACTGCTGCCGGACCCTTCAGCGGTCATCAAGGAACTGGAACGGTTCTCGAAAGCCAATACGGAATCGGTCGCTGCTGCAAAGGAAGCAGCAGGTGATGCTTTGCCGGAAGAGGCGGAGCAGGTGCTGCAAGAATTTATACATAACGGTCAAACCGTATATAGGGTAACCGTCAAGCTCACCGAAGACTGCATGATGAAGCTGGCTCGCATTAGCATTATTGATATTTCCTTGCGGGCGTTTGGCGAGGTGCTGTGGAATGAGCCCAATATGAAGCTGGTGCAGGATGATCAGGATATTCATGCAGTGCGGTGGCTGATTGCCACTCAAGAGGTGGAGCCACTTGTTCTTGAGCAGGCGGTAGCTGGGCTGATGGATGTGCATAGCGTAAGGGTGGAGGCCGTGCAGCCGTCACAACCGGAAGCTGAGACAGCGGCAGCTTTAGAGCAAGAGCAGGACAATGCGGACATGCTGATCGGTTTTGCTGGAGGCGGAGCGGAGGAAGCCGCAGACAAGCCGCAGCAATCCAAAGCTTCAATGAAACAGCAGACGATTCGCGTCAACGTGGAACGGCTGGAAAATGTGCTCGATTTGCTCGGAGAGCTGGTCATCGACCAAACCCGCTTGAAGCAGGCCATTCAAACCTTGCATCAAGCGCATGGATATTCGGAGACGATGGATGACCTCGGCGAAATTAGCGACCATCTATCGAGGCTGATTGGCAGCCTGCAGGAAAATGTGCTGAAAGTGCGGATGCTGCCGATTGAGCAGCTGTTCAGCCGCTTCCCGCGGATGGTGCGTGATTTGGCACAAACACTGAACAAAAACGTTGATCTGCAAATGGTTGGCGGCGATACGGAGCTTGACCGCACGCTTATTGAAGAGGTCGGCGATCCGATGATTCATTTGATCCGCAATGCGGTGGACCACGGCATTGAAATGCCGGAGGAGCGGCTGAAGAGCGGCAAGCCCGAGCAGGGAATCGTCCGCATCAGCGCGGCGCATGAGGATAATCAGGTTGTCGTCGTCGTCGAGGATGATGGTGGGGGCATTGATACGATCAAGCTGCGCAAATCCGCTGTCGCTAAAGGGGTCATTACGGTTGAGGAGGCGGCACTGCTCGATGAGCATAAGGCGCTGCGTCTGATTTTTCACCCGGGCTTCTCGACCGCTTCCCAGCTTAGCGATGTATCGGGCAGAGGCGTGGGCATGGATATCGTGCGGACGGATATCGAGAGGCTTGGCGGAATTATTGATATTGATACGACCGTCGGCGTGGGAACGAAGTTCACGATAAGGCTGCCGCTGACGCTTGCCATTACAACCGGCTTGCTCGTCAAGGCGAGCGACCAGACGTTTATTTTGCCCATGAGCGCCGTCGTGGAAATTATTCGAGTCGATACAAGCACGCTCAAAATGATTAAAGGCTCACCGGTTATTAAAATTCGCAATCAGATTGTCCCGTTCGTATGGCTGCATGAAATGTTCGGCTATTCACGCACCGAGGGCGGCTCTGAAAAAATTCCGGTCGTGATGATCGGCAGAGCGGAGCAGCGGCTGGCTATTGCGGTCGATCAGCTGCTTGGCAATCAAGAGGTCGTTATCAAAACACTGGGCTCCTACGTGGGCAAGGTGGATGGCATTTCAGGAGCAACGATATTGGGCAACGGGCGCATTGCGTTGATTTTGGAAATAGGCGGCCTTATGAAAAAAGCGAGTGGCATCAGCTAGAACAGCGTTAGCTAGATCAGTAAGGAAACAAAGCAGCAACAGCAAATATTAGATAGAATAGGGAGGGTATTTGTTATGAATTGGTTCTACAACTTGAAAATCAGCGTCAAATTAATATCCGCATTTCTGATTGTTGCGATTATTTTAGGTGTCGTGGGTCTATTCGGTATTTACAATTTAGGCAAAATGAATGCGTCCCAGGATGATATGTATTTCAATAATTTGATTCCGGTTAAAGAAGCTTATGAGGCACAGGTCAACTATACCCGCATGCGGGTTCAAATTCGAAGCCTGTATATGCATGATACGGAGCAGCAGAAGCAGGCAGAGCTTGCTACAATTAGGGAAACGACAGTACTAGTTGAGAAGGCTGTGGAAAAATATAAAGCAACAAATATGAGTGATGATGCTAAAAGGATCATCGAAAGCTTTGATACGGATTGGAAAGCGTATTTGGCCATTTACAACAGGGGGATTGAACTCAATGCCGCTGGCCAGGATGCCTCGTTTAAAAATTTGATCAGCACCGAATTAAAAGCGCAGGGTGATATTATTTTCAATACGCTTGAGGATAGCATCGAGCTCTCGATTCGTGAAGCGGATGCAGCAAACCAGCAAGGGGAACAAACATACAACAGCGCATTGTTGATTACGATTGTCATTGTGGTGCTGGCGTTCTTACTGAGCGTTATTTTCGGAGTTGTGCTGTCCCGCATGATTTCGAGGCCGCTTAGTCGTATCGTTGTGCTCGCAAGAAATGTGGCGGACGGCGATTTGCGCGAGAAGGCGGATATTCATACGAAGGACGAGGTCGGCAACCTTGCTAATTCCTTTAACCATATGATTGACCGTTTGAACGGAACGGTTAGCGGAATTGTGGAATCCTCGCACAGCGTTGCTGCGGCAGCAGAGCAAATCTCGGCAGCGACACAGGAAATCGCAGGTGGCAGTACGGCGCAGGCATCGGCGGCACAGACGATTCATGAGCTGTTCAGCGAGCTGACGATGGCGATTCAATCGGTCGCGCAAAGCACGGAGCAGGCTTCGGAGCTGTCCGATTCCGCAATGAAAATTGCTAGAGAAGGCCGTACGATTATCGACAACTCGGTGAAAAGCATGAATGGCGTGCGCGAGCAAATGTCCCAGCTGGAGCAGGATTCCCATCAGGTTGGCGATATTATTGAGGTCATTGAGGATATTGCCGATCAAACGAATTTGCTGGCGCTGAATGCTGCTATTGAAGCGGCACGTGCAGGCGAGCAAGGTCGAGGCTTTGCGGTCGTTGCCGATGAGGTGCGCAAGCTGGCGGAGCGGAGTGGCGAGGCGACGAAGAAAATTACGGTCATCATTCAAGGCATGCAGCAAAATACGAAGCGCAGCGTAAATGCAGTCGAGGAAAGCGCAACGCTGTCGGAGAAAACGGGAGAAGCATTCGAGCGAATTACGAAGATGGTCAACGATACAGGCCACCGCGTATCCGAAATTGCGGCAGCAAGCGAAGAGCAGGCGGCCCAAGCGGCAAACGTATTAGCAACGGTTGAAAATGTTTCCGCCGCTGCTGAGGAATCCGCAGCTAGCAGTGAGGAATCCGCTGCGACTGCACAATCGCTGGCCCAGCTTGCGGATGATCTCCAGCATACGGTGTCGATATTTAAAACGGCATAATGATTGATGGAACAGGTGCGAATGTGAAGCTCACATAAAAACCCTAGGGGATTCGCACCTCAGAAATTGTAGGAATTTGTCGAATTTGAGTTATTTTAAGAAAAGTCAAGGTTTGATCTAGATTTGTTTAATATTATATTTATTGAAAAATGAAGTGATTGATGCCATGATGGGATCAATCACTTGTTTTTTCGCTGTCGCACTCCGTATGGAGTGCGTGGATTGAAACGTGTTTTGATTGCTAAAAGTGCAGCTGCCGGTTGCGTCGCACTCCGTATGGAGTGCGTGGATTGAAACTTCACCGGCACCATCTGAAGAGCCAGCAGCGACGTCGCACTCCGTATGGAGTGCGTGGATTGAAACATAATGGTATTTGGAGGTGGGAGTATAGCCTTCGTCGCACTCCGTATGGAGTGCGTGGATTGAAACGACGTAGTAGCTCCGCTTTCTTTTGTCGCCACAGTCGCACTCCGTATGGAGTGCGTGGATTGAAACATGAATCCAAACGGAAGCCAGTCGTGGGATGGTTAGTCGCACTCCGTATGGAGTGCGTGGATTGAAACGCAAAGATCGGCGCCAGGTCAAACGGTTTAGGGGTCGCACTCCGTATGGAGTGCGTGGATTGAAACGATGGCTACCGAGAGATCAGATTAAGGACGTACAGGTCGCACTCCGTATGGAGTGCGTGGATTGAAACACTTTGCTTAACCTTGATTTCATCGCGCACCGCAGTCGCACTCCGTATGGAGTGCGTGGATTGAAACATCCGAATCTTCCTCGCCCAAGCCAGCGGCTTCCGGTCGCACTCCGTATGGAGTGCGTGGATTGAAACATCTATACCCAATGAAGTAGCTACGAATAACACGTCGCACTCCGTATGGAGTGCGTGGATTGAAACACTGATCCTCCGAAGGACGACTTTTAATGCGCCTCGTCGCACTCCGTATGGCATGCGTGGATTGAAACTCTCAAACGCAGGAGGAGTTGGACGCTTACCTCCAGTTGCACTCCGTACAAAGTTAGTGAATTGAAAGCGGAAAATTCATGACTATTTTAATTTGCATATACTTCCAAATTCTTCAATCGAAGCTTTGCAATTCCACCATCCTTGAAAAGAAGAGCGCCTTAACACAAAAAACACCCGAAAATCCGCCAAAACAGCGATTTCGGGTGTTTTTTGTCTTGCCCTTTTACTACTTAATATACACGCTGCCGAATGGCAGCACTTCACGAAGCAATCGCTTGAAAAAGCCGTCGTTTTGCAGCGGATGCTCCAAATCTTTTCCATGCGAGCCTGTCTGAATCAGGACGGGTCCGCTTCCAGTTATTTTCCACTGGACGTTCATATTCTGGCTTGCTAGCTGATTGCCATAAACGGCAAGCTGGATGGTCGCATTCGCGGGATAAGCGACAAGCGAGCTGGTATTTACAAAAAGCGGGCGCTCCTTGTCCAATTGCAGCACCGCTATGTCGCCGCTTGTAATTACGCCAAGCTCGCCGGGGCCGGAGAAGCGCATCCGCACCAGCTCGCGGGTGATCCATACATTTTTCATTTTCTGAATGACGCTTTTGAGCTGCATGCCGTCTGTGAAATAGAGCACGTGGCGGTAGTCGAACAGCAAATCGCTTTCCGGTCCAATCGTGATCGTCTCCAGCGAGCAGCCTGGCGGCAAGCCGATTATAAATTCGGAGGGGCCGCTTAGCACGGCACGCACCCATTTCTTTTTACGATAAACGCCTGCCAAATTCATAAAACGATCCTCGCGCTGCTGCGGTGCGCCTTGGTAAGCAATTATCGCTCCCGGATGGAGCACATGGAGCTTGTCCGCATCCTGAAGCGTCACCTTCACATGTCCAATCGGCGCGGGGGAGGTTGCTTTCATCGACTACACTCCTCTGCCGGCATGCTTCTGCTTGCGCCAAACGAGATAGCGCCATACGCGCAGGGAAAGAATATAGGCGAAAATCAAACTCATAATGATGAGTGCTGTATTGATAAGCTTTTGCGTAAAGCTGGCTTGCTTCTGCTTGATTTGCTCCATTTCTTGAATAAGCGCGTTGTTCTGTTCCATTAGCTGCTCATTGGTTTTGCGGAACTGCTCGTTCTGCTGCATGAGCTCCTCTTGCCTGGCTGCGTATTGCTCTGCGTTTTGCAGCGACTCGGTGAGCTGCTCCTTCTGTGCATCAAGCTGCTGCTTGGCATCGATATATTGCTGCTCTAGCGCGTCGATTTTTTCGGGGGCCGAGAAAATGCCCTTTATGTTGCTCCACATGCCTGCTTCGGCAACCTGATGCGGAAATAGCAGAAATAGCAAGGACATGAATAATAGAGTAGAAACAAGGAATGGCGCTTTTGGCAACGTTGATCCCTCCTCTGATAATGCGATAGCTTTAGTGTAGCTTCTTTTTTGCCCATTTGCTAGATTGGCTGGACATGTTTATCGAAAGAATGATTTTTTTCGACAGCATCTATGCGGGCAGCAAAGCAACCTAAAGAGTTATACGACATTAAATGAGGATTGGTAACGGTAGAAAATAATAGAATTACAATTTTACTAGGATGTGTAACCAAACTTCAATATATCGAAGCTTGGTTTTTTAGGGAAGGAGTTGTTTCCGCGATATAAGTATGCTAAAATACCAATTAACCAAACATCCTATGTTTGATAAATAGATGAAATGAGGACTGACGTATGCTTCAGAAAACAAATCGGCTGACGCTGGTCGAGCAAGTCGCATTGCAAATGGAAGGACAGATCGAATCCGGTAAGTGGGATGTCGGGATGCGTATTCCGGCCGAGCCGGAGTTGATGATCGAGTTGAATGTTAGCCGTAATACATTGAGGGAAGCCATTCGTGCGTTGATCCACGCGGGACTCTTGAAGACGAAGCAAGGGGATGGAACGTACGTCTGCTCTTCGAGCGCGCTGGGAGTCGTACTGCAAAAACGAATCATGCGCTCCGATACGCTGCACACATTGGAAGTCCGGCATGCACTCGAGCGCGAGGGAGCCCATCTGGCTGCACAGCGCAGAACGGACGAAGAGGCGCGCGAGCTTCTTCTCCAACTGGAACGCTGGGAGGGGGCGGCAGCACGCGGTGACATGGATGCCATTGTTACGGAGGATATCCGTCTTCACCAAGGCATTATCGCGGCGTCTCATAACGAAATCTTGATTGAATTATACAACCATATCGCGGACGCGTCACAAGATTCGATTACAAGCTTGACTCGTTATGAAGCCGATGCGGATTTCTTGGAGATGCACCGGCAGCTGGTCGAAGCGATTGTCGATCAAGACGCGGATCGTGCCGTGGCAACGGTTCACCGTTATATTGCGGAATCGAAAGCTGTTCTTGAGGTCAAAGGAGGCGAGCGGCCATGAGCGTACCAAGCGCTACGAAATCAATGATGGCGAAGAAGTCGTTATCGTTGGGGTGGCCGATCATACTCGGCATCGTCCTGATCGCACTGACCATGCGGTCGCCGCTAACGTCGGTAGGCCCATTGGTCGGTTCGATTCGCGAAGCCCTCGGACTGTCGAATGCTGCGGCAGGTCTGCTCACTTCACTGCCGTTGCTTGCTTTCGCGCTGCTCTCACCGTTCACACCCATTCTGGCACGCCGCTTCGGCGTGGAGCGGACCCTGCTTTATGCGCTGGTTTTACTCATGGTTGGTATCGCGATCCGATCGTTGACCGCAACTGCTTCTTTGTTTGCAGGTACTGCTTTGATTGGGCTGGCGATTGCGGTGTGCAATGTGCTCATTCCAAGTTTGGTCAAACGGGATTTTACTCATCAAGTCGGCCTCATGACCGGCGTGTACTCCGTGTCAATGAATTTATGCGGGGCGATCGCTTCCGGTGTCAGTATTCCGGTCGCCCGCGACCTCGGCTTCGGCTGGAATGGCGCGCTCGGCATTTGGGGCATACTCGTTCTGGTGGCCGCGCTGTTCTGGTGGCCTCAAGCTCGGGCGAGTCGGGCGTCTGCCGTGGCAGCGACGAGCGGTGCGTCGAAGCGCCGAAGTCTGTGGCGATCGCCACTGGCATGGATGGTTACGATTTTTATGGGGATGCAGTCTCTCTTGTTCTATGTGTTGATCGCTTGGATGCCTGAAATCCTGTCAAGCCGGGGCTTGAATGAAGACAGCGGCGGCTTGCTGCTGTCGCTGTTTCAGATGGCTGCGCTGCCCGTAGCGTTCATTGTGCCGATCGTGGCGGGACGCATGAAGAACCAACGTTTGCTGGTCATCATCATGGCGGTTCTGTTGTTTGTTTCATTGGGAGGTCTTTATTTCGGAGGAAATGCGTTCATTTCGTTATGGATCGTTTTACTCGGAATTGGCGGGGGATGTGCGTTCAGCTTGGCCATGATCTTTTTAAGCTTGCGAACGAAAGATGCCTTCGATTCCGCTTCTCTGTCCGGCATGTCGCAATCGGTTGGCTATTTGCTGGCGGCAACCGGACCGATCTTGTTCGGTTTGCTTCATGATATCACGGCAAGCTGGAAGCCCCCGCTGTTGCTGCTGCTTGTCGTCAGCGCTCTGCTGCTCCTGTCCGGCCTCGGCGCCTCCAGAAATCGTACGGTATAAGGCAAATGAAAGAAAAAACAGACCCAAACAGCTCCGTGAATGAATGGATGAAGAAAAATAGGCAGAGCAGCGTCTGCCAGGTACAACCGATTATCGCGCTTCCAAGCAAGGCAGCTCAAGCTCGGCGGTGAGTCCGGCTCCAGGCCCGTTAGTTAACGCCAGCCGTCCGTGATGGGCTTTGGCTATTCGGAAAGCCATTGGCAGCCCGAGACCATGTCCAGAAGGTCTGGCATATTTTCGATTTGCGGAAAAAGGCAGCTCCAGCACATCGGCCAGCTCTTCCGGCGGGATGCCTCGTCCATTGTCTAATACGATGAATCGGCACGTATGCTTGTCGTCTGCAAGCTCTACTCCCAGCCTGATATCGCATCCCTGTGGATTATGGCGGATCGCATTGTGGACGAGATTGGTCATGGCACGCAGCAGCAGGCGCTCGTCCCCATATATTTGGGCAGTTTCGTTTATGTCATCCATTTCGAGCGTAAAGCTGGGCTCGAGTCCGGCATTAATAATATCGGATGCCACCTGGCGAGTCAGTGCTGCCAGCCGCAAAGCCTTCGGAGTGAGCGGCTGCATTTCATATTCCAGCATGGACACCAGATTCAAGTCACTTACTAAAGTACGCAGTTTCTCTGCTTGATAGCGGATAATACCTGCGTGCTTTCGCTGCAACGGAGGAATTCCTTGATGCTCCTCCAGCTCGCTGGCATAGCCGAGCACCATGGAAAGCGGGGTGCGAATATCATGGGAAATGCCAGCGATCCAGTTGGATCGCGCTTCATCCCTGGTTTTGAGCGAAGCATTTTTCTGATGCAGCAGCGATGAGGCATGGTTGACAGATTGGGCAAGGTCAGCGAGCATTCCCTTGGGCTCAAGCTGCACTTCCTGATCCGCGGCAAGCGCCTGTATGCCCTGCGTCAGCGGACGGATGGAAAGCAGGAGCCGGGAACCGATCAGCAGGGCGACAATCAGCACAAGCACAAGGTTCCCGATGAGAAGGAGCAGGGCGCGCAGCGGCAAATTTTTGACCCAGTCGGTCGGCAGTATATGCTGGTATTTGACAAGGCTGTCCTTCGGATAACCGATTACGATAAGACCATCTGCATGCTCCCACACAAATACGGGATAATCCATCAGGTAGCTCATGGAAAGCTTGGCGACGTCCGTCAGGCTATAGTGAACAGGGAGCTCTTCGGGCAAGCTGTGTCCCCACAAGACCTGCCCCGCCGAGCCAACTAACATCGCCCACACCTGCTGCTCATCCAGCAGTGCCGCCGTTTCGGCCTCAAGAACATACCCATTATTCGCAGTCTGCAGCCCTTCAGCCGTATGCCGCACAAGCGCAGCTGGCGAACTCCCCTCGACCGTCCCTGTACTAACCCAGATGAGCAGCAGCAAAAAGTTAAGCAAAAGCAAAGAGAGCGAGATTAGCATCGTCGCCCCAATAAAACGCTTTAAAATACGCACGATGCCTCCCATTATTCATCCCCCTTGACCAGCAGCTTGTACCCCAAGCCGCGAACGGTCAGCAGATGCTCGGGATTGGAGGGCAGCTCTTCTATTTTCTCGCGAATGCGGCGAATATGGACCATTAATGTATTTTCATAGCCATAATAATCATCGCTCCAGGCTGCTTGGCAAAGGGCATCATTGGTCACAATCCGGTTCCGGTTTTCATAAAACTTGGTTAGCAGAACAAGCTCCTTAGCGGTTAAAGAAACGTCCTCGCTGGACGTCCGCACAATGCCGCTTTCCAAATCAATAACACGGGGGCCCAGTTGAAAAATAGGGCGCTGCTCCTGACGGAATGGTGCATATACTCGCCGTAAAATCGCGCTCAACCGCAGCAGCAGCTCACGCGGCAAAAAAGGCTTCACCATGTAATCGTCGGCGCCTAGCCCAAGACCGAGCAAACGATCCTCATCCTCTCCTCTAGCGGATAGAAAAAGCACAGGAACGCTTGAGAACTGCCGCAGCGACTTGAGCAGGGCGAACCCGTCCCCGTCAGGCAGCATAATATCCATAATGACAAGGTCCGGCTTAGCCGCCCTTATGTTACGCAGTGCCTCTGCGCAGGTAGCCGCCTGAAAAATGCGGGTAAAGCCTTCCTTGCGTAAAAAACCTTCGACCATTTCCCTTAAATCGCTCTCGTCATCGACGATGAGCAGTTTTTTATGTTTTAAGTCTTCCATATTTTTGATCACCCATTTTCAGTATACCTTGCTTTTGCTGGTTTTGGAGCGTGACAGGGCGTCATCGGCCCGATTTAAGGCTGACGTAAGGTTAGCTTCAGTTTACAGCAAGGCGGCATCGTTATGCTTGATTGACAATATCAAAATGGGAGTGAATGACGATGCAGGCGATTGTATCTACCCGCGGCCTGTCCAAACGATACGGCAGCAGCTATTCGGTGGAAAAGCTCGATTTATTGGTGGAGGAGGGAGAGATTTATGGCTTTCTTGGACCGAATGGAGCCGGGAAATCGACGACTTTAAAAATGATTCTAGGGCTCGCTCAGCCGACAGAGGGCAGCGTATCCGTATTCGGCAAGGAGCTGGCCAAGCACCGCCGTCTTATTTTAAGCCAAACGGGCTCCCTAATTGAATCCCCTTCCTACTACGGACATCTGACCGGCTTGGAAAACATGCGCGTCGTCCAGCGGCTGCGGAATGTGCCCGGCAGCCATGTGCGAGAAGCACTGAAAATTGTCCGGCTGGAGCAGCAGCAAAATAAAATAGTATCGCAGTATTCCTTGGGCATGAAGCAGCGCTTAGGCATTGCGATGGCGCTGCTGGCTTCGCCTAAGCTGCTGGTGCTGGATGAGCCGACGAATGGGCTCGATCCGGCAGGTATTGGTGAAATCCGCGAGCTGATTAAATCTTTGCCGCAGCGATTAGGAATGACTGTGCTAATATCCAGCCATCTATTGTCGGAAATCGAACAGATCGCCACCTCAGTAGGCATTATCCATCAAGGCAAAATGCTGTTCCAAGGCAAGCTGGATCAGCTGCGAAATGAAAGCCGGCCGACAATTGCCTTTAAGACGAGCCAAAATCCGATGGCGCATTCGCTGCTCGCTGCCCAAGGCTTTACGCCGATTTTACAGGATGGCTTCCTGCGATTAAGCCATCTGACAGATGCTCAGGTAGCGCGAATCAACAGGGAACTGCTTGCAGCAGATATTGATGTGCTGCGCATAGAAGAGCATAAAAAAAGCTTGGAGAGCCTGTTTCTCGAATTGACAGGGAAGGAGCGCAGCTTATGATCCGCTCGATTTGGCTGGAATGCTACAAGCTGCGCCGAAGATACGTCGGGATGACGGTACTGCTGATGATTGGGGTGGAAATGGGGTGGGCGTTTCTGGCAACAAGCATGTCCATCGCCCGTAATCCTGACCAGGCAAGCTGGGAGCCGCTTATTGCGATGACAGCATCCTTGAACGGTCTGTTTGCCCCTATTCTCGCAGCGATCTGCGTATCGCGTATTTGTGATATGGAGCATAAGGGCAATACGTGGAAGCTGCTGCTGTCCATGTCTGTCAAGCGGGAGAGCTTATATGCTGCCAAATATGGCTGTGTAGCCCTTATTTTGCTGCTTGCCTGTTTTGTGCAAATATTAGCGCTGATTGGCTTCGGCAAAATGAACGGTTTTGAGGAAGCGGTGCCGATTATGCTGCTCGGACGCTTGCTTGCTGGAACGATGGCTGCCCATCTGGCCGTCATTGCCCTGCAGCAGTGGTTATCTATGGCGCTTAAAAATCAGGCATTCGCGCTATGTCTGGGCATGCTTGGCGGGTTCATTGGCATGGCTGCTGATTTGTTTCCAAGTGCAATAAGGCCATTGTTCATCTGGTCGTATTACTCGGGTCTTAGTCCGGTTGCCCAGAGTTATACGGATAATCAGCTTGAATTTATAGCGCGGGATTTAGGAGCAGGGCTTCCCATGCTGGGACTGCTGCTATTCCTGGGGTTGTTGATCTATGGGGCAGGCCGATGGCATGTATCCAGACAGGAGGTGTAGAGGATGCTTATGCTGAAAAGGGTAGTTCCCGCTGAATGGCTGAAGCTGCGCCATTCGCATCTATGGATCGTATTGCTTGCGCTGCCGATTGTCAGCGTCCTGATGGGCTGCGGTAATTTTTATATGAATCAGGGTGTATTGCAAAATGGCTGGTATAGCTTATGGTCGCAAGTCGGACTGTTTTATGGCGAGTTTTTCTTTCCCACGCTGATCGCTATTTGCTGTGCCTATCTTTGCAGATTGGAGCATACAGGTAAAAACTGGAATATGATGATGACAGCTCCGATTCCGGTTGCCAGCATTTTTTGGGCCAAGCTCTATACAGCTAGTATACTGACGGGCTTTGTGCAATTGGTGTTTGTCCTGCTCTATATGATAGGGGGAACAATGGTTGGATTAAGCCTCTCCGAATTGCCAGGAGAATTACTGGGCTGGCTCGTGCGGGGCTGGCTGGCTGCTGTTACGATTTGCAGCTTTCAATTGCTGCTTTCCTTGCGGATACGCAGCTTTGCCGTCCCTGTAGGAATCGGGCTAGGGGCAACCTTTCTGGGGCTGGGCATGTATGTAGCGAAGGCGGGGCTGTTTTTTCCACATTCGCTGTTGACGATTGGCATGGGCGTGCTGAGCCCGGAGCATTTGGCTCCCCAGCAGCAGCTAACGGTCGTTGTTGTGAATTTGCTCTATACGGCTGTATTCAGCGCCGCTGCCATTTACCGGCTGCGAACGGCCGACGTTTCGGCATAACGCCTATCATCATCGGACAGGTGAACAGCATTAGGCATCATTCGTCAAAATAAGCACAATATTGAAATTTTGAATATACGCATGGTACAAGGATATGGTAGCCTAGGAGGGAAGCGTTACCAATGATAAACGACGAATGATGAATAAACGAAGGAGCTGAACGTTAATGCTGCAACTCGACTTGACTGGAAAGATCGCGCTCGTAACCGGAGCGACTGGAGATTTGGGACGCGTGATGGTTAGAACGCTCGCAGACTGCGGGGCGGATGTCGTCATTCATTATCGGAGCAATGAGGACAAGGCGCTTGAGCTGAAGCAGGCGGTAGAAGCTTTGGGCAGACGCGCGATTACGGTTCAGGCAGATATTACGAAGCAAGGCGATGTAGACCGGCTTCAAGCGGAAGCGGCGGCAGGCCTTGGGCATGTGGATATTGTCGTGGCGAATGCCGTTATACAGTACCAGTGGGAAAGCGTGCTGAAGCAGCCGGTGGAGGATTATGAAAGCCAGTTCGAATCCTGCGTCATGCAGAGCGTCTATTTGGCAAAAGCATTCGTTCCCGCAATGGTGGAACGTGGCGGCGGTCGTTTTATCGGCATCAACACGGAATGTGCGATGCAAAATGCACCCGGCCAATCGGCCTACGTAGCAGGCAAAAGAGGAATGGACGGCGTGTACCGCGTGCTTGCCAAAGAGGTTGGCGAGAGCGGCATTACGGTCAACCAAGTGGCGCCGGGCTGGACGATCAGCGAACGGGACCGTGCTGCAGGCAGCGAGCGCAATGAAGGCTATGAGAAAAATGTACCGCTGAAGCGGCGGGGAAGCGATCAGGAAATTGCCAACACAGTCGCATTTCTGGCGTCCGAGCTGTCCAGCTTCATTACGGGTGCGTATGTGCCGGTCAATGGCGGAAACGTTATGCCAGCGATTTAAAGTAGCTGCATAAATTGATAGGAGGTGTTCTCTTGTCCGAATCTACGATTAGTAAACAACTTGTTGCGCTTGGTATTGTGCTGCCTAAGGCGAGTGAGCCTGCGGCAAAATACGCAAACTGTGTAAATGTGAATGGACTGCTGTTTGTTTCAGGCAAGGGGCCATCTGGAGGTCCGAAGGGCAAGCTGGGCAAAGACTTCACGACTGAGGAAGGTTATGAATTTGCCCGGCAGGCGGGGCTTGAGGTGCTGGCCGTGCTGCAGGATGCACTGGGCTCCCTTGATAAAGTAAAGCGGGTCGTGAAAATTCAAGGCTTCGTTAATGCGACAGCTGAATTCGAAGAGCATCACAAGGTGCTGAATGGCTGCTCAGACTTATTGATGGATGTGTTCGGGGAAAAAGGAAGCCATGCCCGCTCCGTCCTCGGTGCTGTATCGGTAAGAAACAATCTCCCAATCATTGTGGATTCGATTTTTGAAGTAGAGGAGTAGAGGGACGACATGTAAATCCCTCATTTCTCTAAATGAAAGAAAGCCGGAGCGCCCGCTCGTATGCGGGGCTTCGGCTTTCTTTAAAATAGAGGAAAGAATATGATGTTTCCATCCTTTCTCTCTATTTCTCGGACTGAAACGCGCCGCGCCGCCAGAGGACGGCAAAGCCGTTTACGCTTGAAATATAGGAAAGCATATGATTTCGTTATCCTTTCTCTCTATTTCATCGCGAAACGAAAGCTTTACCGCCAGAGGACGGCAAAGCCGTTTACGCTTGCGTATGCTGCAGTTACTTGGCAGCCGGCTTCACATACAGGCGGCTCGTCTCTTCCCAGATGCCGTTTGGCTCCAGGCTGACCAGGCCGATTTCGTCTGCTGGCAGATCGACATTCGGTGCATTAACGAGGTTAAGCTGCGGCTCAGGGCAGAAAAACTGTCCGGAGGCGTTGCTGTTCCACACCATCCACTGTTTATAGGCTGTTCCCGCATCATAGACCAAAGTCACTTGCTCGCGCGCATCCGTCAGCTCCATCTGATTGCGGCCATTGCGCGTCTCCACCGTATAGTGATTGTCCAGTGGCTCAAAATAAGGAGAAGCGCCCGTCGTTTTCAGCTTCTCTTCATCGCTGCTAAGCGGCTGAAATTGACCTGTAGGCAGCATGCGCTCATCTAGTTCCCAGCGTTTGCCCGCTGTCAGCGTGAAGCTGTAGTCGCCCGAAGTGCTTTGCGGGGCAAAAGGCGCATTGATCGCCGTATGGAAGCCGATCAGGCATGGCATTGCGTCATTCCCGCGGTTATGTACGGAAATATGCTGGAATAGTCCTTGGTCATTCAATGAATAGCGCAGCGTAATCGCAAAACGATGCGGCAAATACGTATAAATCGGATGCTGCTCATCCACTGCGATTTGAAGCAGCACGTAGCTTTCGGTTTTCAATGTGCCGTAGTCCAGCACTTCCCATGCAGCCGTATGTACGAAGCCATGCAAATGGTTTCCTGTTTTTGGCTCATTAATTGGGAACGTATACGTCTTGCCGTTCATAGTAAATGTGCCATCCTGATAACGGTTCGGAGGGAACAGCACGGGAATGCCGTGAGTACCAGGACTTGCTTTAAATGCTGCCATCTCGCTCTCAGCTGGCTCATGCAGAAAATGATAGCCCTTCTCTATATCGCGGAACGCAATCAGGTTAGCACCTACTGCGGGCAGAACCGCTGCCTCGTAGGCTCCCCATTTTAACCAAACGGCTGGTTCTCCATGAAATGCTTGCTCAAGCGCTTGTCCTTGCTTGCTCATAATAGCCTCCTTAAATTTGGCGAATATTTGGCGATTCATGCTCCAGATTAGAATAACAGGATCAATGTAAACACACAACCGCCGTATTCCGTGAATTACGGTATACGGCGGTTGTGTGTGAATGGACGACGAATGTTTGAGCATATGGACGTAGGGAAGTTGTGTGCGGTATGTGCTTGTTAACCGATTATTGCGCTTGCCCTACGAGCTGCTTGATGACAGTTTGCTTTCGTCTAGGGATAGGGATGTTCTTGGAGTCGGATGCATCGGTGCCGAAATAAGCAATGCCATCCGTGATCGCCTTCACTTTGCGAATGTTAATGTAGCAATTGGAGCTGACTTGATAAAAATGGCTGTCGTCAATCAGCTTGCGAATTTGGTCCCCGGTCATTCTTTTCTTTATATTGTAGTTTCTGCCGTGGAAGCTGACGAGCTCGGGCATGCCGACCTTGAAAAAAAGGACGTCCGACTCAATTTCAAAATCCTCGTAAATATTGCGTTCACCGTTCAATACAGTATTCATCATTCCATAAGCCCCCTTCAAGAAATGAGAATGAAAACGGAAAATTGTTAGCGCTTACATTATATCATGGGCAGAAGACATTGGAAAGCGTTTTTTCAAAAACGGTTGTCATGCTTAATTTCATTGTGCTATGGTCACTATAATATAAAAATTACGCTTACATAATGAGAGTATGAGAGGATGAATACGATTGAAAGCAAACAAGCTCGCAGGAATCGTCTATATCGGCTGCTACGGCAGTGCAGCGGAGCCGTGTATTTACGTGGCGAAGCAGGATAGCGAAAACGGTTCGCTAACTGTCATTCAGCAGGTAACGGGTATCGAAAACGCGTCATTTCTGAACGTGAATGAAGCAAGGGACCGGCTGTATGCGGTCAGTGAAACGGCGGAAGCAAATGGTGTGCGGGGCGGCGAGGTTGCTGCTTATGCGATTGACCCAGCAACCGGCAAGCTGAGGGAGCTAAACCGCCAGTCTACCCATGGCGAGCATCCATGCTATGTCAGCTCGGATGGAAAGTCCGTATTCGTAGCTAATTATACAGGCGGGAATGCAGCGATACTGCCGCTTGCAGAGGATGGGTCCTTGAAGCCGGCGGCGGCAGTTGTCGGCAGCAAGGGAGAGCTTGGGCCAAATGCGAGCCGTCAGGATGCGCCGCATGCCCATGCGATTTTGCCACTCGGCGGGCCTTCGCCTTATGTTTACATAACGGATCTCGGCACGGATTCCATCCTTATTTACCGCCAAAATCCAGAGGGTGCGGAGCCGCTTCAGCACGTGTCCTCCTACCAGCTGCATGCAGGAGCAGGACCGCGGCATTTGGCGCTGCATGAGCAGCTTCCCATCGTCTATGTGATGAATGAGCTGGATTCGACGGTTTCGGTGCTGAAAAAGAATGCGGAGGATGCAGGCTCCTTGGAGCTGGTGCAGACCATTAGCGCGCTGCCTGAAGGGTTTAACGCGTACAACGATGCGGCGCATATTGCGCTGGCACCGTCGGGCAAGTTTTTGTACAGCTCCAATCGCGGCCATAACAGCCTTGCGGTATTTGCAGTGAATGCGGCTGACGGCAGCCTAACGCTTGTGCAGCATATTTCCTGCGGCGGGGAAGGCCCCCGCAATTTTACACTTGCTCCTGATGGCAGCAGGCTGCTTGTGGCGAACCAGAAGACGAATCATCTTTTGAGCTATCGGGTTGATGCAGGCAGCGGCTTGCTGACATCTGAAGGCGAGCTGTTACAAATTTCAAGCCCTGTGTTCGTCTGGATCGGTTAAGCACAGCAGAAACAGTGAGAGAAGGCGCGCGGCATGTCCAAGGCACATCCATTAAGCAATCCTACTAAAACAGTTGATTCGAAAAATAAAGCGTTATTTGGCATATTATTTGCTATAAGCGGCGTCCATCTGCTGAATGATTCGATGCAGTCGGTCGTCGCCGCCCTTTTTCCGATTTTTGAACAATCGCTCGGTCTAACGTTCGGCCAGATCGGCTGGATTACGTTTACTTTGTATATGACCTCCTCCGTATTGCAGCCGGTTATTGGCATTTTATCGGATAAAAAGCCTGCGCCATGGATGCTCATTGCCGGCATGTGCTGCAGCATGGCAGGGATGGCGGGACTTGCGTATGCGCCAAACTTCTGGACACTGCTGCTCGCGGTTGTATTCGTCGGCTTTGGGTCAGCGGTATTTCATCCCGAAGGCTCGCGGGTTGTTTATTTTGCTGCGGGTGGCAGGCGCGGATTGGCGCAGTCGATCTATCAGGTCGGCGGCAATTTTGGACAAGCGCTAGCGCCGCTCATGACGATTTTTATATTCGTCCCGCTTGGGCAGCGCGGTGCTGTATGGGGGACGCTGCTGGCGCTGGCAGGCATTATGCTGCTGCTGCGCATCGTGCCTTGGTACGCAGCGGAGCTTGCGGCGAAAGGGCTTGCGGATCGCAAGGCGAAGCAGAGTGGTACAGCCGCAGCAAATGCGGATGCACTTAGCACGAAAGCGGTAGCTATTGCGCTGGGACTGCTGCTCGTCATGGTGTTTGCCCGTTCCTGGTATGCAGCGGGGATCACAAGCTTTTATCAATTTTATTTGCAGCGGGATTATGGGCTGTCGATTGGTGCTGCACAGGTGCCGCTCTTTTTGTTCATGGCGGCAGGTGTCGCTGGCACTTTTTTCGGCGGCACGCTATCCGACCGCTTCGGGCGCAAGCGGATGCTGCTGTTCTCGATTGCGGGGGCTGCGCCGCTGACCGTCATTTTGCCGCATTTGCCGATTTTCTGGGTGTATCCGGTCATTACACTGCTCGGCCTTATTCTCCAGTCGAGCTTCTCGGTCAGTGTCGTCTACGCGCAGGAGCTAATGCCAGGTAAGGTCGGCATGGCATCGGGGCTTATTACCGGACTCGCCTTCGGCATGGGCGGCTTGGGAGCCATAGTGCTCGGCACAGCAGCCGACCACTACAGCATTTCGCAAGTAATGTACGCCTCCAGCGTGCTGCCGCTGCTCGGCTTGTTCGGTATCTTGCTGCCGAAGGATCGGCGGGATTAAGCTTTGCTTGAAGAAGTCTCCAAAACCGTGGATAGGCGCGGTTTTGGAGATTTTTTGCTTCTATAAGCACAGGGAGAGCTTTCCCTGCCTTTTATAATTTGATTTTTTAAAGTGGATATTGTAAATAACCAAACGAAATGATATTATGTCTATAAAATATAGTGTTTGGAATAGGTGGTGTTTGTTTTGTCGCAAAATGATTTGTTCTGGTCAGCGGAGCTTGCCGACTTGAAGAAAGGCTTTGTGTTCGTTCAAGACGAGGGTCGATACAGCTGTCTCGTATGTGGAGCAGCCTTCGAGGATGGAGAAGTATTCCGTGTTCCTGATAACGATAAATGGTATGATGCCCGCAAATATGCGGCCTATCATGTTCAGCATAGCCATGGCTCGATGCTCGATTATTTGCTCGGTCTGGATAAGAAGGCGAGCGGTCTGACCGATTTGCAAAAGCAGCTCATCCGTCAGTTTGCCTCGGGCATGTCCGATGCGGAAATCGTCAGAAGCTCGGGAGGTGGCAGCGCCTCGACCATTCGCAACCATCGGTTTGTGCTGAAGGAGAAAGCGAAGCAGGCGAAGCTGCTGCTGGCCGTCATTGAACTGATGGAGAGCGGAGTGTCCGCAGATACACCGCATTTTATGCCGATTCACCGCACAGCGACGCAGGTTGATGAACGGTATGCGATTACAGAGGATGAATACGAGTCGATTATGCAGCAATATTTTCCGCAGGGGCCGAATGGTCCGCTTGCTTCGTTCCCACGTAAGGAGAAGCGCAAGGTGGCGATTTTGCGCCATATTTCAGCAGACTTTGAAGCTTCGCGCAAGTACACGGAGAAGGAAGTAAATGACCTGCTTAAACGTTACTGGGAAGCAGACTATGTGACGCTGCGCCGCTATTTAATTGAATATGGCTTTCTTGACCGTACGGATGATTGCAGCGAATATTGGGTTAAAGGCTGACTTGGCAAGGGCAGCTTGCTAGCTGAAAGTGAATAGACGAATTTGAGGAGGAATAACGATGAATAAAGAAGAGCGCAAGCAGCTGACGGCACAGTATATGGAGCAGGAACGGGTAATGGGCGTCTATCAAATTACGAATACGGCAAGCGGACGCAGGTTTATTGGCTCGACCTCCAATATGGATGGGGCGCTGAACCGGGTGCGGTTTGAGCTGGACTTTGGCACGCACAAAAATGATGAGCTGCAAATGGACTGGAATGAGCAGGGAGCGGCGCAGTTCGAATTTGATATTTTGGAAAAAATGAAGCTCGAAGAGAAGGTGCTGTTCGATTATAAGGATGTAAACCCAGCGGAGCAGGGAGGCACGTCGGCCGAGCAAATGCGCAAATATAAAAAAGCGGCCGAGGGGTTGGAACAGAAGTGGCTGGAGAAGCTGCTGGCCGAAGGCGTCGATTGTTATAACGAGCCGGAATAGGCTGCATCAGATTGGGAGAACGAGCATGATTTTAGCTTATGAGGCGGCATAAAAAGAAGGAGCAGGATCATTCGCCCTAAGGGACCGGATGGTCCTGTTTTGTATGCTTGTCGCTATTTAGCTTGCCCAATCGATAAACTGTATCGGTCCATAGACAATTTCTATTAGCAAGTAAATTGACGGTAAGAGAAGGGAAGTGATAGAGTGTTGTTAATCATAAAACCAATTAAATTAATAAGTTTTATCGGGATTCGAACGAGAGGTGAAGGGCGGGAACGAATGGAGGAGCAGCACAGTGCTTCACTGGAAGCGTAATCTTTATATTTTATGGTTTGGGCTTTTTTTCAATCATATGGCATATACGCTATCGGTGCCATTTTTTCCATTGTTTTTGCAGCATGATCTCGGTGTCGACAAGGGACTGGAGGCTTGGTCCGGCGTTTCCATTGCGATTAGCTTTCTGATTAGCGGTTTATGTGCGCCCTTCTGGGGCTCGCTTGCTGATAAATATGGCAGCAAGCTGATGCTTGTGCGTTCAGGCGTTGGCCTTGGGGCCGCGCATGTGGCGAACTATTTTGTCTATGATCCTTATACGTTTATCATTGTGAGGATTTTTCAAGGGCTGATGGCCGGTTTTACGCCCGCCTCGCTCGCTTTGGTCGGGACGAACACACCGGAAAAGCATGTCGGGTACGCACTCGGCGTCATCTCCACATCGACCGCTGCTGGCGGCATTATAGGTCCGCTTGTCGGAGGCGTGCTGAGCCAGTGGATTGGACTGCGTGAATGCTTCATTGCGTCAGGCATCATTACGCTGATTTCAGCGTCCGTCGTTTTAGGTGTAAAAGAAGTACGTGAGCGCCGCACCGAGGCACGGCCGAGTGTGCTTCAGGATTTGAAGCAGGCAGCCCGGAATTCCAAGTTAATTCGCATTTATGGGCTGATTTTGCTGGTGTCCACCTCGGTCATGATTTTGGAGCCGCTGGTTACGCTCTATGTTGTGCAAATTGGCGGCAGCATAAGCAACGCTAAGCTTAGCTCGGGTATTGTATTTTCGGCGATAGGGGTTGCAACCGTCATTATGGGCCCTTATTGGGGGAGGCTTGGCGGACGGATCGGTTATGGCAGGGTGCTGCTTATTGGGCTGATTGGTGGCGGCATTGGCAATTTGCTTCAGTTGACCATGCAGCATCTGGTCGGCTTTGGGATTTTGCGCTTTGGCTATGGTTTATTTTTCGCCGCAGTGTATCCAGCGCTGAATGCGCTCGTTATCCAATATGCGGATAAGGATTTTCGGGGGAGAGCGGTTAGCTTGAGCCAAACCGCCAGTCAATTTGGTATTGTAGTCGGCCCGCTGCTTGGCGGCTTTATTGGCGGGTGGGCCGGTATCCCATTTGTATTTTTATTAACAGGTATTACTTTGCTGGGAGCAGCATGGGGAATAAGGGAGGCAAGTCATGACAAAACGACAATTGAAGCTAGGGGCTAATTTAAATGGGGTGGGCAACAGCATTTCTTTTTGGCGCCATCCGGATGTGCCTATAAATGCGAGCGTAAGCTTGGATTTTTACAAAAAGCAGGCGCAAATAGCCGAGCAAGGCAAATTTGATCTGCTGTTTATTGCGGACGGCTTGTTCATTAACGAGAAGTCCAATCCGCATTTTTTAAACCGGTTTGAGCCATTGACGCTGTTGTCGGCGCTGGCGGGAGCTACCTCGCATATCGGCCTTGTTGCGACGTTATCGACCTCCTACAGCGAGCCGTTTACGGTCGCTAGACAGTTCGCCTCCATTGACCAATTGAGCAGCGGCAGAGCGGGCTGGAATGTCGTCACTTCGCCGCTTGAAGGCTCGGCTTTGAATTTTGGCAAAGGTGAGCATCCGAATCATGCGCTGCGCTACGAAATGGCCGAAGAGCATTTGGAAGTAGTCAAAGGCTTGTGGGATTCATGGGAAGACGATGCGTTTGTCGGCGACAAAACAGCTGGCGTGTTTTTTGATAAGGAGAAGCTGCATACGCTGCATCATAAAGGCACTTTTTTCTCGGTACAGGGGCCGCTTAATGTGGCGCGTTCCCGTCAGGGCTATCCGGTTATTTTCCAGGCTGGCTCCTCGGAAGCGGGCAAGGATTTAGCAGCGAGGTCGGCTGATGCGATCTATTCGGCACATGAAACGTTCGAGGAAGCGAGGGCTTTTTATCAGGATGTGAAAGGAAGAGCGGCAGCATTGGGACGGGAGTCTGGCGAGCTGCTGATTTTTCCAGGGATCGGGCCAATTGTCGGCAGAACCGAAGCGGAGGCAGAGCAGAAGTATCAGGAAATAGCTGAACTCGTGGAAATGGAACAAGCGCTGCTTTATTTGGGGCGTTACTTTGATCATTATGACTTTTCCCCGTTTCCACTGGATGAAGCATTCCCAGACATTGGCGATATCGGCAGCAACAGCTTCCGCAGCACAACGGACAAAATCAAGCAGGAGGCGAGAGAGCAAGGACTCACACTGCGCCAAGTCGCACTTCGTGCATCAACACCCCGCACATCGTTTATCGGCACGCCGGAAACCATTGCAGATCAGATTCAGCAATGGTTTGAAGGGGAGGCGGCAGATGGCTTCAACGTTCGAACGGTCGTCCCAGGAGGCTTGGCAGATTTCGTAGAGCTGGTTGTTCCGATTTTGCAGCAGCGCGGGCTATTTCGTACCGAATACGAAAGCGACACGCTGCGCGGCAATTTAGGGCTTGAAGTGCCGAGTAATCGGTATGCGGTAAAGCATTGATTCTAGCATCAACCAACGACAAAAAAACGGCCGAGATCGGATCTCGGTCGTTTTTGTTGTTAAAGCAGTGAAAAAATCGCAGTGAAATATTAGAAGCTAGCTGCAATTTCTTTCGCTTTAACGATCGCTTGTGCTTTAATCGCTTGACCTTGATCTTGCGATACAGCCATACCTTCAACAAACAGCGGCTCGAAGGAAGGGATTCCGTAGAACAGCGAGATTTTTTTCAGGTAGCTAAAGCCGCTTTCCATTGCAGCTGCAGGGCCTTCGGAATAAACGCCGCCGCTAGCTTGGATGTGCAAGCCTTTTTTATCAGTAAGCAGGCCCACAGGACCTTCAGCAGTGTATTTGAACGTTTTGCCAGCAACGGAAACCGCATCAATGTATGCTTTCAGAACTGGAGGGAACGAGAAGTTCCACATTGGAGAAACGAATACATATTTATCAGCTGCAACGAACTGTTCTACGATTTCGCCAAGGCGTGCTACTTTAGCTTGCTCAGCAGCAGAAAGCTGGTCGAATGCAGTGCCGGATTGAAGCTTGCCCCAGCCGCTGAATACGTCAGCATCGATAGCAGGAATATCAAGATTGAACAGGTCAAGACGAACGATTTCATCAGAAGGATTAGCTTCACGATAAGCGTTAACGAATTCTTCACCTACAGCAAGGCTGAAAGATGTGGAGTGATCATGCGGGTGTGCAGTAATGTACAATACAGTAGACATAATTATAACTTCCCTTCGTGTTTAAATGGTACTTCTCCATTATAACTTTTTTTTAGTTAATTTCAATAAGTAATTTGTTAATTTTAATGTTAGAGTATTTTTTAGATTGGGAACGTTTATGGACTCAAGTCAGTCTTCCCCTGTGAGGAGTTATTTATTTATACAAATTCAGCTTGAAGGAAAGCTTATAATTGACAGCAGAAAATCCAAAACCACAGCCACGTTACGACTATGGTTTTGGATTCCGCTAATTGAAAGTAATCATTTTGTACTTACTTTGCGAGCAATTTATCCAACAAGCGAATGATCATTGCAACGGACTCCGCACGGGAAGCAGGTTCATTCGGTTTGAACAATCCGTTGCCTTTGCCACTTACGATACCCGCGGCTGCGAAAGCACTTATAGGTTCAGAGGCCCAATTGGTAGTTGCATCCGAGAATGGATTGGATGAATTAGGAGTATAATTGGTCAATCGGGCAAGCATGGCAACGATCTCAGCACGAGAGATTTCTTGATTAGGATGGAAAGAACCATCACTGTAACCCGTGATTATCCCTTTACCTTGTAAGGCTGCGATCGCTTCAGAGGCCCAATGCCCTTGTGTATCTGTGAAGGAAGAGCCGCTAGCATTCCCAAGACCAAAAGCTTTCGCAAGCATTGTGGCGAACTCCGCGCGAGTTACCTTTTCATTGGGATGATAAGAGCCATCACTGTAGCCTGTTACAATACCCATCTTAGCGGCACGCTCGACTACTGTTGCACTCCATGAAGCTGCTGGAACGTCCGTAAAGCTTACGGTAGGAGCAGATTGCCCTTTTTCTACGATAGCCTTAACTACGTCTACATCTACCTTGTCGTTAAAGAGCAGCGTCGAAGGCGTTGGTGTCTGTGCTGGCGTTGGTACAGGTGTCGACGTCGGTGCTGGCGCTGGTGTTGTTACTGGTGTCGATGTAGATGTCGACGTCGGCGTCGGTGTTGTAGTCGGCGTTGGTGTAGGTGTCGACGGCTCATTGTTCGTTGGTTTCACAACGGAAAACTCATCTACGATATTACCTGCACTCGTACGTGCTTCCACATGAATCTTATCATCGGTAATTTCAATAGCGGAATAAACGGGAATGTCTTCATCAAAGATAAAATTCAAATAATTATACTGGGTGCCATCATAGAATTTCCAGCCCGAAGCACCGCCATCAAGGTATACAGTACCTTCATTTGTGGTTTTATTCGGCTTGCCCTCCTGCATTGGATAGGTGCGAGCATACACATGATCGTGTCCCACTAGAACTAAGTCAACTTTCTTTTCTTCCAAAATAGGGGCAAAATACGTTTGGGTATACTCCACAAGGGATTCGCGACCATTTTCCGTATGGTAGGCAGGACGGTGGAACATAGCGACCGTCCATTTTTTATCATTTTGATCCAAGTCTTCTTTCAACCAGGCTGCTTGTTCAATCATTTGTTCCTCTGTGCCTTCTGAGTTCAATACGACGAAATGAGTATCATCGACCTCATAAGAATAAGCATATTGCAGTTGGGATGCGGGTCCGTTCTTTGGGAAATTCGCGCCTTTAGTAAATACTTCCTTCCCTTCGCTCTTCACATCATGATTACCCAAGGTTAGAGCTGTTGGAAGTGTTGCTGCATAGACCGAGGAAGCTTGCCAGAACTTCTGCCATTCTTCAAATGCACCGCCTACATCAACCATATCTCCCCCATGCATAATAAACTGCGTGGATGGATTTTGTGTCAAAGCGCTATTCATTAGTGCTTGATAAGCTTGTATTCCTTGTGATTGATTCGTATGCGAATCCGTAATAAACAAGAATGAGGTCGGGGTGGACTTGTTCTGGTCTATAGTAGAATATTCATGCCACTGCGACCAATTGCTCTCATGGCCTACACGATATTTGTAAGCAGTATTTGCTTTCAACCCTTCAATCAGGACATTATGAAAGCGAATCTCACCCTTCGATCCATTCTCCTTCATACTTAGCACCTGAAGCTCGCTTTCCGCTTGCTGTTGCTTTACATGGTTGAAATCGGGATTTTCTTCAGTTCCCCATTCACTAGCTTCGATGTATTGAATAGAAGTAAAGGCTTGCTCCGGATTTGTTTGCCACGCAGCGCTCATTTGTGAGGACATATCCTCTGTCACATAGGTCTGAACATATTGCGGTTCATCCGTCCCGTACTGCTCCACAACTTCATAATGGACAACCTTACTGTTCTGATCACCGATGACAGCTTGAACCTGATAGGTTCCAAGTGCCAACGTAGTTAAATCTGTCGTGAATTGACCTTTAGCATCTGTTTGGCCGAGGCTGCCACTCAATAATTGACTGCTAACATCAGCTTCAGAGATATAGCCTGTTGTTTGGCCATCTGGGAGAATAACCTCGAATAAACCATCTTCAGCTTCAGCTGAAGCATAGAAGCGTTCTCCAGCTTGTGCAACCACTATCACGTCAGAAGACATATCATCATCGCCATAAACATTAGACGTTACAGATTCAACCGTAACGACTGAGCTTTGCTTTAATAAGCCAGTGAAAACAATATCTGCACCTTCATACGGTGTACCTTCACGGTCTAATACGGTAAAAGTAGACGATGTGCCCACACTCACTCCCGTCATTTCCAGCTGATATGGAAATGCGATTGTATAGTGGATAGGGGAAGCTAGCGGTGAGCTAGTCTGAGCTCCGCCCGCTGTAAGATTAGGAGTACTCATGGTTATGGTTTTGTAATTTTCACCACGCTTTAACACAGCATGAGAGCTCACTCTAAAGTTAACCGTAACGACATCATGGGTTGCGGCTGTTACGTTATCAAGTGCTACCTGAACAATTCCTTGATCATTGTCGATATTTGAGTCCAGGGCAACTCCAGTCGCCTGAGTAATGCTTTCAACTTGAAGAGTGTTTGCATCATAATTTAATGCGAATTTTACCGAGTCTGCATTCAAGTAGTCTTTGAGGCTAACTTGAACAGGGTAGATTTCATTACTGACGGCTTCTTCAGCAGCAGTCATGAACAAACGTTCACCTGCATTTATCGTGAAAGCATATGTTTTGCTTGCTGGGTTGCCGACCATATCCAACACGTCAATAACAAGCTCATGATAACCGCCATCCACATATGCTCCTGGATAGGTTAATAAACCAGTGTCAGAAGAAAAGTTTGCTCCTTGTGTAATATCCGTTCCATCCAAAAGAACCGATAACGTATCTAAATCTAGACCTGCTCCGATATCGGTTAGCTCAACCTTTATTTCATCAAGCGGAGCGTTTAATACCTCATTCTCGACGGGGGATAGAGGTTTAATGCTAGGTACGTCTTTATCCTCATCCTGATCCTCATAGATAAAGGTAATATCATCTACCCAAATCGAGCCTTTATTTTTTTTGCTCATATTCGATTGTTTCAATTGGAAAAACAATTCAAGGACTATCGGACCTGATTTGCCCTGTGGAACAGCGGCCTCAATATATTTCCAACCAGACCAGTTGATGCCCGTTTGACTTGCGTCATAAAACTCTGCTTGGAAAGAGGAGCCGCCTTGATCTCTAAATTTTGTCGTTAGCAAATGTCCTTCATTGTTCCCATAAACCCACATGCCTACTTTAGTAGGGTAACCTGTTACGGGGATGCTCCCTGTTTTATAACCTACTTCGATTTGAGAAGGGTTATCCACTATCCCAATCATATCGTAATCAATTCTAGCCGAATATTGTCCATTTCTTACGTGCTTCTTGTTATCCTCCAGGTGCAGCGTAGCCTCATACATCCGTTTAGGATTAAATTTCACATCTGAGATGCCATCTTCAAAATCCTCAACTATGACGGAGGGCGTGACCGGTTCCGCTGCATAGACATGATTATTTTGCCCAAAGCCTGGATTCAATCCCCCTACTAGCAACGTTACCAATGATAAGGTTACTATTGCCTTGCGAAATGCTCTGATTTTCATTACTTTTCCTACTCCCCTAAATAAAATGGTTATCCAACGAGTAATATAACAGCGCTATGTAAATTTAAAACTCATTTACTATTAAGAAATTATATTAATTTAATTTGAAAAAATAATAATTCTTTTGATAAGTAGAACCTGAATATGTTTAGGTCAGGTTTTTCTTGATGGACGTTATCTATTTCAATGGAAATTGGGATCGAGCCTAGCAATGGGGAAGGGGCTGCTTGACATGCAAAAAATCCACAACCGAAGCGGTTGTGGATTTACATAATGAAGGCGAACCGTGGATGTGTAAAACCACAATTCGCCTCCGGAAGTTACTTAGAATTTTCGGAACGGCAGCCTGAAAACAAAAGGGAAATCAAGATAGTGTAAACGTTGTACTAATCGTTTTTATCTTCACAACCGTTACATAGGCCACCTCTAAATTCTCCACGGCCTTTATACTCGCCGCATCCTGGACAAAACTCCAATTCCTCTTCCTTATTATTATTCATTCGATTCACCTCGCTCTCAGAGCATCATTAACTACAGGTATATTATACCAATCACATCAACTGAAGGTAAATGAGGTGTCTGATTAATCCCAAGTTACTATGACTTCTTTAATCTGCTAGTTTCCTTCAAAGCTTTATTCACTTATTGTACCTTGTCTCGTGCATTTGTCTTAAGCATCCTTCAGATTCCACCTCGCGGTGGGCAGCCTTGTTCTTGGCTAACAGTAGGCGTTCGCCAGCCCGCGTTCGATATTCTTGAAAGCGCTATACTATCTAAATATTGCGAACTATCAATCTGCCCGTCTTTTTATGACTCATATACTGTTATCGGGCACTTCTTAAGCGATAGTGTCAGTTTTTTATCAACCATCCGACCCACCAACTACTTAGAACAAGAAGCACTTTACATTTTTGAACAAATATCTCATCATTAACAGCATATCCTTCTTATATCCAATACGAATAGGTGTGAAAAAATGCAAATCGGAAACTTACTATATGATTTATCTACAGCGAATAATCCAACCGATATATTATTATCATGGAGCAGGATGGGAAACAAAGTAAATAATGCTAAAGCCATTATTTCAATTAATGACTACGAGAAAAGTGTTCTACCTCCAAATATAGTGAAGTCTCTTTATTCAGATGATAATGATTTTCTCCCGTATTTCCAATCACCTCAACTTTATTTTATTAATAATGAAATATTAGAGAATATGTTATCCTCGCGCAATGATGTTAACTTTCTTATCGATTACTCTATTATGTTCGACACAAACTATGCAAGCTATATCCACCAGTTTGTAAATAATAATACAAATAATTTGAATAACGAAGTGTTTGCATCAATTGCAGTATTACTACGAGAGAATTTACAGTACGATTTTAACTTCTATCTGATCGAAAACTCGAAAAGTATGGATTTAACTTCACCATTTGATATTAATAATTTCAGACAAGAACACAACGATATTTACCAAAATATAATAAGCCTTCAGTTGTTCAATAGTATAGATAATATTCTCTTCAAAAACACAGGGAAGATAAACTATAAAATCTCAAAAAGTAAAGCAACACAAAATGCAACTGACCTTATTACTACACTGTTTTGTAGCGAGGGGGGGATAGAATACTTACAAATTTTCGAATTCATGCAGAAGCAAACGACCTTATTTTTAATTGGAATGCTAAATATACATTTCTCTAGTAATAAGAGCGTCCAAAAAAAGATGGTTGATTTGTTTGAGTTTATGAACGAAATAGTCGGAACTTACTTTGAAAGAGAATCTATTGTTGCTCATAGATACTTTAAAGAACAAAGCAAGATTAGAATCTTTAGGAAAATCCAAAAAAACGGAGACACTTCGAAGATTCTGGAAACAATAAAAAATATTGCTTGGGATTTTGTCGCACCACGTGTAATGGAATTTTTCATAAGATTTAGTGGGGAAGGCAAGTTCTTTCTTCCCTTCATACTTTCTCATGATGCAGGTCTAAAAGAAATCCTACAACTCTTTAATGTCAAAGCTTGCTTTATTGATGGAAATCGAGATTTCATTCCAGTTCCATCGATTAATACACAAGATTATTATGAAGCAGAGAATTGCAAGATAGATTATGAATCCTACTTTTCAATGGAGAGTAAATCAAAAAGAGCAACAACATTAAATAAAAATAGGAAAGTGATAGATCAACTTATTGATGAAGAATGCAATAAACTTATTGAGACAATTTCTAAATAAGCTTCATTACTGCTCCTTGTAAAGACATAACCATCGATTTGGTCGGTGGCCCCCTGTCCTCACTTTTAGGACCAGTTAGTATCTGTAGACAACATGTCTACAAAAATTATCAAAATCCAACTTAATAAATTATGATGGCTACGATATATCTACATTGGCTGTGCAAAACCACAATTCGCCGCCGCGTGATGGTCAGGTTGTTTGGCGAAGTTAGTTGATCAAAACTCTATTGCTACTTCCAGGTTAAGATATAATATTAGTATCGTTTAAAACAGGAGGTAGCAAAGTGACAAACAAAAAACGAGTAATTGCAGCTTTATCCAACCTAGAGCTATGTGATGACTGCTTGTCCGTCGCATCAAATGTTACACCAAGACAAACTGTCTATTCAATTTGCCGTTCTCTATTTGATGAATTATATATTATCAGAAATCATAGTAAATGCGAGCATTGCCATAAAGTAAAAACAATAAACCGACTTCAAAATAACAGGTACCTTGGGGAAAAAACCAAACCTGAGATAGAAATTGACTCTGCCGTCAAACCGTGGTTTTGGGAGGGAAATGTGCAGAGCCATGTAGTGAGTTATCTTGCCCAAAATAAATACCAAATCCGAAGTGTCGCTGACACTGCGTCCCGCTCAGCTGGAAAAGATATAATTGTCCTTTCTCCTGATGGAAAAGAATTGTGGATAAGCGTTAAGGGATACCCCGAAAAAAGTTCAAATGTCCAAGCACGCCACTGGTTTTCTGGAGCTTTATTTGACCTCGTCTTATATCACGGAGAAAATCCGCAAGTAAAACTCGGTATTGCTCTCCCAGAAGGTTTCGTCACGTACGCCAATTTACTTCCACGTATCAACTGGCTAAAAGATTATATGCAATTCAAAGTCTATTGGGTTAATGAAAAAGGAATCGTTACTGTGCAATAGTAATTAAATTTTGTGTCAAGGAAAACTAACCCCTGTCCACATTAACTGTTGTGGTTTTATATGTACAAGGGATCATTTTTCCGAGGGGAGCGAAACCCTGTCTGAAGATCATGCCACGCTTGCTTCTAAGGGTGTAGCCACAGATTTGATGTTAATTGAGGGCCGCTATGCTACTGCTAAACAAGCTTTATTATTCTTTAAACCGCTTGTACACATTGTTATAACGATAGAATAGTATAATAAGGAATGAATCATATGGGTAAGGTGATTGAGATGGAACGTAAAGTTACAAAGTTTGGCTATAGCCTGGGTATCACGATGACAGAAGCTTTAAAGCAAGTCGGCCTTGAACTTGGAGACACCGTGCATGTTGATGTAAAAGAAACAGATGGAGAAATCATTTTACGCAAAGTAAATAAAATCGAACTACCTGTTGGAATTGGCCCCGACTTCTTAGAAACTCTCTCACAAGTCATGGACCAATACGACGATACTTTAAAAGGACTTAAGGATCGCTAGAATGGGGGATTCGTTATTTAATATCCTTTTCAAGAACTCTCAATACAAATAGAAAAACACTGCGCTAACTGAAAAACATAGCAAAAACCCGACCAAATGCAGTCGGGTTTTTCATGGTGTTGATGGATTAAGGCGAGCTGGGGGATATCCCTTATCTAATACTATCAAACCGGCTGCCCGCTCTTAACCTTCGCAAAAAAAGCGCTAATCGCATAATAAGCGGCGCCGCGAACGGCGGACTGATCCTGCAATTCGGCGAACAAAATTTGCAGCTTCTCCCGGTGATAGCTGAGTGTGCGACGGGCGATGGAGGCGTGAATCGCATCCTCCAGCCAAGCTTGTGCGCGGCTCATGCGGTTGCCGATGATCACGACGTTTGGATTAAACACATTCACAATGTTGGAAATGCCTACACCCAAATATTCGCCAATCGCATAAAATAAGGCCTGCACCTCGCGGTTTCCTGCCTCTGCGGCAGCAAGCAGCTCCTCCAGCGTCTCAAAGCCAAGCGGCTCTGCTTGCTCCAGCAGCGCATTCTCCGAAGCATAAAGCTCCCAGCATCCCTGATTGCCGCAGCGGCACGGCTTGCCGCCATATTCAATCGACAGATGCCCCAGCTCGCCGGAAAAGCCGGAAGCCCCTTTGTACAGCTCTTTGTTTAAAATAATGCCCGTCCCTATACCAATGCCGACACTGACGTATATTTGGTTAGCGATGCCGCGCCCCGCGCCGTATTTCTGCTCGCCCTGCGCGCCAGCATTGGCTTCATTATCGATGGTCACAGGCAGCTGGAAGCGCGCTTCCAGCATTTGCTGAAGCTCAACCTGCTGCCATTCAAGGTTCGGCGCAAACAGGATCGCGCCTTTGTCATCGACGATGCCTGGCGCTCCAACGCCGATGCCGATTAGGCCATAATGGCTGCTCGGAGCTTGCGACGCCAGCTCCTCAATAAAGGCGATGAGCTGGTTCAGGGCAAAATCCTGCTCTCGCTTTTTGAAGGTAAGCTGCCGCTCGCTAATGACAGTCCCTTGCAGATCGGTTAACACGCCGCGCATATAGTTGACGCCAAGGTCAATGCCGATGGCATGCCCGGCTTGTCCATTAAACAGCAGCATGACGGGTTTGCGTCCGCCGCTCGATTCGCCGGGGCCATTTTCAAAAACGAGATGATTGTCGATCAGATCCTGCACAAGGCTGGAAACAGTCGCTTTATTAAGTCCGGTTCGTTCAGATATTTGAGCGCGAGAGAGAGGGGCATGCTTAATAACGGCCTCCAGCACAATCGCGGTATTCATTTTTTTGATAAGCGCCAAGTCGCCGGTCGTCTTCAGTTTCAACTAGATTGCCTCCGTCCATCTAAAAATCCATGTAGTGTATTGTATCACAGGCGTAAACGGTATGACCGTACCGCAGGCGAAAAAGCTCGTGTTCTATTGAAATGCAAGCGGAATCATTAGTAATGGTTAATAGGACTATTTTAGCACAAAAAAACTTAGTTTAGTCAATAGACAAACTAAGTTTGATCATGTTATGCTGTTGGGGAGCGTTTACATCATGAAATATGCAACAAAGCATTTATCCCATACCCTATCAGGAGGTTTTATAAAAATGAGCTATTTTTCTAACATTGGCAAAATTCAATTTGAGGGCAAAGGTTCGGACAATCCGTTTGCATTCAAACACTATAACCCGGAGCAAGTCATTCTTGGCAAAACGATGGAAGAGCACCTGCGCTTCGCTGTTGCTTACTGGCACACATTTAACGCTAACGGCACAGATCCTTTCGGTTCGGCAACAATGTTCCGCGAGTGGGATAAGCTAGACGGCCTTGACCGTGCGAAAGCACGCGTAGAAGCTAACTTTGAATTCATGGATAAGCTGAACATTCCGTTCTACTGCTTCCATGATGTGGACATCGCTCCAGAAGGCGCTACGCTGCAAGAAACGAACAAAAACCTTGATGTAATCGTAGGCCTATTGAAAGAAAACATGAAAACTTCCGGCAAAAAATTGCTTTGGAACACAGTTAACATGTTCTCGCACCCGCGCTTCGTTCATGGCGCTGGCACAACTTGCAACGCTGACGTTTATGCCTATGCTGGCGCACAGCTGAAAAAAGGCCTTGAAGTCGGCAAAGAGCTTGGCGCTGAAAACTATGTTTTCTGGGGCGGCCGCGAAGGCTACGAGACCTTGCTGAACACCGATATGGGCCTCGAGCTGGATAACCTGGCACGCCTGTACGAAATGGCGCTTGCTTATGCGAAAGAAATCGGCTTCGACGCGCAATTCCTGATCGAGCCAAAACCGAAAGAGCCAACGAAGCACCAATATGACTTTGATGCAGCGACAACGATTTCGTTCCTGCGCAAATACAACCTGCACAACGATTTCAAGCTGAACCTTGAAGCGAACCATGCAACGCTTGCTGGTCACACGTTCGAGCACGAGATTCGCACGGCGGCTATCAACGGCATGCTTGGTTCCCTTGATGCGAACCAAGGCGATCTGCTGCTGGGCTGGGATACGGATGAATTCCCGACTGACCTTTATTCCACTACATTGACTATGTTTGAAGTGCTGAAAGCTGGCGGCATCGGCCGTGGCGGCGTTAACTTTGATGCTAAGGTTCGTCGTGCATCATTCGAAGCAGATGACCTGTTCCTCGGTCACATTGCGGGTATGGACAGCTTTGCATGGGGTCTGAAAGCTGCTGCGAAGCTGACGGAAGAAAAAATTCTTGATGGCATCGTAGACAACCGTTACCGTACGTTCAAAGAAGGCATCGGCGCTGACATCGTTTCCGGTAAAGCAACTTTGGCTTCGCTTGAGCAATACGCGCTGCAAAACAATCCGATCCGTCTAGAGTCCGGTCGTCAAGAGCGTATTAGACTGCAACTGAGCGAAGTTATTTTCAGCGTTTAAGTCGGGAGGACTTCGGCTATGAGCTATGTCATTGGAATAGATTTAGGTACGAGCGCCGTCAAGGCGCTCCTCATTAATAAAGAAGGCACGGTTGCGGGCGAAGCTTCCCGCAGCTATCCGCTTTATCATGAGCACACGGGCTGGAGCGAGCAGAAGCCTGATGATTGGGTAGATGCAACGCTCGAGGCGCTTGGCGAGCTGTCCGCTGCAATTGGGCCAGAAGCAAGCGCACAAATCGAGGGCATCAGCTTCTCCGGACAGATGCACGGTCTTGTGCTGCTGAATGGTGAAGGCAATCCGGTACGCAATGCCATTCTCTGGAATGACACTCGCACAACGGCGCAATGTCGTGAAATCGAGCGTACGCTTGGCGACAAGCTGCTCGGCATTACGCGCAATCCGGCGCTGGAAGGTTTTACGCTGCCGAAAATCCTATGGGTGCGCGAGCATGAGCCTGCTGCTTTCGAACAGGCAGAGCTGTTCCTGCTGCCTAAGGATTATGTGCGCTATCGCCTGACAGGCGAGCAGCATATGGATTACTCCGATGCAGCGGGCACGCTGCTGCTAGATGTAGCAGCGAAGCGCTGGAGCGAAGAGGTGCTGGCTGCATTTGAGCTGCCGGCAAGCTTCTGCCCGCCGCTCGCCGAGTCACATGGCCAGACGGGTACGCTGCTTGCTGAATGGGCACAGCGCACAGGACTGCCAGCTACAGTGAAGATTTTCGCTGGCGGAGCCGACAATGCTTGCGGCGCAATCGGTGCTGGCATTTTGAGCGAAGGCTTGACGCTATGCAGCATCGGTACGTCCGGCGTTATTTTGTCCTATGAAAATGACAAAAATAAGGATTTTGCCGGCAAGGTGCATTTCTTCAATCACGGCAAGGAAGATTCCTTCTACGCAATGGGCGTGACGCTGGCGGCAGGCTACAGCCTGAGCTGGTTCAAGAAGACGTTCGCGCCGAGCGAATCCTTTGATGAGCTGCTTGCTGGCATCGGGGAAGTGAAGCCGGGAGCAGGCGGTCTGTTGTTTACGCCTTATCTCGTAGGCGAGCGTACGCCGCATCCGGATTCCCTTATTCGCGCCAGCTTTATCGGCGTGGATGGCTCGCATGAGCGGGTTCATTTTGCCCGTGCCGTGATGGAGGGCATTACGTTCTCGCTGCATGAATCGGTCGATATGTTCCGTGCGGCTGGCAAAACGGTCGATACGATTGTATCGATTGGCGGGGGTGCGCAAAATCCGGTTTGGCTGCAAATGCAGGCTGACATTTTTGACGCGAAGGTAGTAGCGCTCGAAAACGAGCAGGGCCCTGGCCTCGGCGCAGCGATGCTTGCTGCATACGGCAGTGGCTGGTTTGAGAGCCTGGAGGCTTGTGCAGCGAAGTTCGTGAAGCATGCCGAGCAATATTTGCCGCAGCCTGAAGCTGTTGAAGCGTATAAAGGGCTGTTCCGTATCTATCAGCAGGTTTACACGCAAACGCGCAGTTTGAACGAAGCGTTAGCCGCATACCGCGGTTAGCGAGGTTACCCGCAAGAACACATATGGCTGCCGCTTCTTCTATTGTTTTAGGAGAAGCGGCTTTTTTTATGGAATGAAATTGAGATAAAGCGAGGATTGTCGATCTGCCCAATAATCGCCCCAGTCACTGCTTGAAGCTGCTCCAAATCGCTTCCGGCTTTACTCCCAGCTCTCCGGCGATCAGCTCGGCTGTGAGTCGCTGGGGCTTTTTTATTTTGCCGTTGCGAATTTTTGAAATGGTCGTCAAGGAAATGAGCGTGGAGCGGGAAAGCGATGTAGCGGAAATATTTTTGCTTAGCATCAGCATTCTCAGCTTGTAGGAAGGGTCCTCCTCTTGGGCTTGCTGGTTCAGCTCTGTGAGCATGATCAAATAGCTATGAAACGCCTTGTTGCCCGAATAAAAAGGCTTAATTAATGCTTTTGCGGTATCCTTGCCATCTCCGAGCTGCATATGCAGCTCCAAATGCTCAATTTTGCCGATGCTTTTGGCCCGTTCCATGATGCGGCGCAGCGGTGCGCGGTGCTCCTCGGCAACCAAATCAAAAATGCTGCGATTCAAAAAGCTGGCCGAGCCTTGGGCAAGCGGGGCAAAATAACGCTTCATCGAAAAAATGCGGAATTGTTCCGAGATACCGATGGCCATCATGATTTTATGATCGACAGCGAATTCATCGCCCCAACGCTCGGCAGACACATCCTTGCAGACGAGCATATAATACGTTTGCTCCTCCATTTGAAATTTACGGCAGCTCAGCCGAACGGTCGCCGTCATCGTAGAGCGCGTCGTCAGCTCACAGTCGAACGTCAGCTGATCATCCTCAATAAGCTTCGCCATCAGCTGCCCGAAAGGCTGCGAATCCTTCACGAAATCCTCCGGGTTGACCTCTAGAAGCTCATGCTTTCGATAGCCGGACAGCCCGGTAAAGGCTTTGTTAATATCGCGAATATACCAGCGGTTAAAATCATATTCCACAATCATCATCGGGTCGGCTAGCTGGTAAAAGATCGTATGCATGCTAATAATGCCTCCTTCAATCGGTGGTATATCTAGAGTTAAGTTAGATTACATTAAGGGTTATTAAATATGACATATCTCGTATTTTAAATTATGCAGAAAAAAACTCGAAATGACAACACCCTTTAGTCATACTTCGTTAACAAATTGGGGCAGACTAAAGCTAGAGTCAACGCCCGAAAGGAGAAAAAACCGATGAATTCGGCATTATTGTTTGATTTCGCAGATATTACGAGCGCGGGGATGGCCTTTGATACGCTGGAGCAGCTTGGCTATGATCCGGTTCTGCATGAAGGAGGAAGACTGCATATTCATATGGAGGGTAACGATCTCATTTCTGCGCTTGAGATTATGCAGATGCATGGGGGCCGGCTTATTCAGGAAGCTGCCATTGATGCGAACGCTTACACGGATACTACCTATTCGCTTGACGGCATCACCATTCCCGCGCATATTGTTAATGAGGATTGGAACGAGGAGCTGTAGCCAGCATTTTCGGCAAAAGAAAAGCGCGGCTTTAGCTGTCTGAGACAGCCATTGCCGCGCTTTTTCCTGCATTGTAGCCTGTTGAGAAGGCCGCAGTAATGTTGTAGCCACCTGTGTAGCCATGAATATCGAGCACCTCGCCGCAAAAATACAGACCGGAGCTTTGCTTGGAGCCCATCGTCTTCGGATCGATTTCCTTCAAATGGACTCCGCCGCCGGTGACGAAAGCTTCCTCAATGGATAGCGTCCCGTTCACCTTAACGGGGAAAGCTTTGATTTGCTTGGCGAGCGCAAGAAACGGCCCCTTGGGAAGATTGTCGTACGTAATATCGCCGTTGATGCCATTTTGCTGAAGCAGAAAATCCAGCAGCCGTTCCTGCAAATAGCCGCGAAGCACATTTTTAATTGCTTTTTTAGACTCCAGCTTCGCCATTTGCATCATTTCCTCATAAACGTCGGCTTCTGAGCGCCCCGGCAGCAGGTCGATTGTGAGAAGTACGGTTGCAGCCTCCCTAGCTTCGCTTCCTACGTGCTCTGCCGCATCTAAAGCGTCTGTGCCCCCTATTCTGCCATTTGCTGCGCTGATGCCTTGAGCGGCGCCAGAAGCGCGCTGCTCTTTGTTTGCCGCCTGTTTGAGCGCTTTGACGACGAATTGGCTGCATCTAAGGGCGGTTGGACCGGATAAGCCGAAGTGGGTGAAGATCATGTCACCCTCATGGGTGATCAATTTTTTGCCTTTCGCATTCCACACCGTTAGCTCTACCTCGCGCAGTGAAATGCCCTGTAGCGTTTTGCTGCGTATCCAAGGCTCGGAGGAGGTGAGAGGCACTTCTGTCGGATACAGCTCAGTAATGGTATGCCCGCCGCTAATAGCCCAAGGATAGCCGTCTCCAGTGGAGCCGGTATGGGGGACGGATTTGCCGCCCGTGGCGATGATGACGGCTTTCGCCGCGAGCTTTTCACCATTTTGCAGCAACAGACCTTGTACGGCACCGTCCGCGTAAAGGACCTCACGCACGGGTGTATTTGTTCGAATGTCCACCCCTTGCTCTCGAACTTTGCGGATGAGCGCATCGACGACCGTTTTGGCTTTGTCAGAAACCGGAAACATTCGGCCTCGGTCTTCCTCCTTCAAGGCAATGCCCATCCCTTCGAAAAAAGCGATAATATCGCGATTGCCAAACGCATTTAGCGCACTGAATAAAAACTTTCCGTTTCCGGGTATATGTTGGATGAGCTGATCCATCTCTTTTGCGTTCGTCACATTACAGCGTCCGCCTCCGGAAATGCCGAGCTTGCGCCCAAGCTTGTCTCCTTTATCAACGAGAAGAACAGAGGCTCCGTGCGCGCTTGCAGCTACCGCTGCCATTAGACCGGAGGGACCTCCGCCAACAATTATAATATCGTACATGATTCACTCAGCCTTTCTTTCTGCAATCTTGTTTATTGTACCATTCTTCGGACGAAATATTGAGTTATAATAGAACATAATTCATCAGCTGGAGGTGCCTTGGATGATTCGTATGGAATGGACGTTTCAGGGTTATGGGGATACCGAACTATACGTAAGAGAATGGAAGCCAGAAAAGGAGCGTCCAAAGGGCGTTTTATGTCTCATACATGGGATGGGCGAGCATGGTGAACGTTATCGTTCATTTGCGGCGAGGCTCGTAGCAGCTCAATATGCTGTAATCGCTCTTGATCAGCAGGGCCATGGCCGTTCATCCGGGCCAAGGGGGCATTTGCCTTCTGTAGATGATGCGGCAGCCTACGCTGCCATGCTGGTGGAGCAGGCTGCAGAGCGCCATCCAGGGCTGCCAATCTTTCTTTACGGGCACAGCATGGGCGGCAACATCGCGATGAATTGTGCACTGCGGCTCCAGCCAGCAGTGAAGGCGCTCGTGCTGTCCAGTCCGTGGCTAAGGCTGGCTTTTACGCCACCACGTGCCCAGCTTTGGCTGGGGAAGCGGCTCGCCGCCATTTGGCCAGGGCTGCCGCAATCGACGGGACTTAAGAGCGGGGAGCTGTACCGCCGAGGTTATGAGGAGGCCGTGCATATGGAAGGAGATCCGCTGTGCCATTCCCGCATTACGGTTAAAACCTTTCTGAATCTCCATGATTCAGGTGAATGGGCAATAGCCAATTGCAGGCAGCTCCAAGTGCCGCTGCTGCTCATACACGGCGCAGCTGACAAGATCACCTCACATGAAGCAAGCGAGAAGGTGGCGCAGCGGCTTGGCGAGGCATGTACTTTTGTTTCTTGGGCTGACGGCTATCATGAACTTCATAATGATTTGGAAGCACAGCGATTTATTGAAGTGGTGACGAACTGGCTGGATAGGCATACAGATGAAAATAAGGATCACGCAATTTAATCTAGTAAGCGATTAGGGGGGGAGACCTGTCGTTCGTGTTGAAAGAATTGCTGTTACAATTCGTAATCTCACTTATTCCCGTATTTTCCTTTCAGCTCTGGCATTATAAGCAGCGCAAGGAAAACCATATTCGAGTGTTTATAACGGCTGCAAGTGCAATCGCAATGGTTGCGTGCATGGCGGTTTCGACGGATTTTAATGGATATGAGCTGAATTTCCGCTTCGTTCCATTTATTTTGGGCTCTTTATACGGAGGGGTATATGGTGCCCTTATTCTTGATCTGCTTTATATTATCCTTAGAGTGCCAGCGCTTGATACCGATGCGGAAAAAATGGTTTTTGTCTTTTTCATGTTTGTTCACGTGCCTATTATTTTGCTCTTTGCCAAGCGATTCAGCAAGAAGCCCTTGCATCGAAAGCGGCTCATAGGCGTTAAATCGATAGCGCCAATCTCCGTCTACATATCCTTAATGTTTGTCATGTTTATGATGAATGAGGGCTTTTACTGGTCAACTGAGCTTGTTGCGGTATTCGGTTTATTATTAATTGGCTCGATCGTTGCCATTTGGTTGTCTATTTTTATTGTGGAGAAATTTGTTGAAAACTCGCAGCTGCAGCTGGAGCTCAAAAATGTTTCGTCCAGCTATCGGCTGGAAGTGGAAAAACAGCAGCAGTTCATTGATGAAATGCTGCTGGCGATTTTATTCACAGATGAGCGTGGCGTCATCACGCATTTGAATGCGAAGGGCAAGGAGCTGTTCCAGCGGCAGCTTGAGGCAAGCGGAGATTTATTTTCAGGAAACGTACGTATGGACACCTTTTTTGCTGCAAAAGAGGACGGTTCCTATATCAAGCTGCTTGAGGATGCGCTCGCTGGAGCCAAGAGCAGTAAAGGACCACACACGGAAGAGGGCAAAACGCTGCTTAAGACAGCATTCGCCATCCGAAGGCAGGAGGATCATTCCATTGCGGGAGCTGCCCTTATTGTCCAGGATGTAACGGAGCTTACGCTGCTGCGCGACGAGCTGGGACGAATGGAGCGCCTTAGTCTGATTGGACAAATGGCTGCAAGCATTACGCATGAGATCCGCAATCCGATGGCGGTAATACGGGGGTTTATGCAGCTGATGCGGGAGCGAAGCCGGCTGAATGAGCAGCAGTATTACCAGATCGTTATGGAGGAGCTGGATCGGGCGAATACGATTATTAGCGACTTCTTGTCATTGGCGCAAAATCGTTCCGTCCCGATGCAGAAGCATGCCTTGCAGACGATAATCATGGAAATATTGCCGCTGCTTGAGGCGGACGCCAATCTTAGAGGACAGGTTGTGCAAACGGAGCTTGCCGATGATTTGCCCGCCTTTCTTATGTCTGACAAGGAAATGAAGCAGCTGCTTATTAATCTTGTGCGCAACGGCATGGAGGCGATGGAGGAGAAGGGCGTTCTGCACATATTTACTTGCTATCTCCCTCTGGAAAATAAAGTGGTGCTTCGGATTCGTGATAATGGCGTAGGTATTCCAGCAGATCAGATGAGCCAGCTGTTTAAGCCTTTTTATACGACGAAGTCCAAAGGAACGGGACTAGGGCTGCCGCTTTGCCTCAGCATTGCTGAAAGGCATAATGGCAAGCTGGAGGTGGAGTCCGAGGAAGGGGAAGGAACGACGTTCATTTTAACCTTTATGCTGGGTGAAACGGATATTTAGTTAGCGTTCTAATGCTCTGATGCTCTAATAACATAATGGAAACTAAACCTGCACATACTACCTTTGCCTGTCAGTCATAAAAGACGGATGAAGGAGGAGAATACATGGAGCGCAATCATGCGAAGTCTGAACAATCCCTGCAGCAGGAGCAGCAAGATGCTGAAAATGCCAAAAAGCGCAAAGGGACTTCTCAGGCCGAAGCCGGTTTCGATAAGAAGCTAGACGGCCCGAATCGCCCGTCTATCTAATGAAGCAGCGGTAAAAGCTGCCCGCTGGCAGTTGGGAGCAGAAGGAGTGCGGAATCATAGAGCAGCAGCTGCGACATGGACGGCTGTTGCTTTATTTTCCTAACCAGCGTTATAATAGTAACTAAATTTAGGTTATCAAAAAGGAGTGTATTTCAGTGTCCATGTCATTTGAGAGATACATGCTCGATATGGTTCAACCGATGCGTGATGATTTGACGCGTCTTGGCATTCAAGAGCTTCGCACACCCGAGGATGTGGAGCAAAATCTTCCTGAATCCAAAGGTACAGCGCTTGTAGTCGTAAACTCCGTTTGCGGCTGTGCAGCAGGCCAGTGCCGACCAGGCGTAGCGGAAGCGCTGCAGCATGATATTACACCAGATCATTTGTTTACGGTATTTGCTGGACAGGATAAAGAAGCAACGGCTAAAGCTCGCGAATACTTTGCGCCGTACCCGCCTTCTTCTCCATCCATTGCGCTAATGAAGGACGGAGAGCTTGTTCATTTCATTGAGCGTCACCAAATCGAGAACCGTTCCGCGTCGGATATTGCAGCCGATCTGGCTGATGCGTTCGATCGGTTCTGCCGCTAAGGGCAGGAGGAACTATGAGCTTACAAGCAGATATTATAAAAAGACTTGGCGTTAAGCCAGTCATTGATGTAGATCAGGAAATCCGCACCCGCGTTGATTTCCTCAAAAAATATGTATTGGACTCCCATACGACAGGCCTGTTGATCGCCATTAGCGGCGGCATCGACAGTGCAGTAGCAGCGGGCCTTTGCAAAAAAGCGACCGATGAGCTGACAGCTGAAACCGGTCGCGACTATATGACGCTTGGCGTTTACCAGCCTTACAGCGAGCAGTCGGATATTTCCGACAGCTACGCGGTATCTGAGGCATTCGGTATTACGAAAACCGTAGAAACGAACATTGGCGAAGCGGTAGACGAAATCGCCATAGAGACGGAGCACGGTTTGAAGGGTATTGGTATCCATCGTCATATTAGCCGCGGCGGCAAAGGCAATGTGAAGGCAAGAACGCGTATGGTTGTCCAATATGCGCTTGCCTTTGACCTCAATTTGCTCGTTGTTGGTACGGATCATGCATCCGAAGCCATAACAGGCTTTTATACAAAATGGGGCGACGGGGCCGTTGATATTACGCCGCTCAGCTCACTGAACAAACGTCAAGTACGCCAGCTTGCCTCGCACCTTGGCGTGCCGAAGAGCATTCTCGACAAAGCGCCATCCGCTGGTTTATGGGAAGGGCAAACTGATGAGGATGAGCTTGGCATTAGCTACGATGACAACAGCGATTATTTGGAAGGCAAGGAAATTGGTGCTGAGGCAAAGGAAAAGCTGGAAAAGCAATACCAGAAAACCGAGCACAAGCGCGCGCCTATTCCTGGCATTTAATTAAAAACGTATCATTTAGAAGCTTGTCCGCTGCAAAAGCGGGCAAGCTTCTGTTATTATGGAGCAAATACGTTGTAGGGAAGAGTACATATACAGAGTAATCATTGAAGGCAGGCGAGGCAATGATAGTAGGAATTGGTCATGATATAACGGACATGAGCAGAATGCAGACGATACTTGCCGGCAGCTCGGCGAGGAGATTTTTGCAGCGGATTTTGACAGAGCAGGAGCTTAAGCTGGCTGAAAGCTATGAAGGCAAACGGAAGGTTCAATTCGCATCGGGGCGTTTTGCGGCGAAGGAAGCGGTGGTCAAGGCGTTTGGCTGTGGCATCGGAAGCATTATTGGCTTTGGCGATATTAATATTTTACGTTCGGAATCTGGAAAGCCGGAATGTGTATTGTCAGTAGCGGCATGGCAGAGGCTTGGATTATCCGCTGCCGCAGTGCGCGTTCATATTACGATTACGCATGACCGGGAGCTGGCATCTGCCGTTGCCATTGTCGAACAGCTTGCCTAATTACGCTGCTTATTGTAGCAAAATAGTTAGTTAGACAAGATTATGCTACGAATTGTAATGTTGATGTCAACTTTGTCATTATCAGGGGGCTATTTGCCGATAAAGATAAGGAGAATGAATTTAGGGCATTGAAGCCGCCGCTATTATTCGGCACGTTCTATATACAGCATGTGTTGGCAGCAGGCTTGCTCGCCGCCTATCGATGGCGGCGGACAAGCCTGCTCGTCTATTTCTTGCCAGCTAGCCAAGCGGCGAGTCCAGCGATTTCTTCGCTTGTGAGACGATCCTTGAACGACGGCATGGAGCCTTCACCATTTTCCAATTGTGTCACTATGTCTGCCTCGCTCATCCGGGCTCCAACCTTCTGCAGATTGGTCTCTGTCCCCATGCGGCCTTGCAGGTCTGTACCGTGGCAGCTGATGCAGTTGGATTTATAGACAGAGGCTGTGCCGTCAGGTGCATCCATATGCGGCGTTGCTTTCGTTCCCGGCTGTGACTTGCCGCCGCAGGCAGCAAGCAGGGCTGTAGTCAGGGCTGCAAGCAGCAGCATTTTGACCCAGACAGATAGAGAATTACGTAACATTTGGCTTCCTCCCATTTATCCATATTAGGAAATCATAGAGATAGTATAGCGGATTGCTTGCTGCAACTTCCATAGGATTTTGCCAAGGGGGGCGCTATAATAGAAAAGGCTAACAAGAAAATACGACAAGAGATCGGTAGGCATGGAAGATATATGGAAATAACTGGCGAACATATGCTCAACCAACAGTTTAAGCAGTTAAAGGTTGATGTGATGGTGGCATCCTATACGAAAAGTCCAGCAGGCTGGATAATGAGGCGGATGGAGCCTGACTATTTCTGCTTATGCTACGTCGATAAAGGTGAAGGTTGGCTGGAAGTGAACGAGTCCAAATATAAGGTCAGCGCCGGGCGGCTTTATTTGCTCCGTCCAGGCTGGGCAAGAAGGTACGGCTCGCTGGGTGAAAATCATTTTATTCATTATTGGTGTCATTTCCGCGCGGAGATGGCTGCCGAATCCTATATCCATTTGGCTCATTTGCCGCTGGAGGTTGAAGTGAAGGACGCGCAGGTCGTCAAGCAGCTGTTTACGAAAATGCTGGCGGCGCAGGAAGAAAGCGACCTTACGGGCGAATTGCGGACGAAGGCTGTGCTTTTCGAGCTGCTTGCGCTGTTCATGGAGAACAGTCGGACGCAAAACACGACCTTGCTGCAGCTATCGGAGCATGAACACTGGAATGAAGTGCTCGTCTATGATGAAGTGCTTAATTTTATTGAGGCAAATTTGCAATATCAAATTCCAATTGGCGTGCTGGCCAGGCTGGCAGACCTATCGCCTATGGATTTTCATGCTGCGTTTAAAAATAAAGTCGGCTGCTCGCTCGTTCAATACATCACGCAGCGGAGAATTGCGACAGCCAAGAAGCTGCTGCGCACGACGAGCTTGCCGATTGCCGCTATTGCTGCGGAGGTTGGCATGCTCAATCATTATTTGTCGCGGTTGTTCAAGCAGCAGACGGGCATTACCCCTTCGGAATACCGCCGAATTATTTGCAGCAGCGCTTGGCAGGAAGCCGGGCAAACAGATCGAGAGGAGTACAGAAATACATGACAGCGGAAGCAAAACAACATTTCAGCAGAGAACTGCTGCATTGGTACCAGAGAGGCAATCGCGATTTGCCATGGCGTAAAAGCCGCGACCCTTACCGGATATGGGTATCGGAAATTATGCTTCAGCAAACGAGAGTCGATACGGTTATTCCCTATTACGAACGGTTTATGGCAAAATTCCCATCGGTTCAGGCACTTGCCGAAGCGCCCGAGCCCGAGGTGCTTAAGTGCTGGGAAGGGCTTGGCTATTACTCGCGGGCGCGGAATTTGCAAGCGGGAGCGCGCCAAGTAATGGAGCTGCATCAAGGACAGGTGCCGGATGATAAAACAGCCGTCGCTGCTTTGAAAGGCGTGGGGCCTTATACGAGCGGCGCAATTATGAGCATCGCCTTTAATCGGCCTGAGCCAGCTGTAGATGGCAACGTCATGCGCGTGCTGTCTCGTTATTTTGCGCTGGAGGATGATATTGCAAAGCCGGCCACGCGGGTGAAAATCGAAAAGCTCGCCGCCGAGCTGATTCCTGAAGGCGCAGCAGGCGACTTCAATCAAGCTCTAATGGAGCTGGGTGCGCTCGTCTGTACACCAAAGTCTCCTAGCTGCCTGCCATGTCCGGTGATGGAGCATTGTGAAGCAAGAATCGAAGGCCGTGAGACGGAGCTGCCTATTAAATCGAAGGCGAAGCCGCCGCGGCCGGAAGCTCGAATTGGCGTCATTGTTGAAGGCTCAGGCGCGCATGCAGGCAAGGTGCTTGTAAGGCAGCGTCCGGCTACCGGGCTGCTTGCACAAATGTGGGAGCTGCCGCATTTGCTTGTGCCGAAGGAGCTGGAACCGCTGCTTCATTTCAGCGAGGAGCAACTGACGGAGCAAGCACCGCTTGGCGGGCTGTTGACCCAGGCGGTCGCGGGCGATACGGGCTTGCTTATTCGTCCTCACCGCCAGCTGATGGACGCCGATCATATTTTCAGCCATATCCATTGGAAAATGAGAGTTTATAAGGCGGATCTAGGTGCGATGAAGATGGGCGCATTAGTGCCAATGGCGCAAATGGCTGCTGAAGCTGCGGCTGTTTATACAGCTGCTGGAAAGCAGCTGGAAGAGCAGGTGGACACTGAGCAGGGGAAGCAGATAGAGCAGCAGGGAGAGCTTCCCGAGCCGTATCGCTGGATTGGGCCGGAGCATATGGATGAGCTGGCATTTCCGAATTTATTTTTGAAAATTTTACGCGATTATTGGAATCAGGATTTGTAAAGCCGAAGGGAGAGCTTTGGAATGAGTGATAGGTTGAAGCAGCTGCTAGAGCACAAAATCGTAGCGATTCTTAGAGGAATCGAGGATCGCCATGCTGATGCTGCAGGACAGGCATTAATAGACGGCGGTATCCGCCTGATGGAAATTACGCTGAATACGCAGGGTGCTACAACGATGATTCATCGCTGGCGCACCAAGTTTGACGATCAAGCGATTGTCGGCGCAGGTACGGTGCTGGACCTTAAGATGGCGCAGGAGGCAGTGGCTGCGGGGGCGCAGTTTATCATTTCGCCGAATCTCGATGAGGAGGTTATTGCTTACGGCGCCGAGCATGGCGTATCAGTATGGCCTGGCGTTATGACGCCTACCGAAATCGTCAAAGCTTGGAAAGCTGGGGCGGAAGCGGTCAAGCTGTTCCCGATGGGGACGCTTGGCACTAAATATTTGGCGGAGATTCGCGGCCCGCTGGACCATATTCCTATTATGGCGACAGGTGGAGCGGATCTGCATAATCTCGGCGAATATTTTGGAGCTGGGGCGAATGCCGTCGGTCTGGGCGGCAAGCTCGTTAACCTTGAGTGGGTGCGCGAAGGCAAGCTTGAGCTAGTTACGGAGCGGGCGCGGCAGTTCGTTGATGCGGTGAGCAAGCTTTAATATGGGTTAGCGGGCGGTTAGCCCAAGGATTTATTCTCTATTATAGTTTTCTATCATCTGCTGGGGGTAATAAATAAAAGGGCCTGCGGCAACAACGGCCGCAGGCTGCAAGAGAGAATATATAATAAAGGGGGGTCATAAAGCTAGTATAATTGGATAAGATGAATATAACCTGAGCGATATATTACAGTTAGATTACAAGAAGGAAATCGCTTACAAAAAAGGTGGGTGAGCATGATGCGTTTTTCCATTTGGAAACCGGCGGTCATCGCAGCAGCGGTGTTAGGCACACTTTATTTTACAATGAAGCCGGAGTGGCTGCCTGTATTCGCGGCATCGGAGCAGCAGGGCCAAGGCAGCGGAACGATCAGTCAATTGGAGCAGGAAATAGCCGCACATTTTAAAAATAGAGAAGAGCATTTCACGCTTCAATATAATGGGGATAGCAGCAAGCTGTCGGCAGAGCTTAAAGCGATTATTGACCGCGCGATGGCGAAGGATGATTATACAGCGTATATTTTGGAATCGTATGTGTATACGACGCGCAGTCTTGGTACTCGCTCAACGATCAAGATGGAGGCGAGCTACCGAGAATCGAAGGAGCAGACGGCTGAGGTGGACCGCGTGGTTGCGCAGCAGCTTAAGAAGCTGGTGACTCCTGGCATGAATGACCATTTGAAGGTGAAGGCCATACATGACTGGATTGTGGGCAAGCTGCGGTACGACCAGTCGCTGACTCAATATACCGCTTATGAAGCACTTACTACTGGGAGTGCCGTATGTCAGGGCTACGCGCTGCTTGCCTACAAAATGCTGAGTGAAGCAGGCATAACGACGAAGATTGCCGAGGGTACAGTTGATACAGGCGATCATGCGTGGAATATGGTTAAGCTCGGCGGGAATTGGTACCATCTCGATGTGACATGGGATGATCCGGTCTCGACCGATCCTGCGGCGCCAGCTGATACGATCCAGTACAGCTACTATTTGAAGACGGACAAGGAATTGCGTCATGACCATCAATGGAAAAAAAGCTATCCGGCCGCGAATACTTCGTATGCCACAGAGCTAGACAAGCTTGAGAAGAAAGGCGGTTCTGCCGCAGCTTCTTACAAAAAGCTTGGGCAGCAGCTTGGCTTCCAATGGCTGAAGCCAGAAAACATCGTAGCCGATCGGGCTGCGCTGACCGAAAAAATTCGCGCTGGCGTCAAGCGCGGAGCGGCCAGCCTTGAGTTCCGCTATATGAAGGGCGCTACATTTTCCGCCGATCTCAAAAGCGCCGTAGCTGCGCTGAATGTACCGATTGGCTACTCTGCACGCTATGAGCCTTATTTGCATGATGGCTCGCAGCTGGTGAAATTGCAGCTGTCGTATTGACCCCTATACAAGCCGCGCAAACAACGTGGCAGCAAACGAGCCGCCAAGTAAGAATAACGAGCTAAGTAGCAAAAAACCTCTCGTCTCCCTTCAACTTACTGAAGGTGAGCCAAGAGGTTTTTTTGAAATATAAGCATTTATAAGTTTCACCCTTATAATCAGCTTATATTTCACCGCGAAACGGTAGCATTGCCGCCAGAGGACGGCTTCAGCCGTTTACGCTTGTTTATAGCTGCAAAAGGAAAGGTAATCTTAAAGTAAGGGCGCTTCAGCGAATACAGCTCTAGCTTTATTTGCCCTGCTGGCGGGCGGCCGTCATTTGCTGCCAGACGGAGCCAGCTGCTTCCTCGCCGCGCTCGATGCGCTCCAAGGCGATTTGGGCTTGCAGCTGAATTTCGAATTCGCTGTCCTGTGCTGCGATGCGCAGGGCAGGAATGGCCGATTCGTCGCCAACTTCGTAAAGGAAACGGGCGGCCCGCCAGCGCACAAGCTTGTTCGTGTCGCTAAGCGATTCAATCATCGGTGCAGTAGCGGCAGGATCGCCCCAATCGGAGAGCGTATCTCCAGCCGTTCTGCGCACCGATACCGATTTGTCGCGGAGCGCCTGGAATAAATAAGGCATCGCTTCAGCTGTGCGAAGGTCGCCCAAATAGACAACGGCTAGCCTTCTGATCGACACCGTGTCGTCGGTCAGAGCCTTAGCGAGAAGGGGCAGCAGCTCGGGCTCTGGCGTCAAGCGGTCAAGCGCGGCATAACGAATGCGCCAATCGGGCGATTCCAGCAGCTCGGCGATTTCGTCCGCCGCTCGCTGCGCTGGCCTTGCCGGAGCGGCTGCGGCATCGCCGTCCGCTGCGCCTTGCGCCTTCGCGGCGGCGATCAGCTCATTCAGCCGCTCCGCCGTATAGGCGGCTTCCAGCTCGAGGACGACATCGGCGGCGATCTCCTCGAGCTCGCCATAACGGACGCCGAACTCCTCAAGCTTGCGTTCGCGAATCATGGAAGAGCCGGCCGCTTCGCTGACGGCGTTCGTGAACAGCTCGGGCAGCGCGGAGCGGGCTTCGCGCTCGCCGTTTTTCACGCGTACCTGCATCGGAATGCCCCGATACATCTGTACGAGCACATGCGCCTCGCCATAGCTGTTCTCGGTCAAGGCTGCTTGACCAGCTTCGCTGTCGTCGCCATGCAGCAGCGTTCTTGCTTCGCCGAGAATGAGCGCCCAATCCGCGCTCGATACGCGGTCCAGGGCAATAAAATCAGCGGTGCGGAAAATGCTGCGCACCCCTTCTATAGCAAGGAGACTTTTCAGTGGCTCCGGTGCGTTTTCTGCTTCTTTTTTCGAAAAAGTCTGTCTTACGCCGCGCGGCAGCGATTCATCCATATTCAGTTTCATGGAGTTCGGGCTGGGCGTCGGTTCAATGGATAAAAGCTTCACATTTATCATCCTCCGTTCATACAATTCAAAGGTTATGGGTTTAGTTTACATGAATTTGCAGGAGGATGCGAATTCAAGGTGCATAAGAAGCGGCTGGAAAGTTGCTTCGATCGCTCGTAGTTGGTATCTTAATGCTATAGTAAGTTGAACAAAAGCTTTGTATGGGAGCTTCGGTCGCCACTACGAGAAAGTTTGGACTTACGGCCGCTGTTGTTTTCTGATTTCTCGATTAATATTCTTCTTTGAGGAGGAAATCAGAAAACAAAGGCGGACGCTAACGCTCCTCCAGTTCCAATCTTTCTCTCCGTTACTCCCCTGCTCCATAACATTTTTGTTCAACTTATATATACTCTATTTTTATAAAGCGTAGGAGGAAGCCAGGATGAAACCCAGAAGATTTGAGAATCAGCAGCAGGTTGAACAGCATAACTCCTTTAAACAGTTTCAAAGATGGCGCTCGGAAAGATCAAATAAGATTAAAAGCAAAGATTATTCATATACCGTGCCGAATGTAGCGCCGGATCTGCATTATTTGCATCACAATCGCAAGCATCCTTCGGTCACCTGGGTCGGGCATTCGACTTTTCTGATCCAGATGGCGGGGCTTAATATTGTGACGGACCCCGTCTGGTCAGGGAATATGGCCTTTGAAAAAAGGCTTGCGCCACCGGGCATTCCCATCAGCGATGTGCCCCCGGTTGACGTTGTGCTCATTTCCCATTCGCATTATGACCATTTGAACATTAACTCGCTCCGCAAGCTTGGAGGCGTGAAGCAAATTCTCGTCCCCGCGGGGCTTGCAGGCAAGCTTAAGCTCAAAGGCTTCCGCCGCATCAAGGAGCTGCATTGGTGGGAATCGGTCCATATTCATGGCGTTAAGTTCACCTTTGTGCCATCCCAGCATTGGACGAGGCGCAATCCGTGGGATACGAACAGCTCGCATTGGGGCGGCTGGGTGATGGAGCCTTATGCCACGATGCCAAGCGGAAGCGGCGACCACTCGCACGAGCAAGTTCAATTGCACGGCAGGGGCGGCAGTGCCAGTGTGGCGGAGCGAGAGCAGCAGATAGTGGAAGCGCCAGAAGCAAAAGTAGTTGATCGCCCGGGACATTCCCATGGACCGGGACATGCTGCCCGTCCTGTAGCGGGAATTGCGCCTACCGTCTATTTTGCAGGTGACAGCGGGTATTTTCCGGGCTTCAAGGATATCGGACGCAAGTTCCATATCGATGTTGCCCTCATGCCGATAGGCGCCTATGAGCCGGAATGGTTCATGGGGCCGCAGCATGTGACGCCGGAGGAGTCGCTGCAGGCATTCGAGGATGTGGAGGCGAAGTTTTTTGTGCCCATGCATTACGGTGCCTTTAAGCTGGCCGATGATACGCCGCGCGAAGCGCTGGACCGTTTAGAAGCCTGCCGTGAGAGCCGCTGCATTGAGGAAGAGCGTATTGTTGTGCTGCCTCATGGAGAATCCTGGCGGCTTGCAGGACAATAAATGCCAAACGCGGACAAGAGAAAGCCAAAACAGTGAAATGACTTCCCGCCCACTACATGCGTATACTTAGTAAGTAGGCAAGCAGAATGAACGGCAATAATAAATGACAGCGCATCGTTATTAGGAGGAGCATGTAATGAGTCAACCGATTCGTATAGGAATTATTGGGGCCGGAGCTATCGGCAAAGTGCATATGGAAACGTTTCAAAAGGTAGGGGCGGAAGCCGCGATTGTAACGGCGGTAACGGACGTATACTTGCCGCTTGCCGAGCAGCGCTCAGCGGAATTTGGCATAACGACGATTCATGAAAGCCCGCAGGCGCTGCTCGAGGATCCGGAGCTGGATGCGGTCATCATCGGTGTACCAAACCAATTTCACGCGCCTTTAGCGATTGAAGCATTGAAGCAGGGCAAGCATGTGCTGCTGGAGAAGCCGATGGCGATTGATGCCGAAGCGGCGCGCACCATCTATGAAGCCTCCCAGGCTGCGGGTAAAGTGCTGATGATGGCGCATCAAATGCGCTGGCTCGGCATTAACCGTGCGATTAAAGCGCGCGTAGAAAATGGCGATCTCGGCTCGATCTACAATGTAAAAACCGGTTGGTTCCGCAAAAAAGGCATTCCAGGCTGGGGCTCATGGTTTACCCGCAAGGATCAGGCAGGCGGCGGCCCGCTTATCGATATTGGCGTGCACATGCTTGATTTATCGCTATATTTGATGGGCAACCCGCGTCCGGTATCGGTATATGGCTCGACGTATGCCGAGTTTGGCCCGAAGCGCCGCGGCATGGGCACTTGGGGTACGCCGAATTGGGACGGCTATTATGATGTAGAGGACTTGGCAACGGCGCTTATCAAGTTTGAAAATGGCGCGACGTTGTCGCTGGACGTCAGCTGGGCTGCGCATTCGGCTTCGCTTAGCGAGGAGCCGTTCATCCATTTGATGGGCACGGAGGGCGGTGCAGCGCTTGTTGGCACCAATGGCTGCTACGTTACCCATGAGGATGATAAAGTTGTGGAATCAGAAATCACGCCATTTGATGGGGAAGAGGATCGCGTGCTGCTGAGCAGGCATTTCATCGACTGCATTAACGAAGGCAAGCAGCCGATTGCTTCGGCGCTGAGCGGTTATACGAACAGCCGGATTTTGGATGCGATTTATGAATCGTCCCGTACAGGAAATGAAGTGAAGCTGCACTGGGACTAAGCCCTTGTGCAGGAATAGCAGCGCACAAGCCCTCGTGGGGACTTGCTGGAGCAAGCGCATATGGAGCAAGGTCCCGAAAGGCCGCCATTTGAAAAGGCGGCTTCACCGGGGCCTGTTCGCGCGGAAAAATGCAGCGAATTGACAATTCGAGGTTCGTTTGCGGGCATACTGTGCTATAATAATGCAAGATAATGAGAATGAATGTGAAGGACGGGATTGCGAACCATGATTAGTACTACTGGCATAACGCTTCGATTTGGGAAGCGGGCGCTTTTTGAAGATGTTAGCATTAAGTTTACGCCGGGCAACTGCTACGGCCTTATTGGCGCGAATGGCGCAGGTAAATCGACGTTTTTGAAAATTATGTCCGGAGAAGTAGAGCAATCGAGCGGTGAAGTGCATATTACACCGGGCGAGCGTCTTGCTGTACTCAGACAGAACCATTTTGAATATGATGAGTTTGCCGTTATTGAAACGGTTATGATGGGCCACAAGAAGCTTTATGATGTAATGAAAGAGAAAGATGCGCTGTATGCGAAAGCTGATTTTACCGATGAAGACGGCATGCGCGCAGGCGAGCTGGAAGCAGAATTCGCCGACATGAACGGCTGGGAGGCTGAGTCGCAAGCGGCAGAAATGCTGAACGGCCTTGGCATCACGCCTGATCTGCATGAAAAGTCGATGTCTGAGCTGAGCGGTAACGAGAAGGTACGTGTATTGCTTGCGCAGGCGTTGTTCGGCGAACCGAACATTTTGCTGCTCGATGAGCCTACCAACCATTTGGACATTGAGTCGATTCGCTGGTTAGAAGATTTCCTTGCAAAATATGAAGGAACCGTCGTCGTGGTCAGCCATGACCGTCACTTCCTGAATACGGTATGTACGCATATCGCCGATATCGATTTCGGTAAAATCCAGATGTATGTCGGCAACTACGACTTCTGGTACGAGTCCAGCCAGCTGGCGCTTTCCTTGATGCGCGGCGAGAACAAGAAGAAGGAAGACAAAATTAAAGAGCTGCAGGCGTTCATTCAGCGTTTCAGCGCGAACAAATCGAAATCCAAGCAAGCGACTTCCCGTAAGAAGCTGCTTGATAAAATTTCCCTCGATGACATTCGTCCTTCGAACCGGAAATATCCGTTTATCAACTTCAAGGGTGAACGCGAAGCAGGCAAATCGCTGCTGCTCGTAGAAGGCTTGACGAAGTCGGTAGATGGCGTGAAGGTGCTGGATAACCTGACGATTGCCGTTAACAAAGGCGACAAAATCGCTTTTGTTGGCCCGAACGAACAGCCGAAGACGCTGTTGTTCCAAGTGCTGATGGGCGAGGTTGAAGCGGACGCGGGTACGTATCAGTGGGGAGTTACAACCACGCAAGGCTACTTCCCGAAAGACAACTCGTCTTATTTCGACGGTGTTGATCTGAACCTGGTCGAGTGGCTGCGCCAGTATTCCAAAGATCCGGATGAGACGTTCATCCGCGGCTTCCTCGGACGGATGCTGTTCTCTGGCGACGATGCGATTAAGAAAGCAAGCGTATTGTCCGGTGGAGAGAAAGTCCGCTGCATGCTGTCCAAAATCATGCTCAGCGGCTCGAACGTATTCCTAATGGATGAGCCAACGAATCACTTGGATCTCGAATCCATTACAGCGCTCAATAACGGCCTGATCGATACGGATAGCACGATTCTGTTCACTTCGCATGACCATCAGTTCGTTCAAACGATTGCGAACCGTATTATGGAGATTACGCCTAACGGACTGATCGATCGCATGATGACGTATGATGAGTACCTTGAAAGCGATGAGGTTAAAGCGCTTCGGGAAAAAATGTACGCCGAATAATAGAGCTGAATTCAGCTTGAAATAGAGAAAGGCTGCCCTCGTCTGTATGGACGATAGGGCAGCCTTTTTTGTGTTTGATGCAGCAGCTTTTATAGTATTTAGACTTTCGGAAAATGTATAAAGCTCGGCATTAGACTATTCTTTATGCTGGTTCCATTCCAGCAGCTGATGCTGCAAATGGACAATTAGCTTGTCGACATCTTGTAGAAAAGTGTCTCTGGCTTCCGTTTCCATGCTTTCAAGTGCTTTCGCCAGCGGCGGTGCGCCCGCAGCTTCCAGCGTCGTCATTAACTGCTGAAGCTGAGCTAGAACAGGTGGCATCTCATCAAGGCCTGCTTTTGCTTCGGCAGCTGCGAGTGTCGCTACGGCGGTAACAGGCGGAGCTGCTACAGGCACATTAGCAGCTGCCGGTTGGGCGGCCGAAACAGCAGCGCTATCAACAGAAGCCGTATTAGCAGCAAGCGAAGCGCTATGATTAGGCAGATTGTCCATTACGCCGCCCAGCGGCTGATCTTGCTGCTCTACAGATGGCTGCTCGGCCTGTAACGAGGCAGCTTTCTTTTTAGCTTCTGCCGGCTGGGCTGGCTTGGCCCGCTCGGCTTTGTTGTTCTGGCGAACGGACCATGTTTCGAGCAGTCCGGGACCGTTCTTGAACAGCAGCTTCTCTTTCGTGCTTGCTGAAATATCTGGGTCCTTGAATAGCTTAGCGATTTTCTTGACGTCGCTGACAGGCATCTCGTCACGCGCGAAAATAAGCGCGAGCGGGTCGCGCAGCTCCATCGGCAAGTCTTTAATCGGAAGCAGCTGATCTTCCGTCAACACATCCTTGCGGATCGCTGTGCCGCTGACGATCCGCTTCTTGACCGCGCTGCTGAATTTGAGCAGCTCGCATTTATTTTTAATATACGATTCCGGCTTGCTGAGCTTGCTCGCAAGAAATTTAACGGAGCTGCTAAACTTCTCGTTGTTCAGCAGCTTGTGAAATGCCTCCGCCTCTTCAATCGGCGAGAAGCCCTCACGCGTCAAATTTTCGGCAATTTGCTCCAAATAAATATCCATTTCATTGGTCATCGTCGAGACGATGCAAGGAATCGTCGGCTTCCCAAGCGCGATGCAAGCTTTGTATCGGCGGTTGCCATATATAATTTTGTAGCGTCCGTTATCTGTTTTTCTGACTTTAATAGGCGACAGCAGGCCAAGCTCCTCGATGCTAGTGATGAGCTCCTGCAGCGACTGCTCGTCGAATTGGTAGCGGGGCTGGTCCGTATCTTCATCAATCAGATTAATATCCATTTGTATAATGTCCATATCTACTCTCCTATCTATAAACCAGGCTTCCATGCCGGCGTGGCAGGGCTTATGGGCCAACCTTAATTATATAACAAGGAGGGCCTTCGGGGAAATGAAGGCCCTTGGAATAACTGGATTTTATGCTTCTATTATAATTGCTCGGTTTTGAAGCGGCCAATGAGTGCATTCAGCTCTTCAGAGAGCTGGCGCAGCGATTCCGCTGAGAGGCTGATTTCATTCATCGAGGCAAGCTGCAGCCCGGAAGCGTCAGCGACCTGTTCGAAGCGCGAGGCTGACCCGCGGGAAATGCTCTCCATATCCTCGATGGAGGCAGCGACCTCCTGCGATCCGGCGGACAGCTGCTCGGAGGCGGCAGATACCTCATGCAGGCGCTCATTAATGGTGCCAATGCCGGAATGGATGGAGGCGAACGATGCTCCTGCCTCCTGGACAACGCTTAGACCTGCGAGTACTTCCGTGTTGCTCGCCTCCATCTGCCCAGACAAATCAGAAGTATGGCGGACAATTTCTGCGATGAGCGTCGCCACATGCTCGGAGGATTCCTGTGACTGGGTAGCGAGCTTTCTCACCTCGGAGGCGACGACGGCGAAGCCGCGTCCTTCCTCGCCCGCACGGGCAGCCTCGATTCCGGCATTAAGGGCAAGCAAATTGGTCTGTGCGGCAATCCCTTTCATTATCGAAATAATTTCGACAATTTTGCCGGAATGCTGCTCCAGCTGTGCAGACGTTTCGCTCATTTTGGAAGTGGCGGCATGAATGGTGTCCATCCGCTGAATGACAGCGGAAATCGCTTCCTCGCCATTTTTAGCGCTGCTGGTCGTTGCTTCCGATACGGATGAGACGATGGCAGCGGAATGGGCAATATGCTGCATGCTTGAGGTTATCGCCTCCATCGCATGCGTAACTTCCCCAGCGCGTACAACCTGTGCGGCAGCACCCTCCGACGTTTGCTGAATGCTGTCCGTAATCGTAACGCCTGCTTCCTTCGTCGCAAGGGAATGGGAAGAAACGGCTTCGGCGGCGGTTAGCAGCCGATCTGAGCTGCTGCGTATGCCGCTAATGACCGTACGTGTATCTTCTACTAATGCCTTGAAGGCGGCTGCCAGCTGCCCGACCTCATCCTTGCGGCCTAAATCAATAGCGACCGTCAAGTCGCCGCTGCCGACGCGGGCAATCAGCTTTTTGAGCTGGACGAGCGGCCCTGTCAAATAACGGGCCAGCAAATAAACGAGCAGCAGACTGAGCGCGAAAATCCCCAGCGCCATCCAAATCATCGTATTGCGATTTTGCTCCATCAGCTCGTAAACCTTCGTGGCATCGAGATCAGCGCCGATGAGGCCAAGCAGCTTGCCATCGGCAGACATAATCGGCACATAAGCGGATAAAGTTGACCCATATTCATCCTGAGTCAGCTCGCCAATGCTGGGCTTCATCTCTTGAAAGGTTGTAATCATACCAGTATAGGGATTCTCTTCAACTGAACCGAAAGGGGAGAAATCATCCTCTGCTACGTCCTGGGGGGCGCCATCCACGACATAAAAGTAGACAGGCTGACCCCCCTCTTCACGCATGCCAAGCGTATACAAGTATTTTAAACCGTTCGCTTCACGCATATCGTTAAGCTGCGTACGCAGCTCATTGTAATAATCGCTCTGCTCCATGCCTGCGCTGAGCTTATCGTATTGCTGCGTATCAACAAGACTAACTGCCCGCTCAGCAACGGATTGCGCTTGCATACCCATCGAGTTTTCCACCAAATGGGCGGAGGCACGATACAAGGTAATTCCAAGCACCGAGCCAATAATAAGCAAAATAATAGAGAAAAACATAAAAATACGCATAAACAAGCTATTCATCAATGAAAGCAGCCTCCCTGGCATCTTTTGCAGCAATAGTCCGTAAGTCTCACTACCTATATGTATCGGCAAAAATAGTAAGCGTTATTAGGGAGGGCAGAGGGCCAATCACAAACAAACAGAAATATGCTATAATCGCACCATAAGAATCATTCATAGAAAGTGGAGCATACCTTATGTTTGCGATAGAAAGAATCAAAAAAATCAAACAAATTTTATTAAAAGACAAGCGCGTTGACGTTGTGGAGCTGAGCGAGCGTTTCTCGGTGACCGAGGTAACGATTCGGCGGGATCTCGATAAGCTGGAGCAGCAGGGTTTTTTGGTGAAAATATATGGCGGTGCCGTGCTGAATGAGGAAGATCAGCCGGGCATGCCGACAATGGTAGCAGATGACAAGCTGCAGGGCGAGAAGCGGCTTATTGGACAAATTGCCTCGCGGCATATTGAGAACGGCGAAGCTATTTTTATCGGGACGGGTACAACCTGTTTGGAAATTGCCAAGCACTTGAAGGAGAAGAAAGTGACGGTCGTCACGAATGATCTGCTAGTCGCATTAGCGCTTAAAGATACGCAAGGTGTGAAGGTTATGCTGACAGGCGGCGATTTAATTGCGGGCACCTCTACGCTCATAGGCGGTTTTGCGCTGCAGACGCTAAGCGGCATTTATGTGAAGAAGGCGTTTATTGGCGTGAAGGGGGCTCATTTTCAGGCGGGCTATACGGTAGAGAGCTATGAGGAAGCGATGATGATTCAGAGCGTGCAGCGCATGGCGAGCGAAATTATTATAGCAGCGGATTATACGAAATTCGATGTACCGGGCTTTGCGAAGCTTGGTGAGCTGACGATGGCGGGCAAAGTAATTACAAATAAACAGCTGCCAGCCGAATATAAAAAATATTATTTTGAACATGGAATCAAGCTGTATACGACGTTTGAGCTGGAGTAGTCCTGCGGGGGAGAGAACGAAGTTGAGCGAATTATTGACGCTGAGAAATATTAGAAAGCGCTTTAATGAAACGACGGTGCTGGATGGCATCCATTTGACGATTGAAATTGGCCAGGTTCACGCGATAATTGGGGAAAATGGGGCGGGCAAATCAACGCTGATGAAAATATTAGCCGGACTTTTTCCGCCAGACTCTGGAGAGATTGCGCTTGGTGGGGAGCTTGTCAGCATTGGCAGCCCGAATGAGGCGCAGGAGCTCGGCATTGCGGCGATTCATCAGGAGCTGCGTCTGTTTCAGGATTTGAGCATTGCGGAAAATATTTTTATACGCCGCGAGCCTTTGAAGCCGTTGTTATGGCCGAAGCTGATCGACTGGGAGCGGCTGCATGAACAGACCGCTAGCTATTTGCAGCAATTTGGCATGGCGGTCGATTCCCGGGCGCGTGTGAATACACTGTCCATCGGCGACCAGCGTTTCGTTGAGCTGATCAGGGCGCTGTCCCAGCAGGCCCGAATCATTATTATGGATGAACCGACGGCCGCACTTAACAATCAGGAATGTGAGCGGCTGTTCGAGGCTATTCGCCATGTGAAAAAGCTGGGAGTGGCGATCCTTTACATTTCCCACCGCATGGAGGATCTCCAGCATATTGCCGATCAGGCTACGCTGCTGCGCGATGGTGCCGTGATTCGGACCTGGCGCATGAATGATGCGGCAAGCATGCCGGAAATCATGGAGGCGATGGCGGGCAAGGAGCTGCATAACCGCTATCCGAAGCTGAAGGTGCAGCTCGGCGGCGAGCTGCTGCGAACGGAAGGACTGAGCGTGGCGGGAAGGCTGAACAATGTCAATTTGAGCTTGCGCAGGGGCGAGATTTTGGCGATTGCCGGGCTTGGCGGCGCGGGGAGGCGGACGCTCGCCAAGGTGCTTTTTGGCATAGAGGGGCCGTATGAAGGTGCCATTCATTTGAATGGGCGTTCCTTTAGGGCGATCACGCCGCATAAGGCGAAGGCAAATGGCATTTGCTATGTGACGGGGCTGCATGCGGAGGAAGGACTGATCTTAAATGCGCCGATTGCGGAAAATATTACACTGACCAATCTCCCGCGCGTGTCGCGGGCCGGATTTATACGCAGCGGACAGGAAGCCGCTTATGCGAGAGATTTGATGGATCGCCTGGAAATTACAGGCGAAGAGACGGAGCGGCCGATGCATCTCAGCGGCGGCAAACAAAAGAAGGTCATTTTAGCCAAATGGTTGTTCAGCAATGCCCGTATTTTCATTATTGAAGAGCCGACAGCGGGCATTGACGTCGTCTCCAAAATCGACATTTACAACATTATGAATGAGCTGGTGCTGTCCGGGAAATCGATCATTATGCTGTCCTCCGATATCCCGGAAATGCTCGGCATGTCCGACCGAATTGCCGTCATGCACGAAGGCTCGATTCGTCATACGATGTTAACAGAGGAAGCGACGCTTGAGCGGATATTGCATTATGCTTCAGGTGGCGAGGCCGTGTTGGAGGGCTAGCAGAGATTCCATAGCGTAGCGTGGATACAAGAATAGAACGACTTGTTTAACTGTCTTCATAGACGGTTAACAAATCGTTCTATTTTTTTGTTTTAAAACCTTGAAAAGGAAAATAAAAAGGAGAAAAATGTCGTTAAAACAAAATTTGTTCACATGATTCGACATCTTAAAGCTATATTCGACAAAATCCCTCAATGAAAAGGCTTGGAAATGTCTGTATAGTGAAGATTGAACCTAATTAATGACAAAAAAGGATGGATGACATGCAGGATGAAGCAAGAGAAAGCAGGGGGAGAAGTCGCCTGTTAAAAGGTTTTACGTATTTTTCTAAATATAGGAAAGTAGATGATTTTCATCCTTTCTCTATATTTCTCCGACAAAGCTCTTCGCTCGTCCCAGAAGGACGACGAAGTCGTTTTTGCTTGTGGGGCAAGGTTAGTATGTTTGCTTTGGTTATGTTTGGTTTGCTTAGTTCAGCGGCCTTTGCGGCTGCGTATACGTATGACGAGCTTAATCGTCTGGTAGCTGTAGATTATGACAATGGCGATCGCGTGGAATATGTTTATGACAAAAATGGAAATATGCTTTCTTCCAAGTATACGTCAGCTGCCATAGTACCCCCAGTGACTCCTCCCGTTAGTGGAACAGGCCTTCTCCACACTTTTGAAGATGGCACCTCCCAAGGCTGGGCCCCGCAAGGCGATGGTGTGCAGCTCATTAATTCGCAGGACATAGCCAGCAGTGGGAAACACAGTCTGAAAGTCACCAACCGCACAGCGTCATGGCAAGGCCCGATACTTGATGTAACCCCATCGATAGAGAAAGGAAAGAGCTACCGCATTAAAGCAGCTGTGCGTCTTCCTCAAGGTGAGGAATCGACACAAATCATGATGACCATTAAGCGGACATTGGCTGATGGAACCAGCTTTTATGACCATTTGAGTACCCAAACGGTTACTGCTGATGGCTGGTCTGTATTAGACGGAGTCTATATGATCAGTCAAGAGGCGTCTAATCTGTCTCTCTATTTAGAAAGCACAAGCGATACAGCCGTCTTTTATTTGGACGATGCGAGTATTGATGCTTATGTTGCTCCTTCACCTACGCCTTCACCTGATGCGCTATTGCATGATTTTGAAGATGGAACCACGCAAGGCTGGAGCGCACAGGGCGATGGTGTTGTGGTAGCCAATTCTCAGGAGGCAGCCAGTGCGGGAAGCCAAAGCCTCAAAATTTCAGGAAGAACGGCGTCCTGGCAAGGCCCCATTCTAAATTTGACCTCAAGCATGAAGAAAGGGGTCACTTACGACATTAGCGGCAAAATTAAGCTTGCGGAAGGAACGCCATCCTCTGATATTTTATTAACGATGAATCGCAAAGCGGCGGATGGTACGGATTATTATGAAAATATTAGTGCGAGCCATGTGACGGCAGATGGCTGGGCTTTCTTCGAAGGGGTTTATACCTTTACGGGGGAGGTAACCAATCTAACCGTTTATATGGAAAGTGCAAACGCCACGGCCAGCTTCTATTTGGATGAGTTTCAGGTGAAGAAGCATGAAGCGGCTCCTCCTGTCGTCAGTCATGATTTTGAAGATGGCAGCTTGCAAGGCTGGAATGCGCTTGGAGAAGGAGTCGTACTCCGTAATTCGGATGAGGCAGCCAGCAGTGGACAACGCAGTCTTAAGGTAACCAATCGCACGGCAGAGTGGCAGGGACCGCTATTGAATTTGACGGGCTCCTTGCAAGCGGATCAGTCCTACACGGTGAGAGCGGCTTTCCGTTTGCTCGGCGAAGCTGCACCAGCCAATCTGCTAATGACGATTCATAGAAAGACAGCAGAAGGTGCGGATTACTACGATAACGTCAGTGTAAACGTCGTAAAAGCTGGAGAATGGGCTATTCTTGAAGGCCCTTACAGCTATAGCGGAGATGCATCGGAGCTTTCTCTGTATGTCGAAAGCTCCGATGCAACTGTTGGCTTTTATGTAGATGACTTCACAATTAACCGGAGGCAGCCATAATGATACGCAAAACGATACAATGGCTGACCTTAGCCTGTCTAGCTTTAGCTTTTACGGTCGGTTTCCTAGTGAAGCCGAATGTCACCTATGCAGCTCCGCTTAACTATACCGTTCCCGGTTATTCATCGGCGGTTGTAACCTCCAGTTTCGCTGCATCCACTACAGCGGTAACCGCTGAAGGCACCTCTTATGATTATGCCCGTTATGCAGCCAATGGGTCAGTTGTCAACTTTGGCCAAGGTACAGGCAAAAAGTCGCTTAGCATCGTAGGCGGGCAGCGGCTCGTTATTACGAATACGTCAGCAAGCGGAGTTGTGCTGAAGACGGTAACTAGAGAGCTTGGTGCAAGCTACACCTCTACACCTGCCTTGAAAAAATATTTGCTGTTTCCAGGGCAGAGCATGAAGGCGACCAATCTGATTACCTCATCGGAAAGCATTGACGTAGGCGGCAAAAACAGCCATGCCGATTACAATGCCAATGATATTCCCAATACCTATGACCGTACTCATGCTGGCGGAACAATGACGATTCCAGCAAGGGAAGGCATCGCGATTACGAATACGGGAACAACGAGCTATGAGGTGCTGGCGCCTTATGAGGTGTTCTCTTTCGCTAGCCGTACTAATCCAGCGGTTTTTGTAAAGACTCTGCAGCAGGGTCAGCATTTAGAAGCGTTAAATGTGACCCCTTATACGTTCACGATGTATTTCACCCATAAAAACTATGACTATGCGATTTACGATGCCGCAGGCGTTCTCGACTCTTATGGTCATACAGGCTACACATCAGATATTTTGTATGCGGGGCGAAAAATGATTGTGAGCAATTATTCGGACGTACCGCTCGTGATCGAGGGCCCCTATGATGCGATTCCAACTAAAGCACGCGCTTACCCTGCGCTTTATACGCAGACGCTGACCAGTGGTCAAAGTGTTCTAGTTAAAAATACATCCTCCGAAAGCTATACCCTAAATTTAAAAGGGGCATATGATTTTGCACAATATAGCGCTAATGGCAGCGTCGCCGATTATGGTCGGAAAATAACGACAACGGCAGGGACAAAGACCATTCCTGCTGGCGGCAGCATCGTCATTACCAAGACAGATGGAGGTACAGCCGAAGTCGTCGGGCCTCCAGACGGATTCACCTTCACGGGCCGCACAGATCCAGCCCTGTTTATTGGCTCCATAGCAGTAGGACAAAGCTATGAAGCGACGAATCGCTTATCGGGCAATGGCTCCTTTACGATGAATGGTCTGTACGATTACGCGATGTACGACAGCCTAGGGAATATTAATAATTACTATGCCAAACGTTCCTTAGGTAGCTTCAGCATCAGTGCGGGAGAACGCGCCGCCTTTACGAATGTGGGCAGCGGGGCAGCTGAAATTATGGCTCCTTATGATGCTTTTAGGTTCGTATCGCGCTCAACCCCCGTGAGCTTTAATAAGACACTAGTGGCAGGGGAAACCGTTCAGGCTGATAATATATCCCTTAAATCATTTACAGTCAGCTTGAACAATCAGCATCATTATGTCACCTATGACACGGGAAATGAAGTAAGTGAATTCGGCAACCCGCAGACGGCTGACAGCCATATTGTAGATGATACGGAGCGAATCATCATCTCCAACAGCGGTACGGCGCCAATTGTTTTATCGGGCCCTTATGATGCTTTTCGCTTAACGGACCGATCAGCTCCTGCGCTTTACAAGGGCTTTTTGGCCAATGGGCAGAGCATGCGCTTGACGAATATAAGCCCGACGCTGTTCCATTTGAATATGTCAGGAACGTACGATCAGGCCAGTTATAAACCGACAGGAGAGCCGCGCTCATCGAAGCGCAAGGAAACCTCTCTCGGACAAATTCTTTATAACTCGGAACGGATAACGCTGACAGGCAGCGGGAGCTCCGTGCTGCAAATTCTTACGCCTTATGATGTGACGCTAGTGCAATCGAGCACGAATCCAGCCTTGGCTGTGAAGGAGCTTGCAGTTGGGCAAAGCGCTCAGGCTAAGAATACATCCACTTATAATGAACGTGTGGATCTGACAGGCAAGCACGATGTTATGGATTATGATGCCGCTGGCAATCCAGACAGCTATGCACGCGGGCGCACGATTGCTTACCGTGATGTGGATGCAGGTAAACATGTCTCCATTATGAATACCGGAACAACGGCGATGGAGGTTTATGGGCCTTACGAGCTGTTTGCTATTACGAGCCGGGCTAATCCGGTTACATTTAGCAGAGTATTAACGGCAAATGAGAGCATGGAGCTGCGAAATCAGACGGGCAAGCTGTTCCCGGTTTATTCGACAGGACTTTATGATCTGGCGCAATATGATGCTGCTAATGATGTAACCGATGTCGAGCGTGAACACGGGACGACGGTCAAAAATGTTTCCGGGCTCAATCGTTTGGCGGTGACGAATGCGCAGGCGTCTTCCATGGCTATTGAAGGGCCATATGATGTATTCACATTGACCAGCCGGGCGAATCCTGCGCTTTTTGAACGTACCCTTGCGCCTCGCCAAAGCATGGAGGCTGTTTTTAAAGGAGTGGATGATGCCTCTGTCCATATGACGGGCAAATATGATTATTCGCTTTTTGATCAAAATGGTTTAAAAACCTATGCAAGGCAGCAAAACATCATTAAAAATAGATTGGTGAATACAGGGCAGCGAATTGCGGTTATGAACACGGATGTTCAGTCCATCGTCGTTTACGGCGCTTATGATGTTTTTGACAACAATGCCCGTACGAATCCGGTAACGTTTCAGCGTACGCTCGCTCCAGGCGAAAGCTTTGAAGCGACCAACAAGGAGCTGACTCCTTATGAGGTATATCCGAGCGGCCTTTATGATTTCGTTGAGTTTGCTGCGAATCAGGACGTCAGGGAGCTGGGACGGGATCAAACGGCAGCACTTGAAATTATTTCGTCAGGAAACCGCATTGCGCTAACGAATGCAAATTCCCAAGCCATCACGGTTGAAGGCGCTTATGATGCTTTCCAATTGACGAATCGTACGAACCCTGCCTTATTCGAGCGTATGCTTCAGCCGGGCAGCAGCTTTGAGGCTGCTTACACCGGAACGAAGGATGCCAATGTGAAAATGACAGGCGTCTATGATTTGGCGCTGTACGATGCAGCAGGCGATATTAAAAGCTACTATCGCGAGCGGAACGCTTCTATTGGACAGGCTGTCACTGTAGGTGAAAAAGCGGCCATTATGAACAGCGGCACTACCAATATGGTTGCTTTTGGCGCATATGATTTGTTCCAAATTAGCAATCGGGCGAATCCCGTTTCTTTTGTCCGTACGCTCTCCGGAGATGGGACGCTGGAAATTAAGCAAAAAACGAATAAAAGAATGAGCCTGTATTTAGATGGCACATATGATAATGCCGAATACGCAGCAGATGGCTCCGTAAACAGCTATGGGGCTGGGGCAACGCAGAAAGAGCAGATTATTTCGGTTGATGCGAAGTTTGTGCTGACCCCCTCTGTTACGCACACGGTCACCGTTAGCGGTGCTTATGATGCTTTCGACATTACCCAAAGAATGATTCGGGCGGTAACGATTAAGTCGCTTGATCCAGGAGCTTCTTATTCGCTGCGCAATATTTCACCTGATTCTTTCAATCTGCGGATCATTGGAAAATATGACTATCAGATTTATGATTTATGGGGAAATATGCAGCGTTTTGGCAACGGCAGCTTGGTGAATCCGCGTGTGATTGACTCAACAGAGCGGATGCTGATTACCAACGCGGATGTCGCTCCTATTACGGTTATGGCGCCAACCGATGCGATCAACGTAACCGACGGCGGCAATGCTAATGAGTTTGTGAAAGCTTTGGCAATAGGCGAAACGCTGGTGGTGAAAAATCAATCGGGCGGCGCGTCTACGATCAACCTTAGCGGCAAATACGATTACGCTTTGTATGATAGCGCAGGAGCACCTGTACGCTATTTGAGAGAGGCAACCAATACGGCTATAAGCGTACCGGCAGGCCATAGGCTTGTCATTACGAGTCGGATTGGTACGGGAACCGTTGTTACGGGCGGCGCGCTTGCTTTCCTTGTAACGGAGCAGGATGAGCCAGCCCTGCGAATTGTTCCGATTTCCTTTAAAAAGACGGTAGAGCTGACGAATATCAGCCCGAAGGCTTGGTCCTTTACGAGCAGCGGCACAATGGACTGGGCTTCGTATGATAGCCAAGGAACAGTGCTTGGTTACGCTTCTCGTGATACAGCAGCAACGCACGAGCTTGTTCTAGCTGAAAAGATGGTTGTAACGAGTCCTCTTAGTCAATCGTTAACTATTTGGGGACCCTATGAATCATTTGGTTATGTAGACCGTACGGATCCGGCACTTGAGCAGGAAACGCTGAAAGCCGATCAAACGGTTCAGGCTAAAAATCTGACCACATCGACTCAAACGCTAAAAGCCGGCGGCACCTTCACGTATCGTAGCGGTTCGGGCAGTGAGCAGCCGGGACAAAGCCCGCTAAATGTAAACGCGGGAGCAACGCTGCTGCTTACGAATACAAGCGGTGCGGAATATCTCGTATTTGCACCATTTGGCGCCATTGACCTGAGCTTCCCTGGAGCAGATGGCACACCAATATCCGGTATCGGTGCAGCGGACAAAGTGAAGACGCTGGACCCGTCGGATTATGATCCACAGACGTTCCATGCGGACCCGATCGATACGGCAACGGGGGCGCAAATTATTAATCGCACCCTGCTTACGGCACATGGCGCGGTTCCGATTCCTTTTCAGGCCCAATATCATTCGTTATTGACGGGCACTGGCGATCTGGGAGTCGGCTGGAGCCATAATTTCGAGATGAAGCTGGAGGTTGGCGCGAACAACGCAACCGTTTACTGGAATGCTTTCCGCTCGAATGTATTTAATAAAGCAGCAGACGGTAGCTATTCATCAACCGATAAAGCAACCAGATTGGATCATTTGACGAAAAAGGCGGATGGCACCTATGTGCTTGAACGCAATGACGGTACGTTCTATCGTTTCACAGCCGCAGGGCGCTTAACCGAAATTGAGGAGAAAAGCGGGCTGAAACTGGCATTTGGTTACGCAGCGGATGGTGCTTTATCGACAATCAGCGATCCATTGGCAGGAGCGGCTTTGACAATCAGTTATGATGCAGCTGGCCGAGTGGCTGAGGTTGCTGATCCGGCAGCACGTTCCGTCCAATTCTCTTATGACGCAGCCGGTCGCTTGAACGAAATAACCGATGCAGCAGGAAATGTGACGACGTACAGCTACGACAGCAGCAATCGGATTGTCAGCGCATCGAGCGAGGGCGTCCAGTTGTTCGAGAATATGTATGACGATGAAGGTCGCGTCATCAAGCAGCAGGATGCTGTTTCGGGGCATGCTCCTACTACGTTCAGCTACGAAGAGAAGGACAAGCAGTTAATTACGACGATTACCAATCGTAATGGCGATGTGCAGAAGCTCACGCATGATGCGCAGTACCAGCTGCTCCAAACGGAAGACAGCTTAGGGAATAAAATGACCTTTACGTATGATGCGCAGGGCAATCGCCTAACCGCGACTAATCCGCTAAATCAGGCGATCAGCTATACCTATGATGACAGACGAAATCTGATTCGTTCAACCGATTATACGGGTGCGCAGGTCAATATGACCTATGACAATCACGATAATCTGCTAAGCGCAACAGGCCCTGATGGCAATACGATGACGTATATGTACGATAATATGAACCGTTTGACATCCGTAACGGATACAGATGGACAAAAGACTACCTATGCGTATGATGCAGCTGGCATGTTATTGTCGGCTACTGATCCAAAAGGTGCACAAACCTCCTATACGTATAATGGAGGCCGACTGGTCAGCATGAACAATGCGGCGGGCGAGGTTACGACGTATGGTTATGACGCTGCCGGAAGAATGGCAAGCGTAACCGATGCGGCAGGAAATACAAGCCAGCTTGTGTACAATGCAGATGATCAGCTGCTAAGCGATACGAATGCGCTGGGACATGCGTACTCGTATGCTTATGACAAGCAAGGCTTCCTTGCGTCAGAGGTTGATGCGCGTGGCAACACGACACATTACACCTATGATAACAATGGCAACCTGACACAGGTTGTGAATGCACTAAATCAAGCTTCGCAGCTCATTTATGATGCGGAGGGCCGTTTGATTGAAGCCGTCAATCCACTTGGCGACAGTGTGAAGATTGTTTATGATGCAGTCGGCAATGTGCTGACTCAGACGAATGCAGAAGGAGAAAGTGTTCGTTATGTGTATGATTCCCTCTATCGTCTTGTAGAAGCCTATAATGCGGACAATACCAAGGTCTACGAGGTTGTCTATGATGCGAAGGGTAATCCGGTTACGATTAAGGATGCACTGAATCATTCGCAAACTTATGTGTACGATGAGCTCAATCGCCTTGTTGAAACGATTGATCCGATGAATCGTTCCACTACGTTCGCTTATGACGATCTTAGTCGTTTGACGACCGTAAGCGATGCGCTTAAAGGCGAAGCAAGCCGCAGCTACGATTCATTAAGCCAAGTCATCGGCTACTCCGATCCGAATCAGAATGCGGCAGCGTATACGTATGATTTGGCAGGAAGATTAATTGGCGAAACGAATGCAGCTGGCGAAACATCGACATACACGTATAATGCTTTAGGCTTGCCGGATGTGGAGACGAATGGTCGCGGACTGACGACGTCTTATAACTATGACGCAGCGTCAAGACTAAGCAAATTCGTTGATCAAGCTGGTGAAGTCAGCTATACGTATGATGCTAACGGCAATATAACGGCAGTAACGGATGGGCAGGGCAAAGCCTTAACGCGTGTATTTGATGAGCTGGACCGCGTCGTGCAATATACGGATGAATTCGGCAATGTCATCCAATACAGCTATGACGCAGCAGGCAATATGATCATGCTGACCTATCCAGACAACAAAACCGTTTCCTACACGTATGACCGTGCAGGTCGCATGATGAGCGTAACCGATTGGAGCGGCCGTGTAACAGCTTACAGCTACGATGCCAATGGCCGTCTGGCATCAACGCTTCGACCTAATGGCACAACGGAAACCAGAACGTATGATGCGAAGGGCCAATTGTTGACGATCAACGATATTGGCTTGGATAGCAGCATAATTCTTTCGTATACGTATGGCTATGATGCGGTTGGCAATGTCATCAGCGAAAATGGCGGTCCAACCGTCACCGACAGTGTATACTTGAACGGATTAAGTGTAGGCGAGAACGTATACGGCAGTGTGTCGGGCAGTGTATACGTACCAGGAGATGCTTCTGGCTTGCAGCCGGAATCAGCAGCAATGCAGCTTCCGCCTGGCATGAGCAACACGGAAATGACCTACACGGCAGACAATCGTCTGGCGACCTATAATGGGAATGCAGTCGTGTATGATCAGGATGGCAACATGATCACCGGTCCGCTTGCTGGCAGCATGCAAAGCTACAGCTATGATGCGCGCAACCGACTAACCGAAGCAGGCGGCATCAGCTATGGCTACAATAGCGAAAATGTACGCACCTCCGTTACCGTAAACGGGGTAACGACTCGTTATGTTGTAAATCCGCAGGCGGTATTATCGCAGGTGCTGATGGAGACAGATGAGCAAGGCAATCCGACAGCGTATTATGTGTACGGTCTTGGATTAATTGGCCGCGAGGCAGCGGATGGCAGCTATGCTACGTATCATTATGACCGTCGTGGAAGCACAGTTGCGCTGACGGATGACAACGGCGTGATCACCGATACGTATGAATATGGACCGTATGGTGAACAAATCCGTCATATGGGAACGACAGAGCAGCCGTTCCAGTATAATGGACGGGATGGCGTTGCAACGGATGTAAACGGCTTGTACCATATGCGTGCACGTTATTACAATCCAGAAATCAAACGCTTCATCAACCGGGATGTACTGACAGGTTCAATCAGCGATTCGCAAACGCTGAACCGTTACGCGTATGTAAATGGCAATCCGATATCCTATGTCGATCCGTTCGGCTTAAGTCGTGATGGTGACTCGGCATGGCTGCAGGGAGGTAGCTTCCTAGCCGATCTGGTGCCATGGGTAGGCACGGTGAAAGGCTTCCAGCAGGCATTTACAGGTAATAACTATATTACTGGCGAACATCTTTCGGCGGGAGACCGTTGGGGAGAGGGAATTGGGGCAACGCTGAGCATCATTCCGATTCCGGGTTTGAAGCATGCGGGTAAATATGGCACGAAGGGTGTCATTTGGGCTGGCTCGAAGCTGAAGAATATTTTTGGTGAGGGAACGGTTAAAAACACCAAAAAACTCATCTACGAATGTAACTGCTTTACAGCAGGAACCAAGGTTCTGACAGATGAAGGGGAGAAACCTATTGAGGAAATCGAGGTAGGGGATAAGGTTCTTTCTAAGGATGACGAAACCGGAGAAGTGGCCTATAAAGAGGTTGTAGGGCTGTTCCAGAAACAGGCTGATGAAATCTATTATGTCCACATCGGGGATGAAATCATCGAGGTCACAGGCGAGCATCCATTCTGGCTTGATGGCAAGGGATGGACGTTTGTTAAAGACCTGAAAGTCGGCGACTTGCTTGTTTCGAGTGACGGTTCTAAACTGGCGATAGACAAGATTGAAAAAGAGTCGCGCGAAGCAACGGTTTATAACTTTGAGGTTGAGGACTTTAATTCTTATTTTGTGTCAAATCTGGGGATTTGGGTTCATAATTGTGAAGTTAATGTGACGGGTAATGGTGGTCTGAATTTTAGCCCGAATTTCGATACAAAATTAAGAAAACATGCTCTAGATATTTATACAACTTCGAAGGCTTTAGGTGTTCAAATAGTTAAAGGAGATAAAGAAGGGATGAAAGGGTTTATTTTATCAATTGTAAATGACCCCAATAATCTCGCTAACTCAAAACCTTTTAACTGGAATACAATTGAGTCTGTAGATGCTTTTGTTAAGGGTGATGCAGTTGTTTTAGTTAATCGAAATACAAATGAAATATTGACTTTTTTAAATAAAAAAGGAGATCGATTGTCAAGTAAGTTGAAATCGGAATTAGATTTGATTGGAGAGTGAGGCGGAGAATGAATAATTATATTCTATCTTTTAAAAAAAAGTTTGATTATTTTTTCGCGAAAAAAAAAATATCGAATATTATTTATTTGCATGCTGAGGATGATAACGAAAGATTAGACCATGTTCTTTACCTAGAAGAGGATAATGGTGATGTCATAGGCTTATATATAAGAGGCATGAATCCGTTAATCTCAATGCATAGAATTTATGATTTGGATGATTTTAATTTATTTGCTAGTTATGAAGAAGGATTAATTGAATGCAAAGAAAATATTAAACTCGAAGTAGAGTATTTATGTTTGTTTTTTAGCACTCAATACAACGAATTATTTGGTTTCTATTTAGCGAATGATGATGAATCTAGCTCTATATTTTTCTTGTTTCTAGAGGATGAAATGTATATTGAAAAAAATTGTAGCAGGTATGATGCTATAAGGATGCTTGAAAAAAAGTCTTCAACTGAAGGCTTTATAGCTTATGAAAAAAAATGTGAAACTGACTGGAGGCAAGTAAGCTTTTTAAATGGTTAATATTAAATTTTAAGGATCGGTTCTGTCAAAATTTTGTGTGAGCCCATTACAACTTTCAACAACAAGAACGTACAATACAACGAAAAGTGCCACAATTCGAGCTAGCCGCCGAGTTGTGGTTTCTTTTTATCCTCAGCTATATGTTAAAAATACAATTATACAAGTGGTGGCTATTCAAAAATATCACACCCGGTCGAATGAGCTTATTATTGCTGTTTTCTTTGCAGTTTTCCAAAATCAATTGCAACCATACATTGCGCTACTCCGAAATAGAAGCGAAGGGTCAATTGTTGACGATCGACGACTTTGGGCTAGACGGTCGATTGAATCTTTCGTATACGTATGGCTATGATGTAGTTGGCAATGTCATCAGCGAAGATGGCGGTCTAACAGTCACGAACAGTGTATATGTACCAGGAGATATTTCTGGCTTGCAGTCGGAATCAGCAGAAATGCAGCTTCCGCCGGGCATGAGCAACACGGAAATGACCTACACTGCAGACAATCGTCTGGCGACCTATAATGGGAACGCAGTCGTGTATGATCAGGATGGCAACATGATCACGGGGCCGCTTGCGGGCAGTATGCAAAGCTACAGCTATGATGCGCGCAACCGACTCATGGAAGCAGGCGGCATTATCTCAGGTTCTGATGGAGACCGGTGGGCAAGGCAATCCGGTGGCATATTATGTGTACGGTCTCGGATTGATTGGCCGCGAGGCAGCGGATGGCAGCTATGCCACGTATCATTATGACCGTCGTGGAAGCACAGTTGCGCTGACGGATGACAACGGCGTGATCACCGATACGTATGAATATGGACCGTATGGTGAACAAATCCGTCATATGGGAACGACAGAGCAGCCGTTCCAGTATAATGGACGAGATGGCATTGCAACGGACGCAAACGGCTTGTACCATATGCGTGCACGTTATTACAACCCTGAGACCAAACGTTTCATCAACCGGGATGTGCTGACAGGCTCGATCAGCGATTCGCAAACGCTGAACCGCTATGCGTATGTGAATGGCAACCCGATATCTTATGTCGATCCATTTGGCTTAAGCCGTGATGGAGACTCCGCATGGCTGCAAGGAGGAAGCTTCCTTGCTGATCTCGTGCCATGGGTAGGCACGGTGAAAGGCTTCCAGCAGGCCTTTACAGGTAATAACTATATTACCGGCGAACATCTCTCGGCGGGAGACCGTTGGGGCGAAGGAATTGGAGCCACGCTAAGCATCATTCCGATTCCGGGTCTGAAGCATGCGGGTAAGTATGGCACCAAGGGTGTCATTTGGGCGGGTTCGAAGCTGAAGAATATTTTTGGTGAGGGAACCGTTAAAACGACGAAGAAACTCATCTACGAATGTAACTGCTTTACAGCAGGAACCAAGGTTCTGACAGACGAAGGGGAGAAACCTATCGAGGAAATTGAGGTAGGGGATAAGGTTCTCTCAAAAGATGACGAAACCGGAGAAGTGGCGTATAAAGAGGTTGTAGGGCTGTTCCAGAAGCAGGCTGACGAAATCTATTACGTCCACATCGGGGATGAAATTATCGAGGCCACCGGCGAGCATCCATTCTGGCTTGATGGCAAGGGTTGGACGTTTGTTAAAGACCTGAAAGTCGGCGACTTGCTTGTTTCGAGTGACGGTTCTAAACTGGCAATAGACAAGATTGAAAAAGAGTCGCGCGAAGCAACGGTTTATAACTTTGAGGTTGAGGACTTTAATTCTTACTTTGTGTCTAACCTTGGGATTTGGGTTCATAATTGTGCAGTTAACAACAATAAATATCTTTCAAGCCCAAATCCTATACAACCAGTTATTAGGAATCAATATGAAGAAATAATTCTAGGAAGAGGTACGCCTAGAATAGACCCCAAAACTAGGAAACAAACTATATTTGAGGGGAGAGAAGGGCAAGGGAGAGGATGGATTGGCTCGCTTGAATTTGATGTTCCAGGTACAGATCACAGAATTTTAAAACGACCTGATGGGAAACTTGGATATGTATTAAATCATGACTATAGGGTACCTAGATTATTTCCAGGTCCATGGTATCCAGAAGGTGGGAAGAAATAAGTCTGGAGGGTTATATGATGAATAAATTTTCTTTAGTAGATGCTGAAAGCGACTTAATTATTGGAAATTCTTCTGATCTTATTGGCCTGACAGGAAACTGTATTGAGACAATTGATAGTGAGGTTTTTCATAAAATAATTCTGAAAAAATTTCGATTTAATGATGAGTTTAAGGAATACTGCAAGAAAAACAAAACATATATAAATAATTTGTATCTCACTATACTAAATAAGGAGGGTAATTCAATAGGATCTTACTATTTCATCTTAAATGAGCCCCATTATTATTATAAGTCCGGGTTTAGCGAAGGTTGGTTTGAGCTTGAACTAGTTGGGGAGTTGTTGCAAGTGGCAACAGAAGAAGAATTAGCGATTTGGGAGATTCGAAGATTGTCACTTACTGAAAGAAACGTATGGACAACATTATCCAAAAAACAGCGAATAGGATGGTTAGAAGTTGCCCGATTACATTACAATACAATCCATAATTCTCATGATCAACAAAATGGAAAGTATTACATTGATGCAGAAAATGTAACAAATTTTTCTGATTTCTTCTGTGCACTTGGTGAGGCTATTAACGGCCCAGGTGGTTACTATGGTTATGATATAAAAAGTCTTGAGGATTGTCTTTGTGGAGGCTTCGGTGCAACGCCACCATATGATATTTATTTGCTAAATGTTAATAGTAAGTGGGAGAAAGAAAACAGTTTTTTGCAACAACTAAAGGAGGTATTTTCTGTAAGGAATGTAACATTAGTCTGTAATTGATTTTGTAAAGACCTTGAAGGATATAATTTCAAGGTCTTTTTTTCATACCCAATGTGTGCGTTTCAAGAAAATAAATCAGGAGGTGAAAATTTGAATGAATTGTTGTATCACGCCTACTTAGCCGAAAGTCATGAACATTATGTCTCCAAAGAGGTAATTATGTCGGGTGGTATAAATTCTATGACAAAATCAAACAACCGATATAGCAATGGTGGTAGGATAAAACTTGAAGTGACAGAACAACTCAGACCTATAAATACGCCTGATTGGGTCAATTTCAGAAAGGCAATCGGGGTAGATATTGTTAATCGCTTTACAAAATCATTTTGCTTTCCAGTGTTTTCAAACAAAATCTTGGTTTTTGATGGGGACATTTCTCTTTCTATCTACGACCAAGCATTTTATGAGGATTTGAAGGATACCGATGAGGAAGCACTAAATTTTGATACAGATGAAAGTATTGAACATTGGGTAGAATTGTACTGGGCAAGTTTGATGACCCTCCAAGATTATAAAGCTAAAAAGCCTTTTTCCAAGCCAGAAGTATTGATATTTGAATCTGTACCTAAAGAGATTATTCAAATATGTGAAGGCTAAATTTTATAAACCTTGATTGGCCTTTTGCCTTTCAAGGTTTCTTTTTTTGAATGACTTCCTTACCGATCTGGTACCACTGAGGTGAATGGCGAAAGGCTTCCAGCAGGCCTTTATAGGTAATAACTATATTACCGGCGAACATCTCTCGGCGGGAGACCGTTGGGGCGAATGAATTGGAGCAACGCTAAGCATTATTCCAATTCCGGGTTTGAAGCATGCGGGTAAGTATGGCACGAAGGGTGTCATTTGGGCGGGTTCGAAGCTGAAGAATATTTTTGGTGAGGGAACTGTTAATACGACCAAAAAAATGATCAACGCATGTAGTTGCTTTACAGCAGGAACCAAGGTTCTCACAGATGATGGGGAGAAGAATATCGAAGATATTGAAGTCGGAGATAAGGTTCTTTCTAGGAATGAGGAGACTGGAGAACAGACATATAAAGAGGTAACGGCTACGTTCAATCACGAAACGGATGCGATTTATCAGATCCATGTAGGTGACCAAGTGATTGAATCGACCTTTAACCATCCGTTCTATGTAGAAGGTAAAGGGTGGACGTTTGTCAAAGACTTAAAAGTTGGAGACTTGCTTGTTCAGAGCGATGGCAATACACTCAAGATAGATCGCATAGGTTTGGAACATAGGCAGGCTACTGTTTACAATATGACGGTGGATGAGTTCCATACCTATTTTGTTAGTGATCTTGGGATATGGGTGCATAATACTGGTGGCGGAACTTGCGAATTTGTTAAAACTGCTAGCTACACACTTATAGATGGAATGAAAATGAAAACTAATATAGATGGAATGAAAATGAAAACTAATGATGTGTTATCAGCAGTTGAAGAGTTTTTAGAAAAAGGTTATAAAGATTTGGGGAATGGACGTCTTATGTCCGATGATGGTATACGTGTTGTTAGAATGGGGGATACAGATATTCTGGGCAAACATGGTGGAGGGCCGCATATGAACTTTGAAACCCTTGCTCCTAATCCTAGTAAGCCAGGGAAAATGATGGTTGTTCAAAATCTGCATATTTATCTGGAGGAATAATGTGAATATTGAAATTAACATACCAAATTATTTGAAAGAAGAAGGTATAAAGTTTGTTTGGGATGACAACTTTACAATTGAGTCTTCAATTGAAGGTAATATTATTACCATTATAGCCAATGAAGCAGGTCTACGATCTTTAGCTAGGCAGTTACTAACCCTTGCACAACCAGAAGTTCCGTCAGGAAATCATATGCATTACGATGATCTTAATTCTCTGGAAGACGGTTCTTGTGAGTTAATAATTGAAAAAATTTAATGATGAAAGGGCTCGATTGTTAACTTGTACTCATAGATTGAATTTTAGAAAAAGTATCTAGGATAAGGTGTCCTTATAGTGGGAATTAAAGAAGATGTAGATTTATACGATGGTCATGCCCTTATTTTAGTAGTCACTTAAAAATAGCAAGGACTAAAGGCTGTTTCCGGAAATCAAACGGAAGCAGCTTTTTTCCAATTGTTCAATGGCTAGTGATGGGTGTGGCAAACGATATGTTTAGAGAAACTTTGAAATTCATAGTTATTAGGCATTTAACTGACAAATCGGATCAGGTTTCATCAGTTATGCCATGTATCATTATGACCGTCGTGGAAGCACAGTCGCTCTGACGGATGACAACGGCGTGATCACCGATACGTATGAATACGGACCGTATGGTGAACAAATCCGTCATATGGGAACGACAGAGCAGCCGTTCCAGTATAATGGACGGGATGGCGTTGCAACGGACACAAACGGTCTGTACCATATGCGTGCGCGTTATTACAATCCCGAGATCAAACGTTTCATCAACCGGGATGTGCTGACAGGTTCGATCAGCGACTCGCAAACGCTGAACCGTTACGCGTATGTGAATGGCAACCCGATATCCTATGTCGATCCATTTGGCTTAAGCCGTGATGGTGACTCCGCATGGCTGCAGGGAGGAAGCTTCCTTGCTGATCTCGTACCATGGGTAGGCACGGTGAAAGGCTTCCAGCAGGCATTTACAGGTAATAACTATATTACCGGCGAACATCTCTCGGCGGGAGATCGTTGGGGAGAAGGAATCGGAGCAACACTGAGCATCATTCCGATTCCTGGTCTGAAGCACGCGGGTAAGTATGGTACGAAGGGCGTCATTTGGGCGGGCTCGAAGCTGAAGAATATTTTTGGCGAGGGAACTGTTAAAACGACGAAAAAACTCGTCTACGAATGTAACTGCTTTACAGCAGGAACCAAGGTTCTCACAGACGAAGGGGAGAAACCGATCGAGGAAATCGAGGTAGGGGATAAGGTTCTCTCTAAGGATGACGAGACCGGAGAAGTGGCCTATAAAGAAGTTGTAGGACTATTCCAGAAACAGGCTGACGAAATCTATTACGTCCACATCGGGGATGAAATCATCGAGGCCACAGGCGAGCATCCATTCTGGCTTGATGGGAAGGGTTGGACGTTTGTTAAAGACCTGAAAGTCGGCGACTTGCTTGTTTCGAGTGACGGGACTAAACTGGCCATAGACAAGATCGAAAAAGAGTCGCGCGAAGCAACGGTTTATAACTTTGAGGTTGCGGACTTTAATTCTTATTTTGTGTCTAACCTTGGGATTTGGGTGCATAATTGTGCTGTTAAGGGTGCGGGTAATTCCGTGTGGCAACCAACAGCGAAGAATGCTGATTTATGGAATAAGGGAAAATTAAAAGCACATTTTGACAAACATGGTAGTACGGAGTTTGGAGCAAAATCATCTAAAGAATACTCTGATATGGCTTTTGAATTTGGCACTAGAAATTCTGATAGTATTGTACAGACGACTACGAATGGATATGTATATAGATATGAGCCATCCACTCAATCTATATTTGTTGGAACAGAGAAAGGAGGTAGAATTAAATCTTTTTATAAATGGGATGGTCGTCCTGATGATATGGTGATTCAGACATTAAAAGAACAGGGGCTAATAAGATGAATAATATAACTAGAGAAAATGCGTTTAAAATAATTGAATCAGTACGTAACATAATAGGAAAAGAGATAGATTTATCCGAGTATTTGGAAGAAGAAACGTCAATCATTAATAAGGAACAAAATGAGGTGGAAATTGATTTTCAAGGTGTTAGTAATGGTTTTTTAGCAGAAATAGTTCATGCTATTTCTGGATATCAAGTAGAAGTCATTGGTGAGGTAGAAGAGTTATATTCTTGTCCTTGTTGTGGGTTTAAAACTTTAACAGAACTTTATGATGCGTTTGAAGGAGCAGGTTATGATATTTGCCCATATTGCAAGTGGGAAGATGATGGAACTTCGGACATAAATTCTTATAGGTCTATTAATAAAGGGAGCATAGTAGACTATCGCAATGAACTTCGCATAAACTCCAATAAGTACTATACAAACAAATGGCTAGATGGGAAAGGTTAATGTTTATCTAGCAGATGTTCCAAAGTAACCTTTTGCATGGGGAAATACAACTATTAGTTAAATTATTATTGGTGGGGGCTACCCAGTGTCGAATGAACCTATCATTCAACCAATAACACATATAACCCAAATAGTACCCGTATAAAGATTTCTCCATTTCGATTGTACGCACATCAATTGCTTTAATTTTATAACCTAAATATCACTATTCCGTTACGTAAAACAGGTTGATTATGGTCAGATACCACCATGATTGACCTGTTTTTTGTTATGTTCGTTTTCTCACCGATTTTTCAAAATTCTTCGCAACTGTAGTATACTTCGCCCCGATAGGGAGGATGAAAAGACAAAGCATCTTTTGGGGTAGTTAGCCTAACCATTAATATTGTCAGGACTTATCTGTAAATTGTCCGCAACGAATGGACTGCTTGCCGGGATGGTTATCGTGAACGAACAATCTGGTGACGACCAGTTGACATAGAACAGGCAGGGTAACGTTTAAAGGCTAGCCACCTGCCCTCTAATTAAGCCCGAAATTCATCAAACGCTATCTTGTTCATGGCAAGCAAGTTGATCTCAAGGGTCTTTACCGATCTGCCTCACGCGTCCAAGGGAAACAACGGAATATTTTACGCCAAATTCATACGAAACTCGTTCCCAGTATTCCCGTCGTCGTGGTCTTTGTTCGCCACCGCTATAGAAGTCTTTTTCAAATGCGCTAAATCCTTGCTGCGCCTGCAAAAAGAGTTCCAAGGGCGTTCCTACGATTTGCTCATTAGCCATACCACCATTGTCTATTCCCGTTATATTCTGTTGGCTTGGCAGCATCGACAAAGTACCGATCAACGGACGCTCGGTGGACTGTTTTATTTACTTTGCGATGAAGTCGGTACCTTGGACTGGGCGTTGGCTTTACAGCAACTGGTGGAATTAATGAACGAGATCGCAAATCAAGTTGGCAAAAAACTATCCGCCATGATAAAAAGTCAACTACAGCTCTGGATCTCTGCTTTGCCCAATTACATCAAGGCTTATCTACCTATTTCATGCTGCGAAAGTTGAGTTAGTAAAACAGTTGCCGCCATTTTTTTAATAGATTTTAAGATTACAACTTAGGTGACGGGTAAAGATAAGAAAGATTACAAGCTTTCAGATGAACATAAAATTTCTCTAAAAATAGTAAATGAATATGATAATATTATACTCGGAAAGGGCACCCCAAGATTTGATGGTAATGGAAATCAAAAAATATTCCATGCCAATGAATTGAAAAATCGAACGGGTCAAAGTAATGTCTGGGATGGTTTAAAAGAATGGGATGTCCCGGGAACATCACATAGGATATTAGAAAGAACCGACGGAAGGTTTGGCTATGTAGTCAACCATGACTACAGTAAACCTAAATTATTCCCAGCGCCTTGGTTTCCGGATGGTGGAAATTTCAAACCGTGAGAATGGCCAATGGAGGAAATAAAGTGGAATTCAAATACTCTCTTCTTGATGATAAAAGTGAATTAGTAATTGGATATTGCAAAGAAATCGAGGGGCTGGATGGTAAAGTTTATTCTGATGGGGATGTATCTTATCACCAAATTGAACTGGAACAGTTTGTTTTTTGTAAGGAATTCAAAGAATATCTTATAAAAAGAAAAGAATCTTTAAGTAGGTTAGTTTATATTTGTATTATTGATAATAATAAAAATCCGATTGGAAAGTTTTTATTTTCTGTATTTGATGATGTTTATTATCATAAAACTGGATTTCCAGAAGGTATAATGGATATTACTTGGAGAGGCTCTTTAGAGGAGGTATTATCTAATAAAGAAATAGAAATTTGGAATAAGTGGAGAATTTCCTACCCATTGAAAAAGAATGAATGGTCAAATCTTTCTGAAGATGGAAGAAGGGCTTGGTTAAAAGTAGTAAAAAATTATAATATAAATACATCGGAATGTTATGAAATGCAGGAGGAAATTTTTTACCTGGATGGGACATATGTAACGAATTATCCTTCTTTCTTTTGCGCATTAGGAGAAGCTATTAATGGGACTGGAGGTTATTATGGATTTGATATTTACTCTCTAATTGATTGTTTTCATGGAGGATTTGGAGCAACCGTACCTTTCACCCTTATATGGAAAAATCATCAAATAGCAAAAAAGTGTTTAGATACAAATTCTTGGGTCAAAGAAATTAACTATACGAGGAGTTTGAACGAAAAACTCTTAGATAAGCCTGAATTAGAAGAAGTAGGGGATAGACCTCTATTTCAATTATTGATTGAAATTATGGGCGATAAAGGAATAACTATAGTGTTTGAATAACAAGCGTTTTTTAAAATCAATGAATTCATCTAATATTTCATTTTTCATGTAAGTTTTATTAGGGCGTGTCTGAAAACTGGTCATTGAATTAATTTGAAAATGGAAGCTATGTAGACAAACGCTAGAAATGACTTGGCCAACTTGTCATAACGAGTCGCTATACGACGAAAGTGTTTGATTTTATTGAAAAAGCATTCGACTAAGTGTCGTTCTTTGTACCGAAACCAATCGACTTTCCATGGATTTCGAGTATTAGCTTTAGGTGGAATGGTATAGGATGCCTGCTGGGACGTAATCCAATCCCGAATTGTTTCTGAGCCATAGGCTTTGTCGCCAAGAATATGACTTCCGGTAATATCAAACGCCTGAAGCAAATCGAGCACTGGAACAGAATCATAGACGTGACCACCCGTCAGAAGAAAAGCGAGCGGATTTCCTAATCCATCGACTACCGTATGAATCTTGGTAGCCTTTCCACCACGACTGATGCCGATGTGTTGATTTACTTCGTGCCCTTCAGCATTTTTTTAGCTCCGGCACTATGTTGGTGAGCTTTGACCGATGTAGAATCGATACTCAAATTTTCAAAATCAGGGTCTACGTGAAGGGCTTGAAAGATGGTAACAAGTAATTCTGTATCTCTCCATTTGCAGAAACGACTGTAAACCGTTTTCCATGAACCGTAACGTTCTTCTGGAAGATCACGCCATGCGGCTCCACTACGTGCGATCCAAAGAATAGCATTAAACAGGGTGCGATTACTCGATTTTGATGGACGTCCTGTTGTATATGGAGGAAACATGTCCTTTATTTGTTCCCATTGTTCATCGCTTAGTTCATACCGTCTTTGAATCATAGTGGGTGCTCCAATCGTTTTTCTCAAATCATACCACAAAACCTTTAGTTTTCAGACACGTCCTAGATAGTGCATCAGGTCTGAAATAATTTTAAATTGGTATTGTCCCCTTAAGTAATACTGAAAAAGAGCAAAAACAAAAGCTGTTTCCGATTAATTTCCGGAAACAGCTTTTGTCTTCCCAATCGTTCATGGCGTTGCAACGGACGCAAACGCCCTATACCATATGCGTGCGCGTTATTACAATCCCGAAATCAAACGTTTTATCAACCAACCGTGATGTGCTGACAGGTTCGATAAGCGATTCGCAAACGCTGAACCGCTACGCGTATGTGAATGGCAACCCGATATCCTATGTCGATCCATTTGGCTTAAGCCGTGATGGTGACTCCGCATGGCTGCAAGGCGGAAGCTTCCTTGCTGATCTGGTGCCATGGGTAGGCACGGTGAAAGGCTTCCAGCAGGCCTTTACAGGTAACAACTATATTACCGGTGAACATCTCTCGGCGGGAGATCGTTGGGGAGAGGGAATTGGAGCCACACTGAGCATCATTCCGATTCCGGGTCTGAAGCATGCTGGTAAGTATGGTACCAAGGGTGTCATTTGGGCGGGTTCGAAGCTGAAGAATATTTTTGGTGAGGGTACGGTTAAAACAACGAAAAAACTCGTCTACGAATGTAACTGCTTTACAGCAGGAACCAAGGTTCTCACAGACGAAGGGGAGAAACCTATCGAGGATATCGAGGTAGGGGACAAGGTTCTCGCTAAGTCTGACGAAACCGGAGAAGTGGCCTATAAAGAGGTTGTGGGGCTGTTCCAGAAACAGGCTGACGAAATCTATTATGTCCACATCGGGGATGAAATTATCGAGGTAACAGGCGAGCATCCATTCTGGCTTGATGGCAAGGGATGGACGTTTGTTAAAGACCTGAAAGTTGGCGACTTGCTTGTTTCGAGTGACGGTTCTAAACTGGCAATAGACAAGATTGAAAAAGAGTCGCGCGAAGCAACGGTTTATAACTTTGAGGTTGAGGACTTTAATTCTTATTTTGTGTCGAATCTGGGGATTTGGGTTCATAATTGTGAAGTTAATGGGGCGGGTAGACTTAGTCCTAAAATTATTGAGCTTCATACAATGCTAGACGACCTTGCTGAAAAACATCTTTTACCGCAGTTCAGAGAAATAGATCCTAATCTTAAATCAGGTTATACAGGGTCGTTTAAGACTGGTACAGTAGGGAATCCGAGTAAACCGACTTATGGTCAACCTATTAATATGAACAAGTATGATATCGATTATTTTATAGAAAGTGATATTCTATACGAGAAATTTGGTAATAGTTTGAAAGCAAATCCGGTATTCAGGAAAATACTTTCTGAAATGCCGGGATTTGAGGGACTGAAGCCAAATAAAGAGGGATTTTCAATAAAATTTAAGCCATCAAGTAATTAACTAGGAGGTTACAATGGAGATTTCGGACAAAGTGCATGGTGTTCACTCTAAGGTATATATTCAATATGAAGGCTCTTTACAGGATTTAGGCTCAAAAATAGAAAAAGGACTAAATATACCTACTTTAAGATATGAGAATATGGAAGATGAACCATATGATTTAGTGGGTTACGCTGAAATTTTTGGCTTCGAAGTTGAATTAAAGGAATTACAGAAAAATGATAAGTGGCCGAATTATCAATATTTTCTAGGAGCAACTACTACTGATTCATTTCAAGAAATCTTTAATGACCATATGTTTGATATTTCACTTTGGATGGCACGGTACATTTCACTAATGTGTGAAGTTACCTCCATGGCGGAAAATATAGATAAACAAACAGGTCAATCATTCTATTTGAATATAACTACATCAAAAAGAGAAAGTAGTTTTGTCGAAGCAAAAAAATAGTTTGAAAGCCATAAAGAGGAAACCATCCTCTCTATGGCTTTTTCTTTTTGGCGGGGGCTACCCAGTGCCGAATGAACCCACCACTCAACCATTAACACATATAACCTTGTTATTACCCGTGTAAAGTTTTTTTGATTTTGTTTGTACGCGCATAAACACTTGAATTTTATACCCTAAATAATGCTCTTCTGTTACATCAACCGGGATGTGCTGACAGATTCAATCAGCGATTCCCAAACGTTGAACCGTTACGCTTACGTAAATGGCAATCCGATATCCTATGTCGATCCGTTCGGTCTAAGCCGTGATGGTGACTCCGCATGGCTGCAAGGCGGAAGCTTCCTTGCTGATCTCATGCCATGGGTAGGCACGGTGAAAGGCTTCCAGCAGGCCTTTACAGGTAATAACTATATTACCGGCGAACATCTCTCGGCGGGAGACCGTTGGGGAGAGGGAATTGGGGCAACATTGAGCATTATTCCGATTCCGGGTCTGAAGCATGCGGGTAAGTATGGTACCAAGGGTGTCATTTGGGCGGGTTCGAAGCTGAAGAATATTTTTGGTGAGGGAACTGTTAAAACGACGAAAAAACTCGTCTACGAATGTAACTGTTTTACAGCAGGAACCAAGGTTCTCACAGACGAAGGGGAGAAACCTATCGAGGAAATTGAGGTAGGGGATAAGGTTCTCTCTAAGGATGACGAGACCGGAGAAGTGGCCTATAAAGAGGTTGTGGGGCTGTTCCAGAAACAGGCTGACGAAATCTATTATGTCCACATCGGGGATGAAATCATCGAGGTCACAGGCGAGCATCCATTCTGGCTTGATGGCAAGGGATGGACGTTTGTTAAAGACTTGAAGGTTGGCGACTTGCTTGTTTCGAGTGTTGGGACTAAACTGGCAATAGACAAGATCGAGAAAGAGTCGCGCGAAGCAACGGTTTATAACTTTGAGGTTGAGGACTTTCATTCTTATTTTGTGTCGAATCTGGGGATTTGGGTTCATAATTGTGCAGTTAAGGTGACGGTGATGGTGGCCCGAATTTCAGTCCCAATAAGACTTGATTAGAGAGTGAGGATGAAGATGAATAATTATTTATTATCGTTTACAAAAAAGTTTGATTATTTTTTCGTGCAAAAAGAAATCTCAAATATTATTTATTTACATGATGAGGATGATAACGAGAGATTAGACCATGTCCTTTTCCTTGAGAAAGATGATGGTGATGTTATAGGCTTGTATATAAGAGGTATGAATCCATTAATCTCAAAGAATAAAATATACGATTTGGATGATTTTAATTTATTTGATAGTTACGAAGGATTAATTGAGTGCAAGGAAAATATTAAACTCAAAATAGAGAATTTAGCTTTGTTTTTTAGCACTCAATACAACGAATTATTGGGCGTCTATATGGCGAATAACGATGCATCCAGTTCTATATGTGTATTATTTTTACAAGATGAAATTTATATGGAAAATAATTTAAGTGAATGTGAGGCTAGTAGGATGCTTGAAAAAAGATTTTCGATTGAGGGTTTTATAACTTACGAAAAAAAATGCGAAACTGACTGGAAACAAGTAAACTTTTAGCGGGGGCGGGTCTCCTTTGTTTAGATGTTGACCGACCCGTTCCGGGAAGAAGATGGAAAGTTGGAGGAGCATTTGCCCCCAATTTTGAACAAGGCCCGTCCATTTGTCAACGACATCCATTGTAGAGAGAGCATTTTGAGCAGGGCTTCATCGGAGGGGAAGATACTCTTTCCTTTCGTCACCTTACGAAGTTGCTGGTGGTAGCTCTCGATAATATTGGTCATATAAGTGAAATTCCAAGCAGTTCACTTTTTTACCTAATGAGTTTTACAAAAATAATTATGCTCCAAAGCAAGTGACTCCGGGGACTAGAAATTATTAACTAACAAGGAGGCATGCTATTTGCAATATATTAATAATTACAATATAGTTACTGAAAAGTTGAATGCTCTTGGTTCTTGGATATATGAGGGAATAATTGCGATTAATTATGATATTGACATTGATTATGAAGATAATCATATTACGACACTTGATTTATTTTTCTTGCTATCGGTTATAGAATCGAAACAACGTTTCAGATTGAACGTTAGGTATCATAATGTTTCTGAACTTTCATTAAGAAAAGTCACAAATATATATTTAACGGACAGTTTATTAATACATGATAAAAAAGAACAAGGTTGGGATAGTAATCAAAGATATCATGTTCATGATGACAGCGGATATGGAGAAAACGATGGATATAACTTCATCAATTTTCACTGTAGTTCCATTGAAGCTATTTCATTGGAAGAATTTTGATTTGACTAACCTCTCGGAGGTCTTTTTGGATAGGGCTACACAGTACGAATGAGCCTATCATTCAACCAATAATATATCTAACCCATGTAAAATTCGTATAAATATTTCTCTATTTCGGTTGTATGCACATCATATGCTTTAATTTTATGACGGATTGTAATATGAAGTACGACACATAAAAATGACCCATGACCGATTCGTGTGTAGAATGAAGTTACCACACTACCCCTACACAGGAGAATCAGCCATGAGCTACCAACATCTTACCACAAGAGAGAGAAGTCAGCTAGAATTACTCCATCAATTGGGATGGTCGGCTAGAGCGATTGCACGTAAGCTCGGGCGTCATCATTCCAGCCTATCCCGTGAGCTCAAGCGTCAAGGAACAGAAGAGTCTTATTGTGCAAATCGAGCCCAGACATTGTATATAACCAAGCGAGCTGGTTGTGAACCTTCGGGTAAATGGAATGCTGAAAGGCAACGTTACATCACGATGAAGCTCGCAGAGACCTGGTTGCCGGAACAGATTGAAGGCAGGATGAAACGGGACGAGCCCCTTCTTCGTGTATGCCATAAAACGATCTACCGATGGCTGTACCAATGAAGGCTTGTTAAAGGAAATACAGCCTTTCAAGGCATAAAGGGAAACGTCGTCAACCGCTGGAGAAGCGCGGACGTTTTACAATCGGGTTGTCCATTCACCAGCGCTGCAAAGAGATATGTAAGCGTGAGACCTTTGGGCACTGGGAACTGGATACGGTTGTTTCTAGTCGTGGAAAAAGCAATGCCTGCGTAGCTACATTCGCTGAGCGTAAAACAAGGTTCTACCATGCGATTAAAATGCAGGATCGTACAGCCTCTTCCATGGAGATGGCTTATAAACAGGCTGTCCTATCGATCGCGGCAACGGCCTTCGTAACGGCTACCGTTGATCGTGGTAAAGAGTTTGCCTGCCACGAACGCCTAACTGCTTTGCATGGCATGAAGGTGTATTTTGCCGATCCTTATTCGTCTTGGCAGCGAGGCACGAATGAAAATGCGAACGGACTGCTAAGAGAGTTCTTTCCTAAGGGCTATGATTTCGCAGACGTTACAGAAGAGGAATTAGCGTGCGCGTTGTTCTTTATTAATAACCGTCCTCGAAAGTGTCTAGGATGGAAAACCGCACACGAAGCTTTTCAGGTTGAAGTGTCGCACTTGGCTTGACAATCTATCATTTGAAAAAAAGTTGTCGAATGTTATTTATTTACATGATGAGGATGATAACGAGAGATTAGACCATGTCCTTTTCCTTGAGAAAGATGATGGTGATGTTATAGGCTTGCATATAAGAGGTATGAATCCGCTATTCTCAGTGCATAGAATTTATGATTTGGATGATTTTAATTTATTTGCTAGCTATGAAGAAGGGTTAATTGAATGCAAAGAAAATATTAAACTCAAAGTAGAGTATTTATGTTTGTTTTTTAGCACTCAATACAACGAATTATTTGGTTTTTATTTAGCGAATAACGATGAATCTAGCTCTATATTTTTCTTGTTTCTAGAAGATGAAATGTATATTGAAAAAGATTGTAGTAAATATGACGCTGTAAGGATGCTTGAAAAAAAGTCTTCAACCGAAGGCTTTATAAGTTATGAAAAAAAAGGTGAAACTGACTGGAAGCAAGTAAGCTTATGAATGGGGAAATTCAATTAAACAAAGACACTAGAATATTCTCCGAATTAGAATCGATTATCCATTCAAACTATTCAAATCAATTCTACTTCGATAGGGCTGCTCAAAGATTGGCGAGATGCTTAATCCAGGAAAATGCAGTTTTCCCTGAGAGGCAGATATTACTGGATGGGAAGGTAACTTAATGATGCAAATAAAATTACCAAAAGCTTCTCAACTGTCAAAGGATTTTAAATATCCGGATACTTTTTTTAAGACAGTTAGACTTAATCTAGTGGATTTTGATATCTGGAATGTCATGAATGGGATCAAGTTCTTCAAAGATTAAAGGGATTGCAAGAGAGATATCCAAATAGAATGTTAATCCCCTTTGCTCGGAGAATGGATAATGATGATATTGCTTGTTTTGAAGTAGAAAAAACTGAAGAAGTACAGATTGTCCATGATTTCTCATCTCCTGGTTACGAACAGCGCAAGTCATATATTACATTTTGGGATTGGTTTAAAGATGCAATAGATGAAATGATTGATTTCGAATAACAATAAACGATATGAACTGAAGAAAATGAATATATAATTAACGGATTTTATAACGGTTGGAGTGGATTCTTAATGGTCACTTGGACAACAGAGTATGATGAAGCTGATATTGAAAATGTTAAGATTGTTGAGGAGAGACTTGCTATACATTTTCCTCAAGACTATCTGAAGTGTGCAATCAAATATCAAGGAGGCTGTCCATCTCCTTCAAATATTATGGTGGATGGTAAAGGGAGTTTGCAATTTATTAGATTATTGACGTTCTTGGCATTTGATGAGCTTGATATTCTTGAGAGATATAATTCAGTGAAAAAACATATTCCATCTGGTTTAGTACCATTCGCGCTAGGGGCGGATGAGCATCTTTTTTGCTTCGATTATCGGGCAGGCAGTACACCTTCGGTATCATTATGTAAGTCCTATTCAAATAGTGGAGTAGAAGAAGTGAATGTTTGTAATTCATTTAGTGATTTGATTTGTAAATTCTGTTAGTTTTTCTGACCTTTAAATAAAGGAAAGGATAGTTTGAATTCTCATTGTTTGTGAGGAGAGAAAATCAATAATGGAAAAATTGACAGAACTAATGCAAAATCATTCATTTGAGGAGATCTATTTAGTAGGGTTAGTACATATAGAGGAAGATGGAGTTGCCGAGTTTATTGCTACTCATAAACTTTTATATTTGGAGTTTGGAAATCAGTTTGTTGAAATTGAAGCCATAGAAGGCTATGGGAGACTTCAACTTACAGTTGTAGATTCTTTTAAACATAATAATGACATGGAAGATATGATTTCTAGCAGAACTAAAATTGGCAATATTGTGTTTACCAACCCAATGGCTGATAATCGCGTCAGCACTATAAACTTTTTCAACTTAGAGATTGTGAAAAATGCAATGATATGCGATGTTCTGCACATTCATTTAATTAATGGTCAGGATTTGTTCATAGATCCTCAATTTATAGGAATAAATATAGGGGGCTTAGAACAAAAACAATTTTGGAAAGAGAACTTTGAAGAGAGAGTTTTACCAAGAGTAGGGGTTTACCCGACAGAGACTTATATTAAAATAAGATAATCATTAGTACTAAGATTAATAAATACGGCTATGTTACGAGGAGACTAATTTAATAATATACTTCTATAAAATAGATGGCAATTACGGATGGTTTACTAATTTGATGAAAAAGAGAGGTCAGCCTGCTTATTCAAGCAAAGCTAATCTCTCTTTTTCATTGCCGATAAAGCTATTTCCTCAGCTCGCTATACTGCCGATGGATGCGGTTTTCGGGGTTCCGATCGACCGTATACAATACGGCGAGAAACAACCATTCCAGCGGCTTCATCAGCAGGTAAACGACATCGGCAGACCATGGTCGATTGATGTGTTTGCTGAGCGGATAGCCGTATTTGTCATAGCAGCGGCGGATGATTTTGTGCGCTCTGGGCGCGTACTCCTCAATAATATTTTCAAAAGCGTTCGCGACCAGCAGTTGGCGATTGACGACAATTCTGTTGCCGTGTCGAAGCCCGGCGCGCAGCGGCTTGACGATTTTGCGGTGCCCTCTCACCGAAACGGTGCATAAATAATGGCCATTTCCCGGCACGATAACTGGCGGAGGCACTGGCAATTGCGAATAATGAAAGCTGCTCGTTTCGAGAAATACACGGATGAAGCTATCTGGGCGCTGCCCGAACAGCACCAGCAGCAACTGGACGATTAGCATGACCGGGAAAAAGGCAATCGACCAGAGCAGCGGCAGCCGGGCATATTTTTGGCGAAAATAGTCCATGAACCGCAGCCATTTGCTGCTGTACACGATCTCTTCCTGCTGGGCGCGGTGCATAAACGCATTGGCGGAATGCTTAAGCTCAGCTACATACAGTCCGATTAAGCAAGCGAAGCCCAAATGCAGCAAAATAATGGGAGTGGCTCCAGCGGAATCATCACCGTAACGGCCGAAGCCGATGTGCGAGAAATAGGCGATAGCGAAGATGACATTGGCAATTAGGAGGACGGAGGCCGCTGCAAAAAGAATTGGCGATAAAGCTCCCCTAGCCAATTTTAACGCCAAATAAGCGAAGCCACTCAAAATAAGGCTGCAAATAACGGTCACTACATAATCATTGGACAAAGTAGCGTAGCCATCGAGAAAGTTCCCCGTCAGCTCACTCTGTTGCAGCGGCAGTCCTCCTGCTATACCGTAGCTGTTGAACAGAAAGCCTAGCCCTAGAAATCCAACCATTGCGATGAAGGACAGCACCTCCATTATGATCACATGCACCTTTTTTACGGTTGTACGCTCATCTACGATCCAACTGCGAACCATTAATACGATGGAACTGACTGGGAACAGAAAGATAGCAATAAACACTAGCAGATAAAAAAGCAAACTCTTCTCTCCTTAATTGAGGCGGACAACGGTGTTGTTAATCCCCTTTGTATGTATCCTCATATCCTCTCATATTTACCCAATTTCGGTCTAGCCGACACGAAAATTTTTTTTCGAAAAAGCGATTTTGAAAAAAGGAATTGCGCATATCATGTCGAAATGATAAAACAACGAACATGAATAATCACAAAAGAAAGTAAATAAACATCTAAAGCGTCTAAAAAAAGCTGTTTCATGTTTGCTTTAAATAAGCTGATGAATAGGAGCAAGCCGATGGAGCCATATGTTTTAGAATTGAAAGCGATTACAAAAATCTTTCCCGGTGTAAAGGCGCTGAGCGATGTCATGTTTCAGTTAGCGCCCGGCGAAATTCATGCGCTGATGGGTGAGAATGGAGCAGGCAAATCCACGTTTATCAAAATCATTACCGGCGTGCATTCTCCTACTGAAGGCGAGATGTACGTGAATGGGCAGAAGGTGCAGTTTCAAAACCCGAATGATGCGAAGCGCCTTGGCATCGCTGCGATCTACCAGCATGTGACCTGTTATCCGGATCTTAGCGTGACGGAAAATATTTTTATGGGCCATGAAAAGGTGCAAAAAGGGACGCGACGCATCCGCTGGGGCGAGATGCATAAGGAAGCGCAAAAGCTGCTGGATGACCTTGGCGCTAAATTCAGCCCGCGTACGCTGATGGGCTCGCTCAGCGTAGCGGAGCAGCAAATCGTCGAAATTGCGAAAGCGCTGTCAACCGATGCAAAAATCATCATTATGGATGAGCCGACGGCGGCGCTCACGAAGCGGGAGAGCGAGGAGCTATACCGAATCACAGAGCGGCTGAGGGATCGCGGGGCTTCGATTATTTTTATCTCCCATCGGTTCGAGGATATGTACCGCCTAGCCAGCAAGGTGACGGTGTTCCGCGATGGCAAATATATCGGCAGCTGGCAGGTTGATGAAATCGACAATAAAGATTTAATCGTCGCCATGGTGGGCCGTGAAATTACCCAGCTGTTTCCGAAGACGGAGGCGAAGCTGGGGGATGAAGTGCTGAAGACGGAGGGGCTGGGCAGAACAGGCTACTTCGCAGATATTTCATTTTCGCTGCGGCGCGGAGAAATATTAGGCTTTACCGGGCTTGTAGGCGCAGGACGCACGGAAGTATTTCAAAGTCTATTTGGCATTGAAGCGTATGACAGAGGGCAGGTGTTCGTGAAGGGCGAGCCGGTGCGAATTGAAAATCCGCAGCAGGCGATGAAGCTGGGCATTGGCTATTTACCGGAGGATCGACAGAAGCAGGGGCTGGTGCTGGACTGGGAAATTTCGCGCAATATTACGCTGTCCGCGCTTGATCGATTCGTCAGTAAAGGCTCGTTGGATACGGCGAAGGAAGAGGAGGAAGCAGTCAGGCTGGCGCAAAAAATGAACGTCAAGGCGCCGAGCATTTACCATCTGGTCAGCTCGCTGTCGGGCGGCAACCAGCAGAAGGTGGTGTTCGCCAAGCTGCTGACGGCCGACCTCGACATTCTTATTCTCGATGAGCCGACGAAAGGCGTAGATGTTGGCGCAAAATCAGCCATCTATGAAATTATTAGCACCTTGGCAGGGCAAGGCTATGGCGTCGTTATGATTTCCTCGGAAATGCCGGAAATTATCGGGATGTGCGACCGAGTCGCGGTTATGCGCGAGGGGCGAATTACAGCAATGCTCAGCAAGGGCGAGGTGACGCAGGAAAATATTTTGCAGGCGGCGATGGAAAGTCGCAGTCCGAGTGTTGTGCTGGCGTAGAGGTGGCGAGCTAAAGCAAGAATAGTTCGAAGCTGAGGCGTGGCAATACGCAAGCGTTATTTTTGAACTGAGAATATTCCATTATGAACGAAAAGGGTGGGACGGCAATGGCCGAGACAAAAATGGCTGCCAAGGGGTTAGTAAACAGGCCAGCAGAGAAGCAGTCGCTGAGCGCTGTGGTCGCGAAGTTTCGCGAGCTGGGATTGTTAGCATTTATTATTGTTCTGTCACTCCTCGTGCAGCTGCGCAATCCAAGCTTTCTAACGCTGGAGAATATGAACGACATGATTACGAATACAGCAATTCTTAGCATTTTGGCGGTGGGCATGATGCTCGTCATCATTACGAGAGGCATTGACCTATCCATAGGGGCGACGCTGGCGCTATCGGGCATGATTGCTGCGCTGACAGTGAATGCGTTCCCGGAGGTCAATCCACTGATTGCGATTTTCCTGGGAACGGCTGTCGGGCTAGTGTGCGGCGTCGTACTCGGGTTTCTCATTGCAAAAATGGGCATTCTCCCGATTATTGCCACGCTCGGCATGATGAATGTGTTCCGCGGGCTGACCTTTATGGCCAGCGGCGGCAAATGGGTAAGCGCCCATCAAATGCCGGTCAGCTTTAAAGCGATTGCCACGGGCTCGATCCTCGGCATTAATACGCTGATCGTCATAGCGGTCGTCATTTATATTGTGTTTTATTATTTCATCAATCACACCCGTACCGGCAGACAGATTTACGCGGTGGGCAGCAATCCCGAATCGGCGAAAATCAGCGGCATCCGCAATGACCGTATTTTATGGCTCGTCTATTCAATTATGGGCGGTTTATCCGGTCTTGCCGGCGTTCTTTGGGTATCGAAGTTCGCTTCTGCGCAAGGGGATACAGCTATGGGCTACGAGCTTAGCGTTATCGCAGCTTGTGTATTGGGCGGGGTTAGCATTGCGGGCGGATCGGGAAAAGTATCCGGCGTTATTCTGGGCTCGATTTTGCTCGGCATTCTTAATAATGCGCTGCCGCTTATTAATGTATCGCCTTTTTGGCAGACGGGCATTCAAGGCTCGATTATATTGATCGCCGTTATTACGAATGCGCTCGTCAAACGGGGCGTTGACCGCAATAACCTCATGAGGAGGAACATTTAACGATGGAAACACGAGTGATTTCAGGCAGCCGGGCCTTTTCATGGAAGCGCTTTTTTATGCAATGGGAATGGATGCTGGTACTGATTTTTATAGCCGTCAACATTATGAATATGAATTTGTCGGAGTATTATTGGAGCTTCGATAGCCTTCGGGATGCGACGATGACATTCCTCGACAAAGCGTTTATCGTTCTGCCGATGGTACTCATCATCATCCTTGGGGACATTGATATTTCGGTCGCTTCGATTGTTGCGTTGTCCTCTGTCATCATGGCGGACTTATATAACTCAGGCGTTCCAATGCCGCTGGCGATGCTGATTTGCCTCGGCGTCGGACTCGTATGCGGCTTCATTAATGGCCTATTAATCGTCAAGTTTAAGGAGCTGTCCTCAGTCATAGTCACGCTGGCGACGATGATCATTTATCGCGGCATCGCTTATATATTGCTGGAGGATCAAGCGGCAGGCAAGTTTCCCGAATGGTTCAGCTTTCTTGGCTGGGGCTACGTGGGCCCGATTCCATTCATCCTCATTGTTTTTGCAGTATGCGCGGCGGCGTTCATCGTGCTGCTGCATCGTACGACCTTCGGACGACGCGTCTATGCGATGGGCAACAATTTGACAGCGAGCCGCTTCTCGGGTATCCGCGTTGACCGGATGAAAATTATCGTGTTCACCTTGGCGGGCCTAATGGCGGCAGTTACGGCGCTATTCCTCACCTCGCGAATGGGCAGCACAAGACCGAATGTGGCGACAGGCTATGAGCTGGATGTTATTGCGATGGTTGTTCTTGGCGGCATTAGTACAGCGGGCGGCAAAGGACGGATGATCGGCGCGATTTTGGCCGTGTTCCTGATTGGCTTCCTGCGCTACGGCCTTGGTCTCGTCAATGTGCCGGCGCAAGTGCTGCTCATTATTCTTGGTCTGCTGCTCATCGTAGCCGTTATGCTGCCGAAGCTTAAGCTGTCTTCTCTTACAAGGAAGCGAAGCAGCTAAGCTAAGCGCACCACGTGCGATCGCCATGGCAGTATAGGAAGCAGAGAAGAGAAATGCGTTATTAAAGTGGTAGAGCAGTATTCACACGGTAAACGGCTGCATTTTTAACAGGAGCGGGCAGCAGAGAGAGAAGTGTGTTTCGTTTGCGGCAGCCTGCCCGACTCATCCGGGGAAGAAGCAGCTTTTTATATATAAATGATAAAAGGGAGGCAATACAGATGAAAAAGGTTTTAGCGACATTTTTGACAGTAATTATGGTGTTAACGGTTTTAGCCGCATGCAGCACTTCGGGAAGCAAACCGGCAGGGGAATCCGGCGGCGATGCTGGAGCGAGTGGCGGCAAGAAAAAATTTGCAATCATCTTTAAAAATACGGGCAATCCTTATGGCGAGAAGGAGATGGAGGGGTTTAAGCAAGCGATTGAGGAGCTGGGGCATGAAGCGATTTTGAAGGCACCGGATCAGCCGACTGCGGAAGCACAAATCCAAATGATTGAGGAGCTGATCTCGCAAAAGGTCGCAGCTATCGCGATTGTAGGAAACGATCCTGACGCCTTGCAGCCTGCACTGAAAAAAGCGATGGATCAAGGCATCAAGGTGCTGTCGCTTGATTCCGCAGTTAATGGGGAAAGCCGGATGGTGCATATTAACCAAGCGGACCCTGAGCGGATTGGGCGTGTGCAGATACAGGCCATTTCCGATATGATCGGCGGTAAAGGGCAAATTGCGGTTCTCAGCGCAACTTCTCAGGCGACGAACCAGAACACATGGATTGAATGGATGAAGAAAGAGCTGGAAGATCCGAAATACAAAGAAATTGAACTGGTGAAGGTAGCTTACGGCGACGATCTGCGGGATAAAAGCGTATCGGAAACAGAGGCGCTGCTCAAATCGTACCCTGACCTTAAGGGCATTATTGCACCAACGACGGTAGGGATTGCAGCAGCAGGCAAAGTGCTTACCGACAAAGGGCTGACAGGTAAAGTTCATCTGACGGGCCTTGGCCTGCCAAGCGAAATGGCAGAATACATTGAAAGCGGCGTTAGCCAGTGGATGTATTTGTGGAACCCGCTCGATGTGGGCTACTTGTCCGGCTATGCGGCTGATGCGCTTGTAAATGGTACTATTACAGGTGAGGTGGGCGACAAGTTTACAGCAGGGCGTCTCGGCGACAAGGAAGTAATTGTCGATGTTGGCGGCACGCAGATTATGCTGGGCGACCCGTTTAAATTTGACGCAGCCAACATTGCAGAGTGGAAGGAAGTCTACTAAAAACGGGCTGGGCTGAAGAGGAGGAGGAAGCATCATGGCAATGAGTAATAAATACGCCTGGAGCTGGCAGGTGAAGGAGGAGTGCTTGGAGGAATATGTACGGATGCATCTCGATCCGTGGCCGGAAATCATGGAAGAGCATCGCAGTGCCGGCATCTCCAACTATTCTATTTTTCAAAATGGCATGCAGTTTTTCTATTGCTTTGAGTGCGATGATGTGGAAGCCGCCTTCGCCTACATTGCGAAAAGCGATGCTTGCAACCGCTGGAATGCCATTACGTCAAAAATGGTTCAAGGCTCATTTAATTTTCAGCAAGCCGAACCCATTAAGCCGCTCCGTGAAGTTTTTTTTCTGAAATAGCGTTTTAAAGCGATCCGCCTCAGCCCCTGCTGCTATGCGATTTCCAAGGTAAAGTGTTGCCCTGCTGCATAAAAGTACGCATAAGGTCAACACTGTTTCTCTAGACCCACTCTGGTTTAGTCGGGTATGATACCTTTACTTGGAGATCATTAGGAAATGAGGTAAGGACGCTTTGGATCAGTATGAAAAAATCAAGCAGGGCGAGAAGGGTGCTTGGCTCAGCATTGTGACGTATTTGACGCTGACCGCACTAAAGCTAGGAGGCGGCTACTATTTTGCTTCTGGAGCGCTCGTTGCGGATGGCTTTAACAATTTAACGGATATTGTGGCCTCGCTGGCGGTACTTATCGGTTTGCGAATTTCACAGAAGCCGCCGGATAAAGATCATCCTTATGGACATTTTCGGGCAGAGACGATTGCCGCGCTGATTGCGTCCTTTATTATGGCAACGGTCGGCATTCAAGTATTGATTACAGCTGTCGGTTCGCTTTGGTCGGGTAAAGAAGCGGCGCCATCCCTTAACTCGGCGTGGATCGCCATCTTTTCTGCTGTCGTCATGCTGAGCGTTTATTATTACAATCGGCGGCTGGCGAAGCGAATTAACAATCAGGCGCTTATGGCGGCGGCAAAGGATAATTTATCCGATGCGCTCGTCAGTACAGGAGCTGCGATTGGCATTATCGGCGCCCAGTTCGGCCTGCCTTGGCTTGATCCAGTAGCGGCAATTGCGGTTGGTATCATTATTTGCAAGACGGCTTGGGAAATTTTCTACAGCTCGACCCATGCGCTGACGGATGGCTTTGATGAGAATGAGCTGACGACGCTCAGGGCGACGATTGAACGTACGAAAGGGGTTAAATCCATTAAGGATATTAAAGCCCGCGTTCATGGCAGCAATGTGCTGGTTGACGTTATAGTACAGGTTGATCCTGAGCTCACACTGATCGAAAGCCATGTCATTTGTGATGAAATTGAGCATCGCATGGAGCGCAAGCATAATATTATGAGTGTGCATGTCCATGTAGAGCCCCATGAGCTGGAGAATGCTAAATTTGAGCCAGATGCCGAAAAACATGTCGAATAAAAGGGATGTAATTGTTCCCAAGGTAAAATAAACCAATCTAGATGATACTTTAGTCTCAATTCATTATCGCGACTATAGTCATGCTTTCTGGGACGGGGAAATAAAGCATTAAAGTGAGTAACAGCAGTAGTTACAGAGCTTTTAACGAAGAGGCCAATCGCTATTGTGAAGGCCTCTTCGTTTTTTATTGCGAAATTTTAATGCTTCCAATTTACCAATTTGGTAAATTGGCAAATAGGAAAAAAGGTTGATGCTGGCAGCAAGAGGGCGCCTCTACAATGGTTGAAGCACCATTTATTTATGTTCAAACAACCAAGGAGGCGTACAGCTTGAAACACACCATGAAAAAAAGGATGCTCACCGCAGCTTTTACCGCATCTCTATTACTGGGTTCTGTCTCGGCTTCAATTCCCACAGTGTTGGCTGCTCAGAGCGCGACCGTAGATGCAGGCGTGAACTTCCGCAGCGCACCATCGGCCTCAGCTCCCGTTATTCGTATGCTTAAAAAAGGAGAACAGGTCACGATACTGGATGCGTCTAACGCGTATTGGTACAAGCTTCAGGATTCCTCTGGCCGGACGGGCTATGCTTCGCCTTCCTATTTCTCAGTGTCCTCCGTATCGACTCCGAACGCGGCAACAGGTACCATTCAAAAATCGGTATCCTTCCGGACAGGCGCTTCGCTTTCGGCTAGCCGTATCCGCTTTTTGCAGGCTGGTGAACAGGTAGTAATTGTATCGCAGCCAAACGGCAGCTGGTATGAGATTAAAGATTCTTCTGGACAAGCTGGCTATGTCAGCTCTCAATCCCAATATATTAGCATCTCAGGCAGCTCAGGCGGATCGCCTGGCACTACAGCACCGTCGACCGGGTCTGTGGAAAGCGTCATTGCGGCGGGGCTCAAATATTTAGGCACCCCCTATGAATACGGCTCAAGCCGCAGCACGACGGCAACATTTGATTGCTCGGATTTTGTAAGGCAGGCTTTTCTAGATGGAGTAGGCATTAAGCTGCCCGCTGATTCGAGGGGGCAAGGGGAGTATGTAGCGCAGCGAGGGAAAGCTGTGACGGACTGGCGTCAGCTTAAGCGTGGCGATCTTATGTTTTTCATGTCTTATAAGGGAAGTAAAGTTTCTGCCTATGCGGGCACGAATAAATCGTCAGCCACCATTACGCATGACGGCATTTATTTGGGAGACGGCAAAATTTTGCATACATATTCCAATGAGGCGGGCGGCGTAACGATTAGCAGCATAGCAGGCACGCATTGGGAATATCGTTTCCTGTATGGAGGCAGCGCGCTGTAGGGTGAGCAAGGGGTAACCCTATTTTTATAAAGCCTATTATTAAAACAGCCTCCGTCCACCATTGCAAAGCAGCGATGGATGCCGGAGGCTGTTCATTGAGAAAATCCAACGTTAAGCTGTAAAGTCTTTTTGCGGCGCACTTGGCGTTTGCGGCCGTTTTCCCGGCTTTGGCAAATTGCCAAACAACACCCAGGAGAAAGGCAAAAACCGTGCAGCTAATGAAACGATAATCCAAGAACCGACGAGCGCAGCTGCATAGCCGCCTACATACCAGCTGTGCAGCAGCAAGGAATTGCCGGTCACAGGCGGATATTCGCGGTAGTAGAACAGGATGAACGGATGAACCAAATAAATGCCGAACGATAAAGCGCCAAGCTTTGAGAGCAGTGAGACTAGCCAAGGCGCTGCCTTGCGGTAAAGCAGAAACCCGAGCTGCAGCAGCACAAGCGCCGAGAAGAAGGTATGCATATTCCATAAAAACTCATACAGCAGCGAGTGATAGCTGTCGATTTTAAGTCTCGTATCATACCAAATGCTCACATGCCATAGGCCGGCTCCAACCCATAGACACCAAAGGGCAATCCAGGCGATAACACGCGATTTGGTTGCATTTTGTTTGTTCATAATGATCCAATGCTTGATTTTCGGAAAATAGATACCGATCGCTGCTCCCATTAAATAGTAGGAGAAGTAGGATAGCGAATAGCTGCCCTTATTCGGAATCGGCGTCGTCAGTACGTATTTATTAATGAGAACGAAAGCCCATTGAATGGCAAAGCCTGCCGGTATCGCCCATTTGACCAAGGCCGGAAACTTTTTCAGCAGCCATAGAAACAAAGGGAGAAGCAAATAAAATTGAATGCTGATAAAAACAAAATACAAATGCGTATAGGCGTTACCCGTCAGCACCTTATCCCAGAAGCTGCTTAACGTTTCATCGAGCGGCCTGTTCGGATAGTAGTTGTAATGCAGCAGGGTGAAATAGATAATGGAAAATACCAAATACGGGATAATGATATAAAGCGCTCTGCGTTTGTAAAAGGAGCCAATTAGCTTGGCATCCAGCGGCCTCGTATAATAATTGTAAAATAGCACGAAGCTGCTTAGAAAAATAAAGGTCGGCGTGCCGAACTTCATAAATATATTAAAAAAGTTATACAGGAAATAGTAGCCGGAATTGACCATTTTCAGCGTAGCGTAGGAGGTCGAGTGGACCGATAATACGCCTAATATGGCCATTGCACGAACAATCTGCAGCTCGGGAATCGCTTCCCGCCGCTGCAAGGATGCTGTAGACATGTAGCATTTCTTCCTTTCTGTGAGGCTATTCGCGCGGATGTCTGCGAGCTACACCGCTCTCGATAGCAGCATGGATGACGCGTTTGCGTACCTCTTCTACGACTTTGGCATTGAAAACGCTGGGAATAATATACATCGGGCTGAGCTCGTCATCACTAATGACAGCAGCAATCGCTTCAGCGGCAGCCAGCTTCATTTCTTCATTAACGGTAGTTGCTCGGCTATCGAGTGCCCCGCGGAAAATCCCCGGGAAGCACAGCACGTTATTAATTTGATTTGGATAGTCGGATCGCCCTGTTGCAAACACAGCAACGATATCCTCGACCAGCTCCGGTCGAATTTCAGGCTCGGGATTCGCCATCGCAAATACGATCGGCTCTGCATTCATCGACTCAACATGCGCCCTGGACAAAATCCCGCCTGCCGATACGCCAATAAAAACATCTGCACCAGCAAGCGCTTCGGCCAAATGGCCCGTCTTCTTCTCGGCATTTGTGTGCTCGGCGTACCACTGCCACATGCTATTGTCATAATGGCGGTCAGCGGTTAAAATCCCTTCACGGTCGACTCCAATAATATGTTTTGCGCCGCCGGCAAGCAGCATCTTAGTGCAAGCCGTACCTGCTGCTCCAATACCACATATAACGAAGCGGGTATCCGAAATGTTTCGACCCGTCAGCTTGAGCGCGTTCAGCATAGCGGCGAACAGGACGACGGCTGTGCCATGCTGATCATCGTGAAACACAGGGATATCAAGCTCTTCACGCAACCGGCGTTCGATCTCAAAGCAGCGTGGAGCGGAAATATCTTCTAGATTAATGCCGCCGAAACCCGGCGCTAATTGTTTGACGGCTTGTATAATCTGTTCCGTATCCTGGGTATCGAGGCAAATGGGAAACGCATCAACGTCTGCGAATTGCTTGAACAGCATCGCTTTGCCTTCCATGACAGGCATTGCGGCATATGGCCCGATATTGCCAAGCCCGAGTACGGCACTGCCGTCAGAGACGACAGCGACGGTATTGCGCTTGATGGTTAGCGTAAATGCCTTGGATGGATCCTGTTCAATTGCTTGGCATACTCTTGCGACGTCTGGCGTGTAAACGCGCGAGAGATCGTCGCGGTTCTGAATCGGCGTTTTTGGCTGAACGGTAATTTTGCCACCGAGATGGAGCAGAAAGGTGCGATCGGAAATGTGCTGAAGGCGGATGCCGGGCAGCGTGCCAAGAGCCGCGGAAATGCGATCGGCTGTGCCAGCCTCGGTCATTTTCACGGTTAAATCCCGTACGGTCGTTGTTTTATCGGTATGAATGACATCAATCGCTATAATATCGCCGCCAGCAGTCTCAATAGCCGTCGCGGCCTTGCCGAACTGTGCTTGCTGAATATCGATTTCCACCCGTAAAATAATCGTTTTACCGTCCATGCTGCGTTCCTTCATTCGCTTTCCACTCCTTATCGATTGGCCGAGGAGTCTGACAAAAACGCCGTCACTGCATTAAACGCAGGACGGCATTCGGGCAGCTCTTCGGGTCGTATTGTTGGTTGCGCTTCGTTAGCAAGCTTTCTCGGAATTGGCCTGAGGTATACGGTTCCTGAATCATGGCAAACCACTTATCTACCATTGCAGCAGAATCAAGCATTTCACCAAAGCCATTGCGGATAAAATATTCGCAGTTTTCTTCTTCCTGTCCCGGAATCGGTTCATAGAAGAGCATCGGCATTCCTTTGCTCATGCCCTCGGTACAGGTCATCCCGCCCGGCTTCGTCACGAGTAAATCGGCAATGTCCATCAGCTTGCTGATCTCGTTAGTGAACCCGAGCACCTGAATGTTCGGATGCTGGAACATGGTGCTCGAAAGCATTTTCTCCCTTACCTTCTCATTGCTGCCGACGCAGAAAATCAACTGTATGCTTTCGCGCCACTTGGTCATATATTCTAGGAGATTGTCTTCATACATCAATCCCCAGCCTCCACCCATTATAAGCACGGTAGGCATAGGCTTTAAGTTGAATTTCTGCAGCAGCTCCTGCTTGTCGTAGGTTGTCCAGAAGTTCGGGTGTACCGGAATGCCGGTCACTTCAATATTCATGGGGATTACGCCGCGCTCCATCAGCTTGTTTCTCACAAGCGGGGAAGACACCAGGTATTTGCTGACCTCCGGATTGACCCATGCGCCATGGGCATCGTAATCGGTAATAAGCGTGTACAACGGAATATGTAGTCCAAGACGCTTTAGCCTTCCTACGACTGCATTGGGAACGGGATGCGTACATACGATAAGATCCGGCTTCAACTGGGAAATGACCTGTGACGTTTGTGTATAGAACATGCGATGAAGAGCAAGCTGCGTAAAGCGGTTTAGCGATTTCTTGTAATTGCTGCGATACATCAGGCCGACCATTTTTGGCTGTTTGCTTACGGTTTTGCGATAAGCAGACATAATCCATGGCCCGACTACCGGATTAAGAAATTTGCCCAGCTCAATAACGCGGGTTTGAATCTCGGGGTTGATTTGGCGCAATCCCGCCGCTAGAGCATATGCGGCTTGCGTATGTCCCGAGCCGAAACCCTCGGAGAGCAGCAGCACTCTTTTCTTACGCATAATGTCACCTACTTTTCTAATTCCATAATACGTCGCCAAGGTTGGGAACACAAGTCATTCTAGGTTATTAAAATGTAAGCGGCGATGCCTGTTGCGTCCGCATGGTGACCTGCTCCACATGCCAGTGCAGCAACCTGTCACAAGCAGCCTTGCTCTGAGCTTGCCTGCCTGCGGCATTGTCCTTTATGATTAGAATGGCATCAACCGGAAGCAGATTATACATCCTGATCGTTTCATTTAAAATAAAGCTGGTGTTGTGGCTATTTAAAGAAGCTGCATACGGCACTTAAGTAGGAGGCATAATTAATGGAAGAAGCAAGGAGCGCATTTGAAGTCGGAGCCATTGTGAAAGCGGAAGTAAGATCGGGCCTATATGTCGGAGAAGTAATGGAATTGCATGGACCCCGTGCATTGTTCAAGGTGCTGGCTGTCCTTAAGCATCCACAGCAAGGTGATTTGCACCATCCGTATGAGCCGGATGTGCCGCTGTTTCATGAGCGGCCGGCGCTGGCCTATACAGAGAAGACGATGATTCCGCTGCGCCAGCTGCAGACCTTTAGCGGCCCTGTGCCGGATTACCGCGAATCTCTGCGTGCTGCTTTGGAGGCCGAAGTGGCTACGCTTGATCGGTTGAAGCGCTGGTCAGAACAAGGTCTTGCTTTGCTTGAGCAGCTTGGAAAGCAATATAAGTAGTCGTTTATACAGCTCATATATTGTGCTGCGCTAATCGGGTAAAACAAACGGCAGTCGTTCGCTTAGGACGGCTGCCGTTTGTTTTATTTATGACTGGTCTTACATTTGCTTGCTTACTTAGCTTAAAGCTAGTTGATGAAGACAGCTTGAAGCGTACTGCGATAGGTAACCTGCAAGCCAAGCTCCTCGGAGAGGACCGCTAGCGGCAAATAGGTTTTTTGTTCTTTGCCGCTCTTTTGTAAATAAGCAGCGGGGCTGTTCAGTTTTTTCTTCACGCCATCAACAAGGATAGTAGAAGATCCAATTGTAAAAGCTACCGTATGATTATTGTAGGAAACGGTTGCGGTTTGGTTCGTTTTGTTCCAAACAAGCTTTGCTCCAATGGCATCTGTAATGTCGCGCATCGGCACGAAGGTGCGGTTGCTTTTCATGGTGGCAGGGGATGAAGCTGCGAGCTCCTTGCCGCGTACGACTACAGAGACGGGCACATTCGCTGGGCGAGTGCGAACACTCAAATACTTATTCCATATTGTGGTAGAATAAGTCTGACCCATAGCCGCGTACCCAAGGCGGGTCGGGTGGAAGTCACTGTTTGCAATCGACGTATATTCCAGCTCTTTGCCGACAAAAGGTTTGCTGACTTCAGTAATGGAAATATCGAATCCTGCTGTTTTTGTAGTGGCTACTATGGTTTTAAGCTTTTCATTAAGCTGGCTCAGCGCTTGCAACTCAAACTCACGCAGGCGTGCTGCATCTTCGGGTAAGGGAAAGCTTAGACCGCCAACTGTAATGGTAGCCGGAATCGGCATGTATTGATCGGCAATTATGAACTTTGCTTTTGGCGCGAGTGCGGTTGCCGCCTGCAGCCCAGCGTTCAGCCCTGTTTCAAATTGAGTCAGTGCCGTTTGCAGCAGCTGTGCTTTCTCCTCATCCGTAGTGGTGGATGTGATTTGTGCGGCTATACCGATCAAATCATTTCCTCCTATCGTCATAACGATCAGATCGGCGCCGCGAATGCTGCCTTGCATTTGTGCAGTTCCGCTAATGATAGCTGCGGCGCGAGGATCCTTCAGTCCAGGCTGAACGTCGCTGACCGTGACGGTTTTACCTTCTGTCACCGCTCCAAGCAGTTGGCTAAAGCCATTTGTCGTCAGGCCAAGAATACCGTAATTGACATATTCCGCGCGTAGCCCTTGGAACAATGCCTGCTCGTATACGTGCTCCACGTAGCCGTATGGTACAGATTTTGCATCAAAGCCATACTCATAGCCGGCAGTTAGTGAATCTCCAAGCGCGACGATCTGATAGGACTCAGCTTCTTTTTCTGCGGCGGCAGCTGTTTTCAAGCCGGGTGAAGCCACCAATAAACCGATAATTATAAATAGAAACGACACTTTCCTCCACTTTCCAGACAACATGGACACTTCCTTTTGATAAAATAGTAGCAGCGGGTTTTCATTCATTTGCATAATTGTGTATAAAGTTTGCAGAAAGAACACGAACATTGCCGTTCTGATCACAATTATGAAAATATTAAATTGATTCCGTTTTGGCCTGATGTTAAAATACTGTAATAATCGCAAGTGGCGGAATACAGCCCGGAATATGGTCAACCTCAAACGATGCCCGCAGCGCTGCTTAATTTTATTCAACATAACACGAACGTTTTCCTGCGAGTGCAGCTAAAAAGTTTGTGTACATCTATTCGGCGCGCTATCGGATACAGACGTATGAGTAATTATGCAAAGTGATAGGCTGGCGGATAATCTCTGTTGTCGGCTTTGCTAAAATATAAGCATTTATAAGTTTCACACTTATAAATGGGCTTATATTTCATCGCGAAACGGCAGCTTTGCCACCAAAGGACGGCTTCAGCCGTTTACGCTTGTCAAGCTATAAGCCTGTTTGATGAAGCATAACTGCTTGTTCTCACAGCGATCGGCTTGGTTCTGTTATGCACGCCCCAAAAATCTTCTGATAGAAAGGTTGCACACAATGAAAGAGAAAATTTTTGGATTACCGCCGAAACAAGGTCTGTATGATCCTCGATTTGAGAAAGATGCATGCGGCATGGGATTCGTGGCGAACATTAAAGGAAGAAAGTCGCACAAGATTATTCGCCAGGCGCTGACGTTGCTGGAGAATATGGAGCATCGCGGCGGTCAAGGCAGCGAACCAAACACTGGAGATGGAGCAGGAATTATGCTTCAAATCCCCCATGCGTTTTTTGCAAATGAGCTGAAGCGAATGGAAGTGGAACTGCCAAGCGAAGGAGAATATGCCGTAGGTATGGTGTTTCTGCCGCAGGATGAGAACGTTCGCCGTTCGCTGGAGAGCGATCTTGAAGCTATTATTCGTGAAGAAGGCCAGTCGCTCATTGCTTGGCGTACCGTGCCGACGAATGATGCAAAGCTCGGTCAATCTGCTAAGTCGGTTAAGCCTTTTGTCCGCCAAGTATTTATTGGCAAGAACGAGAGCTTGAAGGACGTCTTGGCATTCGAGCGCAAGCTGTATGTCATTCGCAAACGGGCGGAAATCGCCATTCGATTCTCGGGCAAAGAGGGCGGAGAAATGTTTTATTTCCCGAGCTTGTCCACGAAGAAAATCGTTTATAAAGGCATGCTTACGACGGAGCAGGTAGGCTCCTTCTATGTGGAGCTGAATGATGAGTCGGTCGTCACAGCGATGGCGCTTGTCCACTCCCGTTTTAGTACAAACACTTTCCCAAGCTGGGAACGTGCCCATCCGTTCCATTATTTGATTCACAACGGGGAGATTAATACGCTCCGCGGCAATGTGAACTGGATGCATGCTCGCCAGACGCTGTTTGAAACCGAATTGTTCGGCAGCGACATGGACAAAATTAAACCGATTATTAATCCTGATGGTTCGGATACAGCGATGTTTGACAATACGCTGGAATTTTTGTACTTGTCCGGTCGCTCATTGCCGCATGCGGCAATGATGATGGTTCCAGAACCATGGTCCAACCACGAAGGTATGGATGATGACAAGAAAGCTTTCTATGAATACCACAGCACTCTAATGGAGCCTTGGGATGGACCAGCTGCAATGGCCTTTACAGATGGCGTGCAGATCGGTGCTTTCCTGGACCGCAATGGCTTGCGTCCAGCTCGTTATTACGTAACGAAGGACGATCATATTATTCTTGGCTCCGAGGCGGGGACGGTTGTTATTCCGCCAGAGGATATTTTGTATAAAGATCGCCTGCGTCCGGGTATGATGCTGCTCATCGATACGAAGGAAGGCCGTATCATCTCCGATGAGGAAGTGAAGAAGCAAATCGCGACGGAGCAGCCGTACCGCGAGTGGTTGAACGAGCATTTGATCGATTTGGAAGATTTGCCGGATGCGCCGGAATTGCCGGAGCTTGACCATGCGACGGTACAGCAGCGCCAGCAATCTTTCGGCTATACATTTGAAGATTTGCGCAAAGTGCTTGAGCCTATGGCAAGCAGCGGCATGGAGCCGATTGCTTCGATGGGCTACGATGCTCCGCTTGCTGTATTGTCAGACCGTCCTCAGCGCTTGTACAACTATTTCAAACAGCTGTTTGCGCAAGTAACGAACCCGCCAATCGATTCGATTCGTGAGGAGATCATTACTGCAGTAGGTACAACAATCGGACCTGAGCGCAACCTATTGAAGCCGGAGCCGGAAAGTGCGCGCCACATTAAGCTGGAGACGCCGCTCCTTTCCAATGAGCAGTTTGCGAAGCTACGCCATGTTCGTCGTCCGGGCTTCAAATCGATTACGCTGCCGATCTTCTTCACGGCTAGTGAAGGAGAAGAGGGTCTGCGCGCAGCACTGAAGCAAATGTGCGAAGCAGCAGACCGTGTTATCGACAAAGGGCATAATATTCTTATTTTGTCCGACCGCGGTATCGACAAAGAAAATGCAGCGATCCCGGCATTGCTTGCCGTATCCGCTTTGCATCACCATTTGATTCGTCAAGGTACGCGGACTAAAGTAGCGATTTTGCTTGAATCCGGCGATCCGCGCGAGGTTCATCACTTTGCGCTGCTGCTCGGCTACGGCGTGAGTGCCGTTAACCCGTATCTGGCATTTGAGACGCTTGACGATATGATCCGCCAAGGCTTGCTGAGAAATATTTCGCATGAGAAAGCGGTCAAAAACTTCATTAAAGCAGCTACTAAAGGCGTAACTAAAGTGTTGTCCAAAATGGGTATTTCCACGATTCAATCGTACCGTGGCGCTCAAATTTTCGAGGCGCTTGGCTTGAAAGAGGAGCTCATTAATGAGTATTTCACTTGGACGCCTTCGCGTATCGGCGGTATTGGACTTGATGTTATTGCTGAAGAAACGCTGAAATATCACAACTTGGCTTACGCTGAACAGGAAGGCCGTGTAACGGAGCTGGAATCCGGCGGCGAATACCAATGGCGTAAAGACGGCGAGGACCACCTATTTAGTCCGCAGACGATCCATACCCTGCAGATGGCGGCTCGCTCCAATGATTATAAGCTTTACAAAAAATTCTCCCATCTTGTTCAAGGCGAGGACAAGAAGCATATGATGCTTCGTTCATTGCTGAGATTTAAGGATGGCAGAACAGCGATTCCGATCGAAGAGGTTGAACCGCTGGAATCGATTATGAAACGCTTTAAGACAGGCGCGATGTCCTTCGGCTCGATTAGCAAGGAAGCGCATGAAAGCCTAGCGATTGCGATGAACCGCCTTGGCGGACGTTCGAATACAGGAGAAGGCGGCGAGGACCCAGCGCGCTTCATTCCGGATGAGAACGGCGATTCCCGCCGCAGTGCAATCAAGCAGGTGGCATCGGGACGCTTCGGCGTAACGAGCAACTATTTGGTCAATGCGGATGAAATTCAAATCAAGATGGCGCAAGGCGCGAAGCCTGGAGAAGGCGGACAGCTGCCAGGACGCAAAGTGTACCCTTGGGTTGCCGAGGTTCGTGGCTCCACGCCAGGTGTAGGCTTGATCTCGCCTCCGCCGCATCATGATATTTATTCCATCGAGGATTTGGCTGAGCTGGTTCATGATTTGAAAAATGCGAACCCGCGCGCGCGCATTAACGTTAAACTCGTATCCGAGGTTGGCGTTGGTACGATTGCAGCAGGTGTTGCCAAAGGCCGCGCCGACATTATTATGGTCAGCGGTTATGATGGAGGAACGGGCGCTTCTCCTATGAACTCGATTCGTCATGCGGGCTTGCCGTGGGAGCTTGGTCTGGCTGAGACCCACCAGACGCTGATGATCAACAACCTGCGTGATCGTGTTACGCTTGAAACAGACGGCAAAATGATGAACGGACGCGATGTTGCGATCGCTGTTTTGCTCGGCGCTGAAGAGTATGGCTTCTCGACAGCACCACTAGTTGTGCTCGGTTGCGTGATGATGCGCGTTTGCCAACTAGACACATGTCCGGTCGGTGTAGCAACGCAAAATCCGGAGCTGCGCGCGAAATTTATGGGTGATCCAAGCCATGTGGTCAACTACCTGCGTTTTGTTGGTGAAGAGCTGCGCGAAATTATGGCTGAGCTTGGTTTCCGTACGATTCAGGAGATGGTTGGACGCGTAGATATTCTTGAAGCGAAGCATCTGGCTGATCATTACAAAGCGAAAGGTCTTGACCTGTCGCCGCTATTGTATCAGCCGGAAGTATCTCAGGATGCTATTCGTTACTGTGCGCAAGAGCAAAACCATGGTTTGGATTTGTCCCTTGACGTTCAGGAACTGGTACCAGCAGCGAAAGCTGCTCTGGAAAATGGGGAGCAAGTACGTGGTACATTCCCAATTTTGAATACGAACCGTGTTGTGGGAACGGTGCTTGGCAGCGAAGTGACTCGTCGTTATGGCGCGAAAGGCTTGCCAGAGGATACGATTTCCTTCCACTTCGTTGGTTCGGCAGGCCAAAGCTTTGGCGCTTTCGTTCCTCAAGGTATTACGCTATCGCTGGAAGGCGATTCGAATGACTATGTAGGTAAAGGACTTTCCGGAGGCAAGGTCATTGTGGCTCCTTCATCGAAAGCAACCTTTGTCGCTGAGGAAAATGTCATTATCGGGAACACGGCACTCTACGGAGCAACAAGCGGCGAAGCTTATATTCGCGGTATTGCCGGCGAGCGTTTCGCGGTTCGCAACAGCGGCGTGAACGTTGTTGTTGAGGGCGTGGGCGACCATGGCTGTGAATATATGACGGGCGGCAGAGTCGTCATTCTTGGCCAGACTGGACGCAACTTTGCAGCTGGGATGTCCGGCGGTGTTGCTTACATCTATGACGAGCAAGGCGACTTCTACAAGCATTGCAATATCGAAATGGTATTGCTGGAGCGTCTTGAAGAGGAAGTCGACATTGCCGAATTACGCGGCATGATTGAACGCCATGTTGCCTATACGGATAGCGCTATTGGCGGTCGTGTACTGAATGACTGGGATCTATCGCTTGCGAATTTCGTAAAAGTCATTCCGAAAGATTATAAGAAAATGCTGGAGTATATCCGCAAAGCTGAAGATTCCGGTTTGACGGAAGACGCAGCGCTGCTGTCAGCATTTGAAGCCAGCATGAAAGAGCTTGCCCGCACAGGCGGCTGATCCATGTGGCCCAATAGATAAATGAAAAACGGCTCTCCGATAAGGAGAGCCGTTTTTCATTGCTTTTTTTAAAAATATAGGAAAGGATATGATTGTTCCATCCTTTCCTATATTTCTACGCGAAACGTTAGCTTTGCCGCCGGAGGGCGGCGACAGCCATTTCACCTTGTGCCAAACCATAACTAGCATTTGCTTAGGTCGGCAGATTTTACCGTTTTCTTTTCCGAACAAGGAGTGTTCACTTATTTAGGAAAAATGAAAAGTATTTCAAAAATCACATAATATTTACCTTAAATCTACGTAATTCGACAAAAAAACAACAAAAAAAGAACAATCGTGCTCCCACCTTACGACAAATTCCCAGTAAGCTATTGGGTATAATAACAGTATTGTTCAAACTATACATAAGGCAGGAGTCGGATACGAAGATGGCAGAGAAAAATTCAGGCCGTATTGAATTAGATATTAAGGATATACTTATCCAAATGGGAATTCCTCCAGAGAAATGGCCGCCGCTAGCGAATCCACCATCCAAATAAATAGTCTAATTCATCATTCTCTCCGCTCGTACAAAAGCTATAAACCGTTTCGTTTCTTCCACTGTCAACTTACGCCCATCAATACTCAAATTAAACTTCTCCAATATCTCATCATCGGCTAACTCCAAATGCTCGGTAAAATTGCGAACGTCGTCGCTAAGCACCGTTTGCGGATGAAGGGTGCGTCCAACTAGAAAATCTACGGACACTTGGTATAGATCTGCAAATTTTTTCAATGTCTCGGAATCCGGTTCCCGGCGATTTTTCTCGTAATGAGATAAAGCAGCACGTGAAATGCCAAGCTTTGCTGCGGTTTGCTCTTGTGTCCAATGTCTGTCATCTCTCAATTGAGCAATTCTGCTGCCTATATTCATATGACCCCTCCTAAAGGTTTGCGTAGCAAACCAGCATCGTAAGCATAAACTTAGGTTTGCGAAGCAAACTGACTTCGTAAGCATAAACGTAGGTTTGCGTAGCAAACCAGCATCGTAAGCATAAACTTAAGTTTGCGAAGCAAACTGACTTCGTAAGCATAAACGTACTTACAACATATAAACGGCAGGTTTTGCTATGCAAAACCTAGTTTGTATACACACATATTGGATTATTACTGCTACACCTATATTAATACGGAAACGTTAGATTTGCATTTGTTGCAACGAAATGTCGCAAAAAATATTGTTAGACGTTTTTTTTGCTTGACATGATACATATTGTATCTTAAAGTGGAGGAAAAGATTGATACATAATGTATCGAATTATTTCCAAGGCTCTATCACTTTATACCTATAAGGAGAAATAAATGGATGCTAAAGAAGAAAATTCGCGCAGCAAGGTCCGTTTAAAGCTGAAGCCAGGCATTAAGGCAGGGCTGAGGCTGCTCAATCGGCATGGCATTTTAATAAGTCCATCTACTGGAACGGTACTGGTGCTGAATTTAAGCCAGGAGGGGTTATGCTTCTGGTCTTCTTTAAGGCTCCCCGTGCATCGGCTGTATATGGTAGAAATTCGCATGAAGCTGTCCGGCAAAAACATCCGGCTTCAGGGAAATGTGGTTTGGCGTAAACGAACGGATAATGTTTTCGAGTACGGTATGCATTTTGAGCCCCCACTGCTTATCAAATCCATTATTACCCGCCTATTAAATGAAGAATTACTCGCCCAACATCCGCAGCAGCGGAAAATCCATCAGCTATACCGCAGTTTGAACGCAAGAAGCACTTTTGTCAAATGAGGAGGATTTTCGGGTGAAACGTTGGGTTAAACGCTCGCTTATCGTCGTCAGTACCGTATGCCTGGTCGCAGGCTTGGGAACGGCTTTATACAGCTGGTATCTTTATGGAAAGTTTGAAAAAACGGCTGCTGATATGTTTGAGCCCATCATTTCTACTCCGTACGTAAGCTCAGATTCGGAGCTGCAGGTATCCGGCATAGAAGAAGCAATAATCGGGCAGAAGCCCTTCACCGTATTAGTAATGGGAGTAGATGAGAGGACAAATGATCGCGGACGAACAGACACCATGATTGTCATGGGAGTGAATCCGCTCAAGCATTCGGTCTTTATGTTCAACATTCCGCGTGATACGAGAACGGAGATTATTGGACATGGCACGACGGACAAAATAAACCATGCCTACGCTTTTGGCGGGGTGGAAATGTCAAAGCTGACGGTGGAGCATTTTCTTGATTATCCGATTGATTATTATATTCGGGTCAATATGGAAGGTTTCTCGAAAATCATTGACAAGCTTGGCGGAGTAACCGTCAACAATCCATATGCTTTTGATTTCAGCGGTTATACGTTTGAGCAAGGGCCAATTCAGTTAAATGGTGAACAGGCGCTGCTTTATTCTCGCATGAGATACGAGGACCCGAAAGGGGACAGGGGAAGAAATGACCGTCAGCGCGCTGTCCTAAAGCAGCTCATTTCCAATGTGTTTACCCTATATGGCGCTGCACAATTAAGCAATCTGCTTGCGGAGATGGGCGACAATGTGAGGACGAATATTACCTTTGATGAGATGAAAATCTTTTTTAAGGAATATGGGACAGGGATCGAAAAGCTGGATAGCGTTGAAATAGGCGGCAGCGGGACGATGATTGATAAGGTTTGGTATTATATCGTCGGCGATCAAGAACGCAATCGAATTCACGAGCTTCTTAAAAAACAAATGAGCATATAAATGGATGAGGTTTAAAGCCTTCTGCTCTTATAAAAAAATGATAAGGGCCCTGACAAAATGTTGTCAGGGTTCGATGCTTCTGTAAGACGACAAAATTTGAGTTTTTTGTTGACATTATTCGCTAAATACCATAAAATATAAACAAACAGATACATTACGTAACATTTTACATAAAAGTGATACAATAAGTATACAAGGAGTGATCAGGTGATTCAGCTTCAGGAGCAGTTCTATTGCGTCGGATGCCAAAACATGATACCTACAGGGCAAGCGAATGTGTTATTCCGAACCGGATTTTTCCGAGTAGTAAATCGGCTAGGGTGCTGTAGAGCTTGTGCTCAGGCACAAGCTGGCCATGCTAATAAGTTGGAGGCACAATTGCAAAGCGTAACAGGTGAAGTCATCCCATTAACTGCCAAATCTGATTATGATCCCTATCAAACGAGCTTCTATCCGGCAAGCCAAAACCTCCTGACTACAGAAGTTGTGTAGCAGGAGGTTTTTTCTATTTCATTGCTGCTACTTGCGTGCATGTTCCAATCGTTTCCTTATTCGATTATACTAGGTAGGGTTAGATGCAGTCGGATTAATGTTAGATCAGTATTAGATTGCTATTAGAAATGTAAGAGGACATGCGGTCCACTGGAGAAGGAGGAAATAGAAATTGGAGCAGCCAATCGTACAAATGCTAAATGTAACGAAGCGCATCGGCAAACGGACGATCATTGATCATCTTAGCCTTGACTTGCCGGCTGGTGAAGTATTCGGCTTCCTTGGTCCGAATGGAGCAGGAAAGACAACCATGATCCGAATGATGGTCGGCCTCATTTCAATAACGGAAGGCGAAATCAAAATCGATGGTCACAGCATCTCAAAGCATTTTGAGAAAGCGATTCGCCATGTCGGCGCCATTGTCGAAAATCCCGAGATGTACAAATATATGACCGGTTATCAAAATTTGGTTCATTTTGCCCGAATGGTTCCTGGTGTTGAGCATTCACGGATTCAGGAGGTGACGGAGCTTGTCGGGCTTGGCTCGCGCATTCATGATAAAGTTAATACCTATTCGCTGGGGATGCGGCAGCGGCTGGGCGTAGCACAGGCGATTTTGCATCGTCCAAAGCTGCTTATTTTGGATGAGCCGACGAATGGACTTGATCCCATGGGTATTCGTGAGCTGCGGGATTATTTGCAAAGGCTGGCCAAGCAAGAAGGACTGGCGATATTCGTCTCCAGCCATTTGCTAGCCGAGATGGAGCTAATGTGCGACCGGGTGGCCATAATCCAGCAGGGCAAGCTTGTGGAGGTTGTCAGGGTTGAGAAAAACAGGGAGTCAGAACAAACGGCAATGCAGCGGGTTGTTTTTGAAGTAGACGATTTAGAGGCGGCGCTTGCTGTTGCAGCAGCTGAGGGGATAACAGGGGAAAGGGCTGGCCAAGCCATCGCTATTGGGGCGGATAAAGAAGCGGTCGCAATCTTTAATGCAAGGCTCGTAGCGGCAGGCATTAAAGTATATGCCATTCAGGCACAGTATCAATCTTTAGAGGATCGGTTCCTCGAGAAGACGGGGGGCGGTCATATTGTATAACTTCAGCAAGCTGCTATTGAATGAAAATATGAAAATCTATCTCCGCACAAGAACCTGGATTATGACGGGTCTGCTGCTGGCGTTGGTTGTATTTATGACCGTACCAGTTTATTTTATGTCCAAAGACAGTGCGACATCGATGTGGACACTTGTAAAATATGAATCAGCTGTAGGTTACTTGCTTATTGCGATGTTCACAGCCGTTGTTGCGGCTGGGAGTGTTGCTGAGGAGTTCACGAGCGGAACGATTAAGCTGCTGCTCATTCGCCCATGGATGAGATGGAAAATTTTATTGTCCAAATACATTTCGGTCGTATTGTTCGCGCTGTTCCAGGTCGTGCTGTTATATGCATTTACTATTGCGTTCAATTTTTTGTTTTTTGATTCTACGAATGTAACGGCTGGAGAGATTCATGGCTTTTTCATGGACGAGGGACAATATGAAGGGTCGGCAGCGGTATATAATATGAAATATTATGTGATGCGCTTTATTGCATTGCTTGTGACATCAATGATAGCGTTTATGCTGTCAACGGTATTTCGAAGCGGCGGACTTGCCATTGGATTATCGATTTTTCTCGTATTTTCCTCCATTTCTGTTGGTCCTTTTATCGGGCTAATCAATTATGAATGGGTGGACTACTTGTTTTTTGTCCAATTGGATTTGGTGCCTTATTTGGTTGGAGACGTAGGCGGTCGGACGCTAGGCTTCGCGATTAGCGTGCTTGCCGTCTATTACGCGCTATTTGCAGCGCTCACCTGGTTCGTGTTCGAGAAGCGTGACGTTGGCGCTTAGAGAGGGGCGTACAAGCATGAGGGAAGCTTGGGGGGGCTTTAGTCCGCTGAAAAAGAAGGCTTGCCAGCCTGGCTCCTGAATAAGAGAGCAAGCGGGTGTGAAAAATAGTACAGGGCAGGCGAATTATCGCCTGCCCTGCTTTCGTATGTTCTCTAATGATGCTTGCAGGCTGCTTCTCTTAATCCAATCCGGATTGCTTGTTCTATGTGTTTTCAGCTGTGTGCTTCAAGCTGCTTCTTATGTGCCGTTCATTGAAATACGTTAGCCGCTTGCTAGACTGCCTGACGGGCTTTATCCCGATTGCTGCCGTCCTTAGCAGCCGTTTCTTTGCCTGTACCGTCTGTTTCGGAGAGCGGGCGTGTGAGCGGGGCCTGCCCCCGTTCCATATGGCTGCTGCCATTGAAGCTTCCGCCATCTTGAATGATTAAGGAATGGGCGTTAATGTTCCCTGTAATTTGTCCAGTTGCGGTAATGGTGAGCCGCCCCTTCGTCGTAATATCGCCGAATAGCTTGCCCGCTACAGTCAAATCCTTCGCAGTTATGTTAGAACGCGCTATCCCAGATTCGCCAATAATGACATCTCCTGCACATTCAATGTCTCCACGGTATTCGCCTTCGATGCGCAGGCCTGCTTCACAGATCAGCTTGCCTTCCACATGGGTACCTTGACCAATCAGTGTATCCGTGGGGGATATTCGTTTGTTTTCCTTGAAAATAGACATGGAAAAACCTCCTTGTTTCGCAGCTTAGGATGGTTGAAGCAAGTAAGGCAAAGGGTTGACGGCCTCATCGCCCTGCATAATTTGAAAATGAAGATGAGGTCCTGTACTTCTGCCAGTAGAGCCTAGCAGGCCGATTTTCTCGCCCCGTACGACCTGTTCTCCCTCCTTGGCTTCCATGCTTTGCAAATGCATATAGACGCTGTACAGTCCGTTATGATGGTCGACAATAATATAGTTGCCCTCTGAGCCTCCAGTGCCAACCTCCTTAATCGTTCCATCCGCCGCGCTGAAAACAGGGTCGCCTGCTTTGCCGCCAATATCAATACCGGCATGAAAGACAGCTTTCCCTGTAAAAGGGTCCTTGCGGTAGCCGAAGCTGGAGGTCAGCTTCTTCGAATAGGTAGGCCAGCCCGATGGATAGGAATCGACCTGCTGCCTTCTTGTTTGAGCTTGCCGAAGCGTCTGTTCCATCGTTTCCTCCAAAGAATCGACCATTGCGCTCAACGATTGAACGTCAAATGAGGTTGAAGAAGCCAAAGCTCGAAAGGACATCCCGTTCGTTTGCAGGGAACCGCTGGCATCATAACCGGCTTGCTGTGCCAAAGCCTGCTCGCGCTTGTACAGCTGTTCAGATTGCTGCTGAGGCTTGTGGCTGCTTGTGTCTATCCCAGAATCAGAGCTGCCATATTTGTCGATGAACGCTTTGAGCTTGTTTTCCAGTGCGAGGAGCTCATCTACACGCGTCTGCATGTCCTCGGTTTGCTGGGCAAGGCTTGCCAGCTGCTGCTGTAGGGCGAGGATCGTCTCATCCTTATTGGCGACGGTATGCTGATACTGCTGCGTTTGTTCATCCTGCTGCGTTGCCTGCTCCACAAGCTGCGCCTCGAGCTCATGCAGCTCAAAGACGGATTTGAGCTGCAGCGCGGCAAAGCAGCCCGACACGGCTAGTGCGGCTGCGGCGGGAGCCGCAATGACGGATCGCTTTGAGACATGAAACTGCTTGACGGTTTTGTCGGCGCCGCGCATGACTACAAACGACCACTTTGAATGGGGCGATCGATTCAATAGAGGTTTCTCCTTCCGGCCGGTATGAGAATTTAGAACGTTCTAATGCAATTTATTCTGCGGCGGCGGGAAACATGTCAGAAAAATAGGAAAAGCGCCTCCTAGGAAGCGTCTTTAAACGGGGGCATGCGTTAAAACATGCTAGATTTAACCGTTTGAAGACGCGACTCGGGAGACGCTTGTCCGTAGGAGAATTATTTACTTTCGATCTCAGCCAGTGCCTGCTGCATGGCAGGGGTGAAGTTGAAATCTCGACCTTGTGATTGCTCAGGAGGCAGCGTTGCGAGCTGGGCAATGCGCCGCTCGACTTCTGCTTTAATTTCCAGCGCCCGCGTGCGGTAAGTATCCGCGTTGCCAGCATCGCTGCTCATAGCAGCGGCGTATTCTACAATCGCATGATCATATAAAACAATATCCCATCGGAATTTGCTAATGCCTTCTTCCAGCACTTTAAGCATTTCCGTTATGTTGCCGTCCTTTTTGAAATTTTCGTATTGGGCCAAAATAAAGGTGCGATTATAAGGATCATTCGCTTTGCCCGCTGCAAGCGTCTGCAGCGCCTGTTCTTTCATGGTAGCATTTTGCGTTTGCTCATAGGCCTGCATGAGCCATTGATATTTCGTCAAGCTGAATACGGAATGATCAGGAGACGTCTTAATGGCTTTGTCAAGCGAAGGCAGCAGTTGGTTAAGCTGAGCCTGTCCGGCAGCAGCCGTATTGTACGTTTCTTGGAACGTGTGGTTTGCGCTGTTCTCGCGTGCGGAGCCGACTAGCAGGACAATTGCCAGCACGCCGATTGCAGATGGATAGATCCATTTTACGGTGCTGCCCTGTACATTTTCTTCTCTGTGTTTAAACGCTAGCGATTTGCCGTACGGTGCGATCATAGCACCCAAGCTGATGAACAGCAAAGCGCTCAAATAGACGTAACTCATATCAAAATCGATGGCGCTATGCAGCAGCAGCGTCGTTGCCAAAATAAAAAAGATCAAGTGGCTGCCTCGGCGCTCTGGGTGACGAATATATGAGCGGATATATAAGAAGTAGGTGTATACAAGCAGCCCAATCAGCGCAGCAAATCCAATCCAGCCTACCTCAACCAGCGTTTGAATGAAGAAGCTGTGCGCTTGTCTGCTCCAATAAGGATTGTTCTGGTATTGCTCATAAAGAGCCTGCCAGCCGCCTCCGCCTGCTCCGAGCAGCGGATAGTCTTTGGCAACCTTAAGACCGTCCTCATAGAAGGTCCAGCGCTCGAGAACGCTGTGCTGCTGCAAGTTGATGTTTTCAAAGCGGGAAGCGATTTTCTCAGGCAGCAGATCACGTATGCCATCGCTTGTAATAAGCAATACTGCTGCTAATAGTCCGACAACGATAATCGCAGCGGGAAAAGCAGCAAATGCCCATTTGCGCTGCGCAAGGCGCTCACTTTTATTTTCAATCCAAGGGAATAGCTTCTTGTGTATAAGTATAATCAGCCCTGCATTAACAAGGGTAGCGCCAGCAAGCAGTGCCCAGCTTTGCAGCGGCAGCTTGTCGAACATCGAGATCGTCGTCGCTACTTTCGTTTCGGTCGGCTGGACAATTGCGGAAATCGCTTCTGTATTAGCCGTAATTTTGCCCAAAATAACGAGAGTCAGCAAAGCGGATAGACCAGCATAAACGACATAAGCAAACTGTCTAGCCAGCTTCAGGAAAGGTAGAATCACAATAAGCATTACCGGTATGATAACGATGGCGCCCCGCGAATAAGCGAGAAAAAAGGAAATTAAAATCGGTACGAGCATAATGGAATTAGCAAGACGCATGTACCAGCGCTCACAGGTTGCCGCATAATAAGCGGCGATCAGAAAGATGGCAATCAGGAAGCCAGCGTAAGTATTGGAATATTGGAAGACTGAGCTGAGCCGGTAGCCGTCATGGGCAAGCCACATGGCGTCTTTGTAATATTGCTGGCCGAACAAGTTCAGCAGGCCGAAAAATACGATTAAATAGGCAGACAGCATAACCCCGTATTCCAGCCATTTGCGCATCTGTACTTTTCCAGCGGCATAGAGACTGGTCAGAAACAGGGCAGCGAGCAGGAAAAAGACAAACGTCATAAATTTGGCATAATAGCTGGAGACGGCCTGCAATGAAGATAGCCAATAGATGGCCGGCAGCAGCAAAATCGCAATCGACAGCACGCTGCGGTGGTTGTTCAGTTTCCAGCCCGTGAGATAAGCGAACAAGGCGGTTGCGGCGAGTAGAACGTAGCCATAGATGGCTGCGTTGTAAATGGGAGACTCAAAGCCATATTCGTAGCCATTGAACAATCCGCGATCGTATGGGAAAATAAGGACGAACAAGGCTAGGCCGAGCGTCAGTAACCCTTGCAACAGCGGCTGCTCTTTTGCTAATCCCGCTGTGTTTTGTGTTGCATTTTTCCTTGCACTCATTAATATGTACTCCTTGTATGCGTAGTAGATTTCTTCATAGAGTTATTTTAACAAATGATGGGGGGGATTACTATATGGGGGAGTGTGAAGAAGTGACAGGTTTCATTTCAGAAACCAGTAGACTTAGCTTGGTTTTTCTGGGATTTGAGGAATGAGAGTAGTATTCGTATAGTAATTTTGATAGAATGACTCTGTGTGTAAACGTCAGAAAGTTACTTTATTCGATCTTTTTCTTATGATTATAATTATTCAGAGAAATACATAGTTAGTTATTTATAGATACTTTTGAGAGGGGTTTTTAAGGTAAATGAAAGGAATTATTCTCGCGGGTGGGTCAGGTACAAGATTATATCCTATAACAAAAGCAATATCTAAGCAAATCGTTCCAGTTTATGATAAACCTATGATTTATTATCCGCTTTCTGTCCTAATGTTAGCTGGTATTCGGGAAATTCTCATTATCTCGACTCCTAGAGATATTAAAATTTTTGAAGAATTATTTGGCAATGGGTCTGATTTAGGTTTGTTTATAACATATGCCGTACAGGAAGCACCTAATGGGTTGGCCGAAGCTTTCATTATTGGAGAGGAATTTATAGGAAATGATTCTGTAGCATTAATTTTAGGCGATAATATTTTTTATGGGCAAAGTTTTGGGCGGATTCTTGAGGAAGCTACCAAGCTGGAGGAAGGGGCAACAATCTTCGGATTTTTTGTGAAAAACCCTCAAGCATACGGAGTAATTGAATATGATAACAACGGGAAAGTTTTATCTATAGAAGAAAAGCCTGCAAAGCCTAAGTCGCATTATGCGGTTCCAGGTCTTTATTTCTATGATAATTCCGTAGTTGAGATAGCAAAAAGTATCAAGCCATCGGCCCGCGGAGAGCTAGAAATTACTGAAGTTAATAATCAGTATCTTAGCAAAGGTAAGCTAAATGTGAAATTGCTCGGTAGAGGCATGGCATGGATGGATACTGGGACACATGATACAATGTTAGAGGCGAGCAATTTTGTCGAGGCAGTGCAAAAGCGTCAAGGGCTATATATAGCTTGTGTTGAGGAGATTGCGTTCATCAAAAAGTTTATTTCGAAAGAGCAGCTTCTTGAATTAGCGAGTCCACTTATGAAAAGTGAATATGGTCAATATTTAGTGCAAGTTGCGGAAGGTTTTAATTAGAGGTAAGGGAATACCGATTCATTGAGGAGGATCTTGATGGGACAGTTTAATTTTGTGAAAACGAAAATTGAAGGTTTGACGATTATAGAGCCTAAAGTTTTTGGAGATGAACGTGGATATTTCATGGAGACGTATAATTTTAATGATTTTAAAGCAGCAGGGCTGGATATGGAGTTTGTTCAAGATAACCAATCCAAGTCGCGTAAAGGGGTTCTTCGCGGGCTTCACTTTCAGACTCAGCATCCACAAGGAAAGCTAGTTCGCGTATTATCGGGAGAAGTATTTGATGTAGCTGTAGACTTGAGAAAAGACTCACCTACTTATAAACAGTGGGAAGGTATTATTCTTACAGGGGAAAATAAAAAACAGTTTTACGTTCCAGAGGGCTTTGCACACGGTTTTGTAGTTTTATCTGAAGAAGCAGAATTTGCCTATAAATGTACTGACTTTTATTATCCAGAATTCGATGCTGGTGTGCTGTGGAATGATCCCGAAATTGGAATAGAATGGCCGATTGAACAACTGGAAGAAGTTTTGCTGTCTGAAAAAGATAAAAATTTAAAAACGCTATCTGAACAAATCTTATAACAAATGCATATGTATATATTAGGAGGAGAATAAAGTGTCAGTCAAAGAAGAACGCGAAGTACAACAAGCAACCCTTTTAGTGACGGGGGGAGCAGGTTTTATTGGGAGTAATTTTATTTTGCACATGTTTAAGCAATTTCCTAATTACAAAATTATTAACCTTGATGCTTTAACGTATGCGGGGAATCTTGATAATATGAAAGAAGTTGAGAACAACAGCAACTATGTTTTTGTCAAAGGCGATATTTGTGATAGTGAATTAGTTGAGAAAATTTTTGAACAACATCAACCTAATTATGTATTGAATTTTGCTGCAGAATCTCATGTGGATCGCAGCATCACCGACCCACAAATATTTCTGAAGACGAATATTGAAGGTACTCGTGTTCTGCTTGATGCATGTAGGAAATATTGGACTGCTCCCTATACGAATCAAAAGTATTTACAAGTTTCAACAGATGAAGTGTATGGCTCGCTTGGCGAAACCGGCTATTTTACAGAAGCAACTCCTCTAGCTCCTAACAGCCCTTACTCAGCAAGCAAGGCATCTGCCGATATGTTTGTAAGAGCCTATCATGAGACATTTGGGTTAAATGTAAGTATAACAAGATGCTCTAATAATTATGGTCCTTACCAGTTTCCTGAAAAACTTATCCCTTTAATGATATCGAATGCACTTGAAAACAAGGAGCTTCCTATATATGGGGATGGTTTGAATGTTAGGGACTGGCTATATGTTGAAGATCATTGCAGTGCAATTGCTGCTGTACTCCATAAAGGGAAATCAGGAGAAGTGTACAATGTAGGCGGGCATAATGAAAAGACCAATATTGAAATTGTGAAATTGGTTTTACAAGAGCTAGATAAACCAGAAAGCTTAATAAGCTACGTTAAGGATAGACTAGGGCATGACCGGAGATATGCAATAGATGCTGCCAAGATGAAAGAGGAATTAGATTGGGAGCCGCGTGTTATGTTTGAAGAAGGAATTCGAATGACAATACGTTGGTATCTAGATAATAAAGAATGGCTTAATAATGTGAAAAGTGGAGAGTATAAGGAGTATTACTCCAGAATGTATCCTTAGGAGACATGTCCATGAAAGTGTTAGTAACAGGCGCTAAAGGATTGCTGGGACAGGACATTGTCCAGTTTCTGGAATCGCAAGGAACGGAATTCTATGGCCTGGATAGGCAAATGCTAGATATTAGCGATATGGACAAAACAGCAGAATTCATTAAAAATTATTTGCCGAGCGTTGTAATACACTGTGCGGCGTTCACTAATGTTGATAAAGCAGAAAGCCATGCAGCACAATGTCGATTAATAAACGTTGAGGCTACTGCTAATATAGCAAAGGTTTGCAAGGAGATAGATGCAAAGCTTGTTTATATAAGTACAGATTATGTTTTTTCTGGTGAAGAGAAAATACCTTACGAAGTATATTCTAAAACGAAACCATTGTCGGTTTATGGCCAAACCAAATTAGAGGGTGAAATGGAAGTATTACAAACTGTAGAAAAACATTTTATAATTAGAACTTCTTGGTCATTTGGCGTCAATGGAAATAACTTTGTAAGCACCATGCTGAAGCTCAGTAAAAACCAGGATGAAATTAATGTTGTTGCTGATCAAATTGGCTCGCCTACGTTTACTGAAGATTTAGCAATGCTTATTGTAGAAATGATAAAAACAGAAAAATATGGTGTTTACCATGTGACTAATGAGGGGTTTTGCAGTTGGGCGGAATTTGCAACTGAAATTTTTCGGCAGGCAGGGTATAACACAACAGTTAATTTTATTAAATCAAGTGAATATCCAACCGTTGTTAAAAGACCTAGTTATTCTAATTTGTCTAAATCTACGCTTGATCAGGCGGGTTTCGGCCGTCTGCCAACTTGGCAAGATGCGCTGGGGCGCTATTTAAATAAAATTGGAATTATTAAAAGCTAAACTTTTTGTTTACTGCTTTTTATTTTTTAAAATATCCTCACCCCTTACAAAATTACGTTGACGGTAGTTTTGTAAGGGGTAAGTATAGCTCTAGTAATTAAGTTTTACATTTTTTTGGACAAGCCTAACTATACGTCAAATAAATATCTGAGGATAGAATAACTATGAGATATTTTAAAAACTTTTGGAAGTACAAAGAATTGTTGAGTCAATTTGTTATTAGAGATTTGAAGGTGAAATACCGTCGTTCTGTATTAGGTTATTTATGGAGCCTGTTGAACCCTCTCTTAATGATGACAGTTATGACAGCTGTTTTCTCCAGCATGTTCAAGTTCGATATACCTAATTTTCCGGTGTACTTGCTTTCTGGACAGATTATCTTCAACTTTTTTGCCGAAGCTACTACGTTATCTATGAACTCCATATTAAATGGGGGTTCTTTAATTAAGAAAGTATATATCCCTAAATATTTATTTCCAGTTTCAAGAGTTTTGTCATCTTTTGTTACTTTGTTGTTTTCACTAGTAGCATTGCTTATAGTTATATTAGTTACTCATGTCGAAATTTCTCCAACTATTTTGTTATTTCCATTACCTTTGATATATATTTTGTTTTTTTCAATAGGTATTGGGCTTATTATGTCGGTTAGTGCAGTTTATTTTAGGGATACATTGCATTTGTATTCTGTAGTTTTATCGGCGTGGATGTATCTTACACCTTTATTTTATCCACTTAATGCCGTTCCTGATTTCGTAAAATCGATTATATATGCTAATCCAATGTACTATTTCGTAGAGGCATTTAGAGAGGTCGTTTTGTACAATAAATTGCCTAGTCTTGAAATTAATCTTATGTGTATTATGTTCGCTGTAGTATCAATGGCAGCGGGACTTTTTATTTTTTACAAAAACCAAAATAAATTTGTATTTCATATTTAAAGGTTGCTTACGGAAGGAGCTGAACAATGACTCAATTTGCGGTTGAAGTTGCAGACGTTTCAATGCGATTTAATCTAGGGAAAGAGAAAATAGATTCTTTAAAAGAATACATGATTAAGTTATTGAAAAAGGATTTAGCATACGATGAGTTTTATGCATTGAAAAATGTCTCTTTTAAAGTTGAAAAAGGAGATGCCTTTGCGATAGTAGGCAGCAATGGTTCAGGTAAAAGTACGATACTTAAAGCGATATCTGGTATTTTAAAACCCACGTCGGGAAATATTGCAGTTAGTGGAAGTGTAGCTCCGCTTATCGAACTAGGTGCAGGTTTTGATATGGATCTGACAGCTAGGGAGAATATATTTCTTAATGCAGCCGTACTGGGATATTCTAAAAAATTCATACTTGAAAAGTATGATGAAATATTGGGTTTTTCTGAACTAGAGGATTTTGTAGATGTACCCCTTAAAAATTTTTCTTCAGGAATGGTTGCTCGTCTAGGGTTCTCAATTGCGACGATTGTAAAACCAGATATTTTAATTGTAGATGAGATTTTGTCTGTTGGAGATCATGCTTTTCAGGAAAAATGTGAGAAGAAAATGGATGAGATGACAACTGGCGGAACAACGTTAATATTGGTATCACATTCAATTGACCAAGTAAAGAAAGTATGTAAAAACGCGGTTTGGTTGAATAAAGGTGAAATTGCTGCAGTAGGTTCGGTTGAAGCGGTTTGTAATGCATACGTGAATAAATAAAATAACTTGTTTTAAAATCGGAGGAGAGTTAGATGTCTAACGGTAAATCAATCTTGGTAACGGGAGCCGGTGGCTACATTGGACGCCATGTTGTTAATTGCCTACTAGATCTAGGATTTCAGGTAAGTACAATAAAATACAATAATTTAGTGGTAGATCGTCGTGTGAAATTAATCGATGCAGATATTTTTGGGGATTATGAAAATATCTATGATGTCTTGGATAGGCCCGATATATGTCTACATATGGCTTGGAAGGATGGTTTTGTACATAATTCCGAGTCTCATATGCAAAATTTATATTCACATTATAAGTTTATTAGAGACATGGTAAATGGTGGACTTCAACATGTGGCTGTGATGGGGACAATGCATGAGATTGGCTACTACGAGGGAGAAATTAATAATGATACCCGAACCAATCCTCACTCTCTATACGGAATTGCAAAAAATAGTCTTCGTCAAGCATTAGAGACCATGTTTAAAGATAAGGAAGTTATTTTTCAATGGATGCGTGCCTTTTACATATTGGGTGATGATTTAAACAATAAGTCTATCTTTTCTAAACTTATACAAGCTGAGCAGGAAGGGAGAAAAACATTCCCATTTACTACAGGTAAAAATATGTACGACTTTATTCCAGTAGATGAACTTGCCCAACAAATTGTAATTACAGTGATGCAAACAGAAGTTACAGGCATAATTAATTGCTGCTCTGGAAGTCCAGTCGCTTTACGGGATATGGTTGAAAAATTTCTAATTGACAATGAATTTAATATTAGTCTGGAATATGGTGCATTTCCTGATCGGCCTTATGACTCACCTGCTATCTGGGGGAACAATGAGCAAATTGTGAAAATACAGGAAAATTTTAAAATGAAGAAAGATGCATCTAAGCTCAATAAATAATTTTTAAGCAATAATAAAGGGAGAAAGCGATGTAAAAAACTGAATTCTAGTTTTTAAATATCAAAGGATATGTAGGGGAGAAGAATAAAATTGATACTTGAAAATAAAAAGAAAATAAATAGATTAGGTATATTCTTTTTTTATGATAAACAAGGAATAGTTGATGACTATATTCCTTATATGCTTGAAGACATGAAAAAGAATGTTAGTGAATTATTAGTAGTTTGCAACGGGAAGCTTTCGCCTGAAGGCAGGGAGAAATTTAATAAAATTACTAAGGATTTACTTGTACGTGATAACACGGGGTTTGATGTATGGGCATATAAAGAAGGGATAAAATACTTCGGATGGGACAAAATAAAAGAATTTGATGAAGTTGTTTTTTTTAATTTCACTATTTTCGGTCCATTGTATCCGTTTAAAAATATGTTTGAAGAAATGGATAAAAAGGATTTAGACTTTTGGGGGATTACTACTTACCATGGAGCAGAATATGATCCATTCAAAAAAATAAAGTATGGTTATTTGCCAGAGCACATCCAGTCGCATTTTATTGTTGTTCGGCAGGATATGTTAAGAAGTTATGAATTTAGAAAATATTGGGATGAAATGGGCCCGATAACGTCCTACGAAGAAGCAATATGCTATCATGAAGCCATATTTACAAAGGATTTCAGTGATAAGGGATTCAAATGGAGTTCGTTTGTGGACACTAAGGACTTGCATAAGCATTCTCATGCTCCAATTTTAATGGCTGCTTTAGAGCTCGTTAAAAATAGGAAATGTCCAATCGTAAAACGCCGTAGTTTTTTTCATGAATATGCTGATTATCTCAATTACACAACGGGTGAACAATCTATAGAAATTTATGAATATATTAAAGAAAATTTTGATTATGATGTGAATATGATTTGGGATAATGTGTTACGCATTAATAATCAAGCAGATATTAAAAAGAATATGCACCATAATTATGTTTTACCGACATCATTCTCGAAAGAGGCACAAGCTACTAATTCAAATAAAAAAGTTGCATTAATTATGCATATATATTTCGAAGATTTAGTCTCCTATTGTTATCAGTATGCTAAATCGATGCCTTCAGAGGCCGATGTATATATTACGACAGATACAGAAAAGAAAAAGAAAAAGATTTTAGAGGTTTTTTCAAGCCTTGATTGTGCAAAATTAGAAGTTATTCTAATTGAAAATAGAGGAAGAGATGTAAGTGCCCTTTTAGTTGGCAGCAAAGATTTTGTAATGGATTATGATTATGTCTGCTTTGCACATGACAAAAAAACGACTCAGGTTGAACCACATGCAGTGGGGGAATCATTCTCCTATAAGTGCTTTGAGAATATACTCCAAAGTGAGCATTATGTTCAGAATATTATTAGTACATTTGAAGAAAATCCAAGGTTAGGCATGTTAACGCCACCTACACCAAGTCATGCTCATTTTTATTCAACAATTGGTTTTGAGTGGGGCTCGAATTTTGAGAATACTAGAAAGCTTGCAGAAAAGCTCAAGCTCAATGTGGATTTCCATTCTCATAAAGAGCCAATTGCTCCGCTTGGCACAATGTTTTGGTTTAGGCCTAAAGCTTTAAAAACTCTATTTGAGTATGACTGGAACTATGAGGATTTTCCTAAAGAACCTAATAATACTGATGGATCACTGCTCCATGCCGTAGAAAGGATTTATCCTTTTGTTGTTCAAAATGATGGGTACTACTCTGGTTGGGCATTAGCAGATAGTTATGCAAGAATTGAGATAACTAATCTCTATTATATGCTTCGTGAAATCAATATAGCATATTTTGATAAGTGTGGGCCGCAAGTGCACTATACAATGCTAACTAATTTTAGAAATAATCTTACCTTTAATAATTCATTCTTCATAAGAATGAAGGTGAAATTAAAGCAGCGCTTGCCTAGGCCGGTGTTTAATATGTTAAAAAGGATGAAGCATAGGTTTTCTAGGTAGACCATAAAGAAATTCTTTATAGTTTATGATCGAAAGAGGTTCTGAAGATGGTTTTTAGTTCGACTATATTTTTATTTTGTTTTCTTCCTTTAGTATTGTTAGGATATTACTTGTTGAAAATAGAGTATAGAAATGCCTTTTTGCTGATAGCGAGCCTTTTATTTTATGCTTGGGGAGAACCGAAATTCGTTTTTGTTATTATATTATCTATAATAATTAACTACTTATTCGGGATTCTAATCACATTTAGTAAAAAACGCTCGAACCTTTTTATCAGCAGAGGTACTTTAATTCTCGGTATTGTAGCTAACTGCGGGTTACTGTTCTATTTTAAGTATTTTGATTTTGCTATATCGACTATTAATAATATAGTAAAATCTAACCTAGAATTACATCACATTATACTGCCTATTGGAATATCATTTTTCACTTTCCAAGGTCTTTCTTATGTTATTGATGTTTATTCGGGCAAAGTGTCTGTTCAAAAAAACTTTGTGAAATTTGCGTTATTCAAAGCCTTTTTCCCACAATTAATAGCAGGGCCTATAGTTAGATACGTTGACGTACATGATCAAATTGATAATAGGACAACAACTATTGATGATTTTGCTCATGGTATCCGAAGATTCGTTTTAGGACTTGGGAAAAAAGTGATAATAGCAAACTCATTAGGATCGGTCGCAGATAATATTTTCGGATTGCCTCAGGATCAAAATACGATGGCCATGGCATGGGTAGGGGCAATTTGTTACACATTCCAGCTATATTTCGATTTTTCAGGATATTCGGACATGGCCATCGGCTTAGCTAGAATGTTTGGTTTTAAATTTTTGGAAAATTTTAATTATCCATATATATCGCAATCAATCACGGAGTTTTGGCGCAGATGGCATATATCACTTTCCTCGTGGTTCCGAGATTATTTGTATATCCCGCTAGGTGGCAATAGAAGAGGAAATGTATATGCAAATCTGTTTATAGTTTTCCTAGTCACCGGATTATGGCACGGAGCTGCGTGGAACTTTGTTATATGGGGATTATGGCATGGAATATTTTTAATAATTGAGAGAGTGTTGAAGAAGAGAGAGTGGGGCTTTAAAATTCCTGCCCTATTGACGTGGCTATATACAATGTTAATTGTCATTATTGGCTGGGTATTTTTCAGGGCTCCTAATTTAGATGATGCCATTAGCTATCTAAAAATAATGTTTGGTGTTGTTCAGCCTACTGCTGTAGGCTTTACGGTATGGTATTACTTAGATCCAATGACGATAACCGTAATAATTATAGCGATTATTGCTTCATTGCCAATAGCTAAATATTTAAGAACGAATATAGGATCGTATGAAGAGCATAGTAGTTTTAGTTTGTTAGTTCAAAATCTTTATATCGTTTTAATTTTTATTATCTGTATTATGTTCTTAGCAACATCGACCTATAATCCTTTTATTTATTTTAGATTTTAAGGAGTAATCAATGAAAGCATTCAGAGTGTTGAACATCTTAATGATATTATTTTTTTTCATTTCTATAATGGTTCCTATAATTAAAGTAAACTTGGAAGAAGGGAAAATATCTGCTTCAGAAAATCGAGTGTTGGCTTCTTTCCCTTCTTTCAGAACACCTGACAATAATATAAACACTGGTTTTATCAGAGAATTTGAGACATGGCTAAATGATAATTTAGGCTTTAGAGACGAGCTCGTAATGACAAATACGCTTCTTCAATATGAGTTATTTGGTAAACTTACGAAGACAGATACTATGATCGGTAAGGATGATTGGTTATACTATGTAAACTCGGATGTTATTAAGGATTATCAAAATTTAAGCCTTCCATCCGAACAACAACTTAAAGTTTGGGGAAATTCATTGGAAAAAGTTAATGATTATTTGAAACTGAAAAACATTCCAATGATTATGATGTTGAATTTAGATAAAAAAACGATTTATCCTGAAAATTATCCTGATACCATATTAAAGGTAGGCGACATATCTAAAACTGACATCATAACAGATTACTTATTAAAAAATACAAATATTAATTTCTTTACTCCCGAAGATGCACTAATGAAAGCTAAATCTGATGCAACAGTCTATTCGCCTCGATATGACAATGCTCACTGGAATAAGTATGGTGCTTTTATTGGATATACTGAATTGATGAAGAAGGTGAAGGAATACCTTCCAAATGTGAATATGCTGTCATTTGAGGATTATGACATTTCGAACTATGAGCGGGAAGTCAAGGTTTATAATGCTGTGCCATTTAAAGAATTAGATTATGCATTTACACCGAAATATACAGGTACGGCGGTTCAGTCTAACGGTGTTTTTAATGATATAAATTTAACTTATAATAATGTATCCTATAGCTTTGAGAACAGTAATAAAAAATTACCTAAGGCTCTTGTATTAGGTGATAGTTACTTTTATGGGATGCTGATTCCTGAACTTGCTGAATCGTTTTCAGAAATGACTTTTATTCATACAGATAACATGAATAAAATTCAAAGCTTCATTGATTTAACCGAACCAGATATAGTTATAGTTGAAAGCGTGGAAAGAATGTTTGATCACACAATGAATGTTTTATCTAATTCTACTGAAACATTTAATAATTTTGCTACTTTTTCAAAGTTACCTACAATTGGTGATTCATCTTTGTATCTGGATTATACTAATAATGAGTTGGTAAATGAGCAAGGTACAATAATTATTGATGATTCAAAAAAATATGTGAGTTTAAGTGGTTGGGCATTCGATCCGACAACTAATAAATCAATTAGTGATATATTTTTGAAGGTTGGAGATAAGTATTATTCCGGAGTATATGGAACACCTCATGGAGGAGTAGCAACTCATTTTAAGAATAATGACTTATTAAATACTGGGTTTACATTTAATGTTAATACTGCAGATTTAAAGAAGGCAGGACAGTTTAGCTTCGTAATTGTAGCAGCAGATAAAACGCATTTTTTGGAACCAGTAAAGTTTAAGGTTGAGCTTAAATAATGAAGTTCTAAACTAGTGTGTAAAAGATAGTGAGTGATGAGTTGTAATGGCTACAGCAAGCGTCTGTATCGTGACCTACAATAGCGCTTCAGATATTGAAGCGTGCTTACATGCAGTTCTGAGTCAGACTTTGCGGCCAGAGCAGGTTATTGTTATTGATAATGCTTCCAGTGATGGAACGCAAGCGATTGTGCAGCGTTATGCCGCAAATGAGGGCTTGAAAGGAAATATTCATTTTAGCGCCAATAGCATAAACAATGGATTTGCCGGCGGGCAAAATCAGGCTATCTCGCAAACCGATGCCGATTATGTTCTGGTTCTTAATCCCGATGTGACGCTCGGGAAGGATTATTTGGCGGAGGCGGTAGCTTTCATGGAAAGCGATCAGCAAGTTGGCAGTGTGACAGGTAGGCTAGTACTAGGTTCTGATCCTTCTAAGATGGATAGTGCAGGACTTGGCATGCGCCGCACGCGTCAAGCCTATGATTTGGCCACTGATGAGCCTGCCGTGAATTGGAGCAAACCGATGGAAGTATTCGGGGTATCCGGAGCAGCGGCAGTGTATCGCATGGCTATGATTCGTGATATTCAAATCGACGGACAGTTTTTTGATGAGGACTATTTTGCCTATAAAGAGGATGTAGACGTGGCGTGTCGGGCGCAGAAGCTAGGCTGGAAAGCCAGTTATGTGCCTTCGGCTGGTGCGCTTCATCACCGAGGATGGAAGCAGGGAGGGCGCCGTTCTGTTCCCTTGTTCATCCGGAGGCACTCTTATCAGAACCGCTGGTTCACGCTTATTAAAAATGAGCCAATCAGCTGGCAGCTGCTCTGGTTGGTTCCCCTGCTGATTTTCGTGGAAGCTGCGAAGCTTGCGTATATTCTGCTTAGAGAACCAGGCCTGCTTGGATCTTGGCCCGTTATTTTCAAAATGCTGCCTGCCATGCTGCGAAAGCGCAGGCAAATCTATCGCAAGATGAAGGAAAAACGTAGTGAAGTAGCTATTTTAGGAGGCAATGAATACATGAAATGAATCACCAGAAAATTTTAAAAAACAGGTTCTGGTGAAGTGAAAATCCCCCTTTTCTTTATTTCACTTTGGATGTGCTCTATCCTTATCTATATTCAAAAAGGAGACTTTAGTTTATGTTTTTTGGCGCAATATGGTTATGGATATTGATCTCGGTTTTATTTAAATCTAAGTCTTCACAGGAGAAAAAAATAGATTTTTTTGATAGGAAAAGTACAGATACTTTACGCGGCATATTTGCTGTAGTTATAGTGCTAAATCATTATGCTCAGCATGTATCAGCTTTTACTAATTTTTCAGGTAGAATATTTATGTATACAGGAAGTTGTGCGGTAGGTTTTTTCTTTCTACTATCAGGATATGCTAACTACATGTCATTTACCAAAAATAAACTAAAAAAGTTTCATTGGGTAAAAAAGGTTCTTCAAGTATTTGTTATTACTGAAGTGATTAACATTGTTGATACTCTCCTTTTTGATCAATCATGGTCTGTGAATAAATTAAATATTTTCAATGCAGGATATTGGTTTATCCTTGTTCTAATGGGTCTTTACATATTGCTTCACTTTGTTATTAAATATTTCGGGAAATATGACGTACTTGTTTTTTTTGGTATAATTATTCTGTATATGATTACACTGAATAGGCTTGGTATATCAGATACTTGGTATAATAGCATTGCATGCTTTGTTTTAGGATTAGCCGTTGCAAAATACAAAGAAATTTTGTTTGTGTTTTTTGAAAAGGTGAATATTCCATTAATTATGATTCTTCTGTTGCCTATAATTATTTTTTTGTATCATAAGACTATGACGGTTGGCTATCCTTATAATATTATAGTTGCATTGGTTTTTAATATGTTTATCGTTTTGTTTTTATATCAATTTAATTTTAACTTTAGATTTTGGGGAATTATAGGTTTTATTTCGTTAGAGTTGTATATTTGGCATGTGAAAATGCTATATAGAGTAATTACTATTAACGGGCAGGTTTATACTGACTTGACCCAATTTATTATTTTCTTGGCAATGTCTATTGGGTTATCATTTTTGATTTATTGGATTATTGATTATTGCAAAGGATTAATAGTCAAGTTTTCTACGAATAAGCAATAAAAAATTTAAAAAATATACTATAGACGTAGTAGGATTATACTGCACAGCAACCGATGCTCACCCAAGGCCACTGAAAAACCTGACTTAAGGCTGTCCATTCGCTCACGGCATCTGTATTGGTAACGGTTGCCGTTGATTGCGGTAAAGAATTTGCTTACCACGAACGCCTAAATACTTTGCCTAGTTTTTGAGGTTTATTTTTCCGGTTTCTATTCCTCTTGGCAGCAGGCAAGAATGAAAATGCGAACAGACTGCTAGGAGAGTTCTTTACCAAAGGCTATGGTTTCGCAGAAGCTTCGGAAGAGGAATTAGCGTGCGCTTTGTTCCTTATTAATAAGGACCCCAAAATTGTCTTGGATGGAAAACCGCACATATTGCTTTTAGGGTTTAAGTGTCGTATGTTGCTTGACCATTTGCTAATTATTATTAAATTACTTTAAAAAAACTTGGTTTTTAAATTGAATTTTATACATAAATATCTAATTTGTGTTATTTTTTCAGGTGATTTCATTTGATTTTATTCGATTGCTTGTTAGGTTACAAGACAAATGACTTCAAATAAACAGAGGCACCTGCTCGGGCTTCCGTTGTTTCAAGGATGCAAAAAGAACTCCATGTGGAAACATATGGGGTTCTTTTTGCATCCTTATTTTGATACAATACTACTAGAGTCGAAATCTGATAGAATGTGGGTGAATTTGCATTTATGATCCGGCAAAACCAGAGGATATTGTCCCAGTTATATATGCTTGCGGATCTGTTATGTACGTTAATTGTATTTCTTGCCGCCTATTGGCTTAAATTTTATAGTGGCTGGTTGTCCTATGTGAATTCTGTTCCTTTCTCCACCTATTTGGTTTGGGGAACCGTCTATTCATTTTCAGCTGTCGTAGTCGGTTTTTATTTGCAGTTTTATTCGCCTAAGCGGCGCAAAAATTATTCTTATGAAGTATTGAAGATTATTCAGATTCAGACGATCAGTTTCCTGTTCTTGCTCAGCTTATTTTATTTCACAGGTGAAGTCCATATTTCCCGGGAATTACTTTTAATCTTTTTCCTGATGAATATTGCAGCTATAGCTCTCTATCGTTATGTTGTAAAATCTATGCTGTTCTCCTTTCGGCGTCGCGGTTACAACAAGCGTTATGTGTTAATTGTCGGGGCAGGCTCAGTGGGGCGCAGCTTTTATCATAATTTGCAGAAGCGTCCTGAACTGGGATATGAAGCAGTCGGTTTTCTTGACGATTATCAGGGAGAGCATGCGGAGGAGCATCAGTTTATGCAGCCGATTATCGGCAAACTCGACGATCTTGAAGAGAAGCTGAACGATCTAACGATTGACGAGGTTATTATTGCATTGCCGCTCGAAGCGCATAAGAAATACGCACAGATCATTGAGACTTGCGAGAAGACAGGCGTGAAGACGCTAATTATCCCAGACTTTTTTGATTTGTTGCCTGCTAGGCCGTTTTTTGATAATTTTGCCGGTATTCCGCTCATCAATGTACGGGATGTTCCGCTAGATGAGCTAAGTAATCGTGTGCTAAAACGCGGCTTTGATATTATCTTCTCGCTTATTGCTATTATTATTACTTCACCCATTATGTTGGCAACGGTTATTGGCATCAAGCTGACCTCTCCTGGACCGGTTCTGTTTAAGCAGGAGCGGATGGGGTTGAACCGCAAAAATTTCTTTATGTATAAATTTCGCTCGATGCGAGTGTCAACTGGCGAAGTGTCCAATACCCAGTGGACGGTGGAAAATGATCCACGCCGTACGAAGTTTGGCAGCTTTCTGCGTCGCACAAGCCTTGACGAGCTTCCGCAGTTTTTTAATGTGCTGTTCGGACATATGAGCGTTGTCGGGCCGCGCCCTGAGCGTCCCTACTTCGTTAGCCAGTTCAAAGAAGAGATTCCGAAGTATATGATTAAGCATCAGATTCGTCCCGGCATTACCGGCTGGGCGCAGACGAATGGGCTGCGCGGTGATACTTCCATTGAGGATCGAATCGTGCATGATTTATTTTATATTGAAAACTGGACGTTTATTTTGGATTTGAAAATCATCGTAATGACGATTGTGAGAGGGTTTGTCAATAAAAATGCTTACTGACCGCAATACAAATGTGAAGGTTTCGGTAATAATTCCTACATTAAATGCAGGAGCGGAGTTTGTTGAGCTTATTCAAAGGCTTCAGAAACAAACATTGCAGCCCTACGAAATTATCGTTATGGATTCTGCGTCAGACGATAGTACGCCGGAGCGGGCCAGTCAACTAGGCACGCGGGTGCTGTCGGTGCTGCGCAGTGAGTTTGATCATGGTGGTACACGCAATACAGCGGCTGCTCAGGCAAAAGGCGATTTTTTCGTATTTATGACGCAGGATGCGCTGCCCTATGATGAACAGCTGCTTGAAAAGCTTATCCAGCCGCTGCTTGATGATCCCAGAACCGCCTGCTCCTACGCAAGGCAAATACCTTATCCCCATGCAGGAATACTGGAGAGGCTGGCCAGATCATCCAATTATCCGCCTGAGCCGCGATTGAAATCTAAAGCAGATATTGATCAAATGGGCATTCAAACATTTATTTGTTCGAATGTATGCGCGGCCTATCGCAGAGAAACCTTTTATGAGATGGGAAGCTTTGCAGCTCCTGTTATTTTCAATGAGGATATGTTTATGGCCGCGACCTGTGTTATGAACGGATACAGCATTGCCTATGCCGCGGAAGCTGGGGTTTATCATTCCCATGATTATACGCTGATGCAGCAGTTTAGGCGTTTTTTTGACAATGGGGTATCGATGTGCCGCAACGAATGGATTATTCCATACAGTAAAGTAGGGAAGCCTGGTTTCAAGCTGGTCAAAACCCAGCTGAAATGCTTGCTGAAAGAGCATCGTTATCATTTGATTCCTGTGCTTTTTGCTGAATCGGCAGCGAAGCTTATTGGCTACAAACTAGGCATAAAACATAAGCGTCTTCCGGTGTTTTTGTGTAGGTATTTCAGCATGCATAAGCTGATTTGGGATAGAATGCATCGTGTTAATGATGCGTCGGCTCCAATGAAACGTACGGGCTAGCCTTACTAGCAGATATGCTTAACGAAGCTTTCAGCAAACAGCATTGTAAAGCAATAAACAGCACGCCACCTCAATTTGGTAATTGAGGTGGCGTGCTGTTTATTGTGTAAACAAGCGAATAATGGATTGATGAACCGCGGACACTAAACAAACAGGATTGTAACTGCAAGCTGATTGTTTGTATTACATTGCACAAGTTAGTAGGTTTGTGGTGTTTTAAACGAGCGGCACAACAAGGGGGACCTTCATGTCCGGTTGGTTGATTATAATAGCTCTGGCCATCGTTCTAGGGCTTTATTTACTGCAATTTGTATTTATCTTCGCCATGGAATATCGCAGGCCTGCACGACTAGCGGCTTGGCTCACGATTACGATGCTGCTGCCGATTTTGGGGCTTGTGCTTTACTTGCTGCTGGCACGGCCGGTGAATCGCCAAAGCAGTCATACACATAAACGGCTCGCTCAAGAGAAGCTTCTCCTAGCGGGGGAGCTGACGCATAATGCGCAAAGCTTCGCCGATTTGTTGGGAAGTCCTGATCTTAATGGGCAAGAGCAGCTTTTCCGGCTGTTGACGGCTTCGAAGGGCCACTGTATTACGCTGCGCAACAAAGTCCAGGTGCTCCAAAATGGGCAGGATACCTATGAAGCGATCTTGGCGGCGATTAGCTGGGCTAAGAGCTATATTCATCTCGATTATTATACGATACGGGATGATGGAATCGGACAGCGCTTTAAGCAAGCTTTAATCGAGCGGGCAATGGCGGGGGTAGAGGTTCGCGTGCTGTATGATGGCATCGGCAGCATGAATATAAGCCAAGCCTATATTCAAGAGCTTGTTGCTGCTGGCGTTCAGACGAGCTGTTTTTTACCGCCGCGCCATGCATGGTATGAACGAAGGCTGAACAACCGCAATCACAGTAAAATCGCAGTCATCGATGGCACAATCGGCTTCGTTGGAGGCATTAATATAGGCGATGAGTATTTGGGAGGAAATCCGAAGCTTGGTTTTTGGCGGGATACCCATGTGCAGCTGGAGGGAGATGCGGTTTATTTTTTGCAGCAGCTGTTCAGGTGCGATTGGGCTTTCGCTGCACATGAGGAGCTGGATGATGAACGTTATATGCCCAAGCATTATTGCGACGGCCGTAATCCGGTACTCATTACGCCTGGAGGTCCTGATCAAATCGGAGAGCCGATATTGGAGTCAGTCGTTGCTTCGGTAATGGCTGCGAAAGAAAGCATTTGCTTGTCGACGCCTTATTTTATACCCGACCCGGGCTTGCTGATGGCACTTCGGGTAGCTGCGCTGAGCGGCGTCGATGTACGAATCATTATTCCGGGCAAAGGTGATTCACAGCTTGTATTGTGGGCTACGCTGTCTTATGTAGAGCCGCTGCTCAAGGCGGGAATTAAGGTTTTTCGCTATCGAAAAGGCTTTATTCATGCCAAGGTGCTCATCATTGATCGCATGCTGGCGTCAGTAGGAACGGCGAATATGGACATGCGCAGCTTCTACAACAATTATGAGCAAAATGCGCTTTTGTTTGATCCCGGCTCAATTGCACAGCTGAAGAGGGATTTTCGGCAGGATGAGCAAGACAGCGATGAGCTGAGCTTGGCTGAGTTTACGAAACGTCCTGCTAAGCAAAAGATGGCGGAAGCCGCGGCGCATATGCTGTCCCCGTTGTTGTAGCTGCTCTTTGTTGATGAATGAAACAGCTGTGGTCTGGGCATATTTTGCAAGTAGGCTAGCAGAACGTATGAAGGAAGGAGGGTAAACGATGGCAGATGGAAATGAACAGCCGACAACCGAAGATCAGAATGTGTCAGCGAATGCTGGCGTTGATGCCGAGCACGAAGGGCGCTCCGATTATTTTATGGATATTGACCGTATGGTGAACGAAGGGCTCGGAGGAGGCAATGTAACGCCTCATAATGGCCTTATTGATGAATCGACGACCGATACGATGGAGGAAGAAGGAAGATAGCAATCAAGCAAAAGGAGGGAACCTAATGGACGCTTCGCGCGCCAAGCAAATTTATGATTCATCACAAACCATTGCCGTGCAGCTCGATGGCAAATCCGTCTGGATTGAGCATGTGGATATAGCTAATAATATGGCGACTGTAAAGGTTGGCTCCAATCCATTAAATACGGAGACCGTTTCATTGGAACGGCTAAGGGAAGAGTAGCCGCGGCTGCAAGCTGTGCGTTCTTAACAAAAGCGTGAAGAGCAGGGTATTTCGGAGAGGCTGATTGCCTGCAGATGATACCCTGCTTCTTTTCGTATGCCCTTACCCGCCAAATGATTCACGAAAGGCAACGCTGAGCTTTGCTTGATCCGTCTCCCATAGCTCGGCGATTTCAGCGGAGACGTTCTCATCCCACCAATCGGCGAGCAGCTTGCGATTGCTTTTATGCTCGTGAATCCACAGCAGATGAACAGCCACCTTTTTAAAATATAAATTTTCCGCCTGATCATGCTTTTCTTTGGATACCCACAGCTTCAAACGTTTGGCCGTACGGTACAGCTCATTGCTGCAGGCACGCCTTATTTTACGAGCGGTAGGCAGGCTTGAATCATGCTTCTGGGCAGTAGGCTTCATGGCAGACCGACTCCTCTCTATCCTCTATATGTATGCTTCCGCCTGTATGATCGTCACCTGCATCGTTTCGACTGGATGAGCCTTCCTTCCGTGTGGTAGAATAACAGACGAAGCAGTAGTTTAGAGAGGATGTGAGAGGCAAGCGTGATGGATAGGATTTCGGAGATTTTGCATGCACTGCTCTTATGGATTGAAAGCCTTGGCTACTTTGGCATTTTGATCGGTTTGCTGATGGAGGTCATTCCAAGCGAGATCGTGCTCGGTTTTGGCGGCTACTTGGTGTACAAAGGCGAAATTTCCTACGCAGGCGCCGTCTTTTTTGGGACGCTTGGCGCGGTTGGGCAAAATTGGATCTTGTATGCATTCGGAAGATACGGGGGACGTCCCCTGGTGGAGAAATACGGAAAGTATATTAAGATTAAAAAGAAGCATGTCGATCTTGCCGAAGAATGGTTCAAAAAATATGGCTCCGGCATTGTGTTTACAGCCCGTTTCGTTCCTGTTATGCGTCAGGTCATCTCGATTCCCGCAGGCATGGCGAAAATGAATTTTTGGCTATTTACTATTCTTACTGCAGCAGCATCCCTGCCATGGGCGCTATTGTTCGTCTATTTGGGCTTCTCGCTTGGCGAAAATTGGGAAAATATTCATGAGCAATCAAAGGATTATGTGCTTCCGGCTATTATTCTTGCCGTATTGCTGATCATTATTTATTCGCTTTATAAAATTAGAAAATCACGTAAAAAATCGGCGTAATTCAGCCTGACACGCATGGCTTTACAATACATATAACAGAGGAAAGAGGGTAAATGAATATGAGCAAAAGCGTAGCAGAGAAATTGAACAAGGGCATCAGCCCACAGCAATTCATCGACGGCATGGAGAAAAATAAAGAGGCCTTTCAAGACTGGCACAACCAGTTTGCTTGGACCGATGAAAGCGATCGTGAATATTTCGAATCACTAAATAACCGCGACGATTTGCGCGTCTTGATTTTGATGGCGGAATGGTGCGGCGATGTCATTCGCAATATTCCAGTTGTATTCCGTGCGCTTGAAAATAGCGGCGTTCCAACAGAGGTGCTCATTATGGAGGAGCATCTCGATACGATGGAGCAGTTTTTGACGATGGGCGGCCGTGCGGTGCCGATCGTTATTATTGCAGATACAGGCGGCCATGTGCTTGGACAATGGGGACCGCGTCCTAAGCATGTTCAAGAAGCGATGACCGCATTCAAGCTGGAAAATCCAGACCGTGAAGCAGCGGATTATCAAGAGAAGCTTGGACTTGTCCGCCAGGAAATGGGCCGCCGTTACGGCGAAGGCACAGGCTATCATTCAGTTATTGTGAAGGAACTGCGCGACCTGCTGGAGTCGTTCTAAATAGGAGAATAGGAGCATTGATGATGAGTGAAATGCGAGTTGAGTCATTTGCGCTGGGGCCTCTCCAGACGAACTGCTATCTGCTCACGGTAAAGGATGAGGAAACAGGCAAGGAACGTGGCCTCATCATTGACCCGGGCATGAACCCGAAAGGTCTGCTGAAGCGGATTGCGGATACGCATATTGAGGCGATTTTGCTTACACATGCCCATTTCGATCATATGGGCGGTGTGGACGAGGTTCGCAAGGCGGCAGGCTGCCCGGTTTATATCCACGATCTGGAGGCCGACTGGCTGACGGATGCTGGGAAAAATGGTTCTTTGCGCTGGCAGGAGGTAACGCCGCCACTGACGACCGATCCAGCGGAATATGCGCTGGATGAAGGGATGACGCTGGAGCTGCTGGGCGAGAAATTCCGTGTCATGCATACGCCAGGACATTCGCCAGGCAGCGTGAGCTTCCTGCGCGGCAGCGATCTTTTTTCCGGCGATGTGCTGTTCAGGCTCTCCGTTGGACGTACCGACCTGCCGGGCAGTCGCGAGCGGGATTTGTACGATTCCATTCAGGGCAAGCTTTACAAGCTGCCTGATGAGGTCAAAGTTTATCCGGGACATGGTCCGCGAACGTCGATTGGCTTTGAGAAGGCGAATAACCCGTTTACGCGCTAATTGTTTAAGCAAGAATGATGAGAGAGGCAATATAACCGTCAGCCAGCGTGGCATTAGCCGCTTGCGGCTGGCGGTTTTTGTGCTGCCTGAGGAAGGCATGCAGGCTTGTGCAGCATATAAGGAGCAATGATTTTGAACACGTGCCCAACATAATGGTAAAATAGGGAGAAGCCCGCCTGCGGCAAAATAAGCAGGCTATGAAAATGCAAAAAGGACGGTGCGTAACGCTTGGCAAATACGACGACGAATATAACGAGTGAAGCGCTCGATGGACCAACTGGCAAGGTGGAACGGACAGCGGAACAAATAGCTGCGGAAAATGAACGGATTATAAAAGGCGTAGCCGCCCAGCTAGCTATCCCGGTTACGAAAGTTAAAGCGGCTGTCGCCTTGCTGGATGAAGGCAATACGATACCTTTTATTTCCAGATATCGCAAGGAAATGACGGGCGAGCTGGACGAGACTGAGCTTAGAGCCATTGAGGAAAAACTGCAATATTTGCGGAATTTGGAAGAGCGCAAGCGCGAGGTTATTCGGCTTATCGACGAGCAGGGCAAGCTGACCGAGGAATTGAGCTTAGCGATCAACGCCGCCGTTAAGCTTCAGGAAATTGAAGATTTATACCGGCCGTATCGCCAGAAGCGCAAGACGCGGGCGAGCGTGGCGAAGGAGCGGGGCTTAGAGCCGCTTGCGCAGTGGCTCTGGTCGCAGCCGCGCCAAGGCGAGCCTCTCGCCGAGGCTGCCAAATATATAGATGAGGCCAAAGGTGTTCCCGGCGCTCAGGAAGCGCTGCAAGGGGCCATGGATATTTTGGCTGAAAATATAGCAGATGATGCTTCGATTCGCTCCTGGGTGCGAAAGCATACGTTTGATCATTCGCTTATTCGTACCGAAGCACGAGATGCGAAAGCGGAGTCTGTATACGAAATGTACTACAGCTACAATGAGCCTCTGCGAAAGCTGCCTCCGCATCGCGTGCTGGCGATTAATCGCGGCGAGCGCGAGGATGTGCTGAAGGTGGCGTTCGAGTTGTCCACTGAGCGGATTCATGAGCATGTTGGGCGTAAAATTTTACGGAATCATACGGCCGAAGCAGTAAGAAGGGTGCTTGTTTCCGTCATTGAGGATTCGTATAAACGCTTGATAGCACCGTCTATTGAGCGCGAGGTTCGCGGTGAGCTGACAGATAAAGCGGAGGAGCATGCGATTTCGATTTTTTCGGAAAATCTGCGCAATCTTCTGCTGCAGCCGCCCGTTCGCGGCAATGTCGTGCTTGGCGTCGATCCCGCGTTCCGCACAGGCTGCAAGCTGGCGGTCATCGACGATACAGGCAAGCTTCTGGAAGTAGCCGTATCCTATCCAACCGCACCTCATCATAAAGTAGTGGAAGCGGAGCGACTAATTAATGGCCTGATTGATAAATATAAAGTAGAGCTGATTGTCATTGGCAATGGGACGGCTTCACGGGAAACGGAGCAGTTTATTGCGAACCTGATTAAAGCCCGCCAAGCCGCGCCTGGTCTTGAGCTGAAATATATTATTGTCAGCGAGGCAGGGGCGAGCGTATATTCGGCTTCCAAGCTTGCTGCCGAGGAATTCCCGTCTCTTGACGTTGCTGAGCGCAGCGCCGTGTCCATTGCACGCAGGCTGCAGGACCCGCTAGCTGAGCTCGTCAAGATTGAGCCAAAGGCAATCGGCGTCGGCCAATACCAGCATGACGTCAGCCAGAAGCGTCTGGATGAAAGCTTGGGCGCTGTCGTAGAGTCGGCGGTAAACCATGTAGGCGTAGACGTTAATACGGCTTCAGCGTCGTTGCTATCCTATGTTGCGGGCATTAATGCTACGACGGCCCGCAACATCGTCAAATATCGCGAGGAGAATGGCCGTTTCGTGAAGCGCGCGCAGCTGCAAAAGGTGCCGCGGCTAGGCGCGAAAGCTTACGAGCAGTGTATCGGCTTCCTGCGCATTCCTGAAGCGGCGAATCCGCTGGATGCTACGCCAATTCACACCGAGTCGTATGCGGTCGTGGACAAGCTTTTTGCCCATTTAGGCGTTAAGCTGAACCAGCTCGGCACAGAAGAGCTTAAACAGAAGCTGACGGAGCTGGATGTGGCTGCTGTCGCTTCCGAGCTAGGCGTCGGCGTTCCGACGCTGCGCGATATTGCAGACAGCCTCCTGCGCCCTGGACGCGATCCGCGGGAGGAGCTTCCCGCTCCTATTTTTCATACCGAGGTGCTGAATCTGGAGGATTTGACCGCGGGCATGGAGCTGCAGGGCACGGTCCGCAATGTTATCGATTTCGGGGCATTTATCGACATTGGGCTTAAAAATGACGGGCTTGTCCATATTTCCCAATTGAGCGATAAATTTGTGAAGCACCCGATGGACGTTGTATCTGTAGGGGACACCGTTACCGTCTGGGTACTGACTGTAGATGTGAAAAAAGGGCGTGTTGGCCTCACGATGCGCAAGCCTGGTTAATAAAAGCTTAAAGACGGACTTGCCGATTGTCGGCAAGTCCGTCATACTTAATAGGGATTATCATGAGTTGCCTTGTAAAGTAACAGAGAGGATGAGCATCTATGCAAGCCGAGAAATGCAGCACTTTTCCCCATCATAAATGGTTTGGCATAGCGCTTCAGGCGCTCGTCGTACTTGCTCATAAGGATCAGCCCTGCACAAGCGCTGAAATTGCAAAACGACTTCAGGTTGAACCGACATTGCTGCGTCGCGTAATGGCGGAGCTTGCCCGTGAGGGGCTGTTGGAAACGAAGGAAGGCAAGGACGGGGGCTACAAGCTAAGCCGCTCTGCAGGCGCAATTACGCTGGCAGATGTGTATTTGGCGCTTCAACTAGGGGAGCCACTATGCAAAGGCTTGGAGCAGACGACAGGAGAGCATGAATTTGGACAGGAAATGCGCCAAGCCTTTGGGGAAATTTCTGAGGGAGTAAAAAATAGCGCGCTCGCTATGCTGGGTCAAGGGACAATTGAACAGCTGACGAGACGGGTATGCGATCTTAAAAAGGGAATAGATAACCAACTATAAAATAGTTAGAAATATACGATTGACAAGTGAGTGGATGGAGTACTATACTATTGCTTGTGAAGCAGACGTTTTTTTGAAATTAACTGTGTTATATTTTGCACAGTAAGAATTGCACTTATATAAACGATACTTTGGAGGGAATTATCATGACTGTACAAACACAACAAAGCCAAGCTTTTTATCAAGTATTAAGCGATCGCCGCTCGGTGCGCCATTATGACAATACCGCAAAAATGACGGAAGCGGAAATTACGGAAATTTTGGAAATTGCCGCAAAAGCACCATCGTCGTCGAACATGCAGCCTTGGCGTTTTCTGGTTGTAACAGACGAGGCTATTAAACAGCAATTGCTGCCAATCTCGAACAACCAGCAGCAGGTTGTGGACGCAGCAGCTGTTATCGTCGTTTTAGGCGACCAGGAAATGTATAAGAATGCTGAGACCATTTATGGATCAATGGCAGAAGCTGGACTTATGACTAGGGAGATGAGCGAATCATTCGCTGCAAACTCTCAGAAGCTTTACACGTCCATTCCGAAAGAGCGTCTGCATGAAGTGACTGTATTTGATGCAGGCCTCGTATCGATGCAAATTATGCAAGTGGCCAAAGCAAAAGGATACGATACCGTACCTATGGGCGGCTACGATCGCGATAAAGTAAGAGCGCTGCTGAACATTCCAGAGCGTTATGCCTTGAACATTTTGCTGCCAATCGGCAAAGCTTCCCAAACCGGCCATCCGAGCACGCGTCTGCCGATCAACGATATAACGTTTTTTAACAAAATGTAATTTATAGCAGCAAACGAAGAAGCCTCTGGCATCCACTTCAATGAGTGGGAGCCGGAGGCTTCATTGCTGTACTACGACGCTCAATGGCGAATCGTAAGTTCGTTGTTGTTATCCGTATCCTTGGTGCTTTGCTTGCTGCGATAAAAATACCAGCATTCATTAAGCAGCTTAATTTGCCTGCGATCTTTCTTATGAAACGCACGCATCATTTGATTGCACAGCCACTGCGGCATTGCGGATCGCCCTCCTCCCGGTCATCCCTGATGTATTACTACCATATGGGGAAGGGCGAATGTCCGTGCAGGTCCTATTTAGCCGATTTCATCTTCATACCACTGCTCAAGCTGAGCTTGCAGCGCACGAATTTCCGTGAGTAGGGCAATAAGCGGGTAAGCAGACTCTTTAACAGCCGCAAATTCGCGTTCCAGCTCGTTAATGTAGTCTAAGCCCGAAGCAATGCGAATCGAGCTGTCGTGCAGCTCTACGCGGTCACATTCAGCAATCGCATATGGAAGCGCAGGCACCTGCTCAGCAGTAAGCTTGTCCAGCTCCTTGTGCAGGCGCAGGTTAAGGGCGCTTAATTGATAGGCATGCGTATCAGGCATTTCTACAAAGAAGACCTGATCATTGTTTTTCATTAGTACAAAACGCATCGTTGGCATAATATGATTGGATTCTCCCCTCAAAACATTCGTTGCATCATGCAGCCGTTTATTGCTGCCGTGCCATAAAAGTGCATCACTACTTGACAGTGTAGCGTATGGGCAGCAAAAATGCCAGAAAAACGAAGTGGTTTCCGCTACACTTTTTCCGGCCTCTTTACGGTTGTTATTTTATTTGGCAAACTAGAGTGCAAGAGAACAAATGAACAAGGGAGAATCAAGATTTATGGTGCAGACGATGAAAGACGAGGAGCTCCAGCAATGGGTGGAGTGGGTGTCCCTCAAAAGCTTTGGGCGGCCATTCAAGCATCTGGCAACATTTAACGGCCGATTGAAGGCGACAGGCGGGCGATATTTTATGAAGTCGCATAATATTGAAATTAGTCCTTATCAGCTTTCGACGTTCGGAGTAGAGGAAACAGAAAAAATAATTAAGCACGAGTTGTGCCATTATCATCTGCATATATTGAAGAGAGGCTATCGGCACCGCGATGAGGATTTTAAGCGGCTGCTTGCTCAGGTGGGTGGATCGAGGTACTGCCAATCGCTGCCGGAGCGCCGTGTTGAGCCGTTTCGGTACAAGCTGGTATGCAAGGAATGTGGAATGGAATACATGCGAAAAAGGCGGATAAATCCCGCTAAATATGCGTGTGGAAAATGTCGCGGAAAATTATTTTTAAAAACGCTTGACTTAAATTCAGATACATGATAAATTATTACTTGTCGCCGCGGTTCACAGGCAACACTGAGAAAAACAAAGTATTCCCTGATAGCTCAGTTGGTAGAGCACTCGACTGTTAATCGAGTTGTCACAGGTTCGAGTCCTGTTCGGGGAGCCACATATGGGGAGGTACCCAAGAGGCCGAAGGGGGCGCTTTGCTAAAGCGTTAGGGTGTAACAGCCGCAAGGGTTCGAATCCCTTCCTCTCCGCCATATTTTTTCTCAAAGTGATTGTAACGGAAGGCCGTTCAACATGCCGGTCTTTTTTTTACGCCTAATATCACTGTGTGCGACAATTAAGGCCCGTTGGTCAAGTGGTTAAGACACCTCCCTTTCACGGAGGTAACAGGGGTTCGAGTCCCCTACGGGTCACCATTTATTTTTTCTAAATGAGAGTCATTAGCTCAGCTGGTAGAGCACCTGACTTTTAATCAGGGTGTCGTAGGTTCGAATCCTACATGACTCACCATTTTTTCTTGTAAGACTTCCCTAAATGTGCGGTAGTGGTGGAACGGCAGACACGCTATCTTGAGGGGGTAGTGTCCAATGGACGTGCAGGTTCAAATCCTGTCTACCGCACCATAACTTAAAACTTCCAGAAGCCTTGATAATCAAGGCTT